>JANPDJ010000375.1:0-11685 GCA_031431395.1 Chloroflexota bacterium | reverse complement strand
CGCGCGACGATGCCTGCCGTGGACCGGACGTCCTGTCCGTCGCCGGCGGCAGTGATCCTGCTCTCGCCCCGGGCGAGCGCCGCCAGCAGAAGGGCCCGGTGACTGATGGACTTGTCGCCCGGCATGCGCAGTTGGCCGCGCAGGCGCCCCGCCTGGCGGACGATCGCGACGGAGGCGTCCATCAATGGTTCCGCCGCTGATCGGCGCGCCGTGACAACCTCGCGCTGGGCGTGCGCCGGCGAGGGACCCCGGCGGGAACGTGCCGGCTCAATGCCGGCTCAGGCCGCCGGCCTTGGCGGCCGCCTGGGGAGCACGTGGCAGCGCCGGGTCGTGCGGTTGGCCGCGCACCAGTTCGTGCATCGGCACGACCTGGCCCATCATCGCCCGGAACTGGTCGAAGTTGAGCTGCTGTTCCGCGTCCGAGAGGGCCGCGTCCGGGTTCGGGTGAACCTCCACCATCACCCCGTCGGCGCCAACGGCGACACCGGCCAGTGCCAGCGGCGTGACCAGCCACCGCTTGCCCGTTGCGTGGGACGGGTCCACGATGACCGGCAGGTGCGTAAGGTGATGCAGAAGCGGCACTGCCGAGACATCCATCGTGTTCCGCGTGTACGTCTCGAACGTCCGAATGCCGCGCTCGCAGAGCATCACGTTGGGATTGCCGGAGCTCACGATGTACTCGGCCGCCATGAGCAGCTCTTCCACTGTCGCCCCGAAGCCACGCTTCAGCATCACCGGTCGCCGGGTCCGGCCGCACGAGTTCAGCAGCGAGTAGTTCTGCATGTTCCGCGCGCCGATCTGGAGGATGTCGGCGTACTCGGCCACGATGTCGAGCTGGTTCGCCTCCATGACTTCCGTGATGACGGGCAGCCCGGTCAGCTCCCGGGCCTCGGCCAGGTAGCGCAGCGCCTCGACGCCAAGGCCCTGGAATGAGTACGGGCTGGTGCGCGGCTTGAATGCGCCCCCGCGGAGGATCGTCGCGCCAGCCGCCTTGACGGCCTGGGCCGTCTCCAGGACCTGCTCGCGACTCTCAACGGAGCAGGGCCCCGCCATCATCGTGAGCGAACCGTCGCCGATCACCGCGTCCAATACGCGGATCACGGTGTCCTCGGGGTGGAACTCTCGGGAAGTGAGCTTGAACGGGCGGCTGATCGGCGTGATCCCCTCGACGCCCGGCAGCCCCGCGAGGCGGCTCTGGAGTTCCTGGCGCCGCGGGCCGACTTCGCCCAAGACGGCGATCACCCGGCGCTGCGAGCCGAGATGCTCGTGCGGGGTCATCCCCTCCGCCAGGATGTGGCTCTTCACGCCGAGGATCTCGGCTTCGCTGGCGGTGACGGACATCACCACGAACATCGGGTCGTCCTTTCGAGGCGTCGCTTGAGCGGAGTTCAGGGGCTGGCCAACAAAAAAGCAGAGGTCGTGACCTCTGCTTCAGCCCGGCAGGACCCGCGTCCCCGGATCCAGGTTCCAGGGGCGGTTATGCCGGGCTGTCGTAAAAGTAGAAGTACGCGCGATTCATTGCAGGGTGACCATAGCGGAGGCACGATCCGGGTGTCAACGGCTCCGTGGCTCCGGCGGGACGGTCGTTGCTTGCGCCGGTCCGTCGCCGGGCGGGCCCGGGGCGTGTTCTGTGCTCGCGATGCCTTCGCCCAGGCCCTCTGCGACCACGCGGGCGAGGGCCTCCAGTGCCGCGTCCTCGTCGTCGCCATCAGTCAAGATCTCGATCCGACTACGGTGCCCCACGCCCTGGGCGAGCACGGACAGGATGCTCTTGGCGTTGGCCCCGGGGCCGTCCCGCTCGACATTGCGCACGCGGATCGCGGAGCGGAAGCCGGCGGCGGTCCTGACAAACACGGCGGCCGGTCGCGCGTGAAGGCCGGTCGCATTCGTGATCTCGAGTTCAATCGACCGCATGACCGTAGCCTACCCCGATCGACGGCCGACGGCAGGCCGCAAGGCGATGGCCGGATGCTAGAATCCCGCCCGCTGCTCCACGGAGAGGTCGCATAGAGGTCTAGTGCAGCGGTTTGCTAAACCGCCAAGTGGGGTAACCTGCTTCGAGGGTTCGAATCCCTCCCTCTCCGCCAGTTCCTCCCCGCATCGTGCGCCCGTAGCTCAGTGGATAGAGCGTCAGGTTGCGGACCTGAAGGTCGTGGGTTCGAGTCCCGCCGGGCGCGCCATTCTCCCCAGCGATGCCGCCCCATGCGTGCGTTGTCGCCATGAGCTCAGTGATCACTGGCGCCCGGCTCCCGCGTTGCCCGGCCGGCCCCACCAAGTCTCGCCAGATGCAGCATTCCGCCGCGTTTCGCCCCACGGGGTGCGTTCGTCGCTGCGGATGACGCACCTTCCCGCCGATCGTTCCCACGGTTGGTGGTATGTGATGGCACGACGCCCACGGCGGCCATCTTTCTGTCATTTACCGCCAGGCGGCAGCATCATTTGGGGCAGAATCCGGCCCTCAGGAGCCATGGAGTGCGGGCGAGTCGGCATATCACCAACCAGTGGAACGATTGGCGGAACGGTCGGCAATGGCCAGGCGACCAGTCGAACGATGGGCGGAAACTCCGGCACGGGCCAATCCACCGGCGGCCGGGACGCCAACCATGGGCGCCTCGATCCCCTAGGCTGGACACCGTCGTCACGAGCGATGTGGAGGACCCGATGACCCCGGCCGATCGCCTTCGCGCCCTGCTCGCCCAGCCGGGTCTCCACGTGATGCCCGGCTGCTTTGACGCGCTGTCATCGAAGGTGATCGCGGACGCTGGCTACCCCCTGAGCTTCATGAGCGGGTTCTCCGTCTCGGCCGCTCGCCTCGGCATGCCCGACACGGGCCTGATCTCCTTCGGTGAGATGCTGGATTCGCTGCGATCGGTGACCGCCGCGGCGCCCGGGGTCGCGATCCTCGCCGACGGCGACACGGGCTATGGCAACGCGCTCAACGTCCAGCGCACCGTCCGCGAGTACTCCAGGGCGGGCGCCGCGTGCGTCATGATCGAAGACCAGGTCAGCCCGAAGCGCTGCGGGCATACGCGCGGCAAGCAGGTGGTCAGTCGCGCGGAGGCCCGGATGCGCATCCGGGCCGCGGTGGATGCCCGGTCCGACCACGACATCCTCATCATGGCGCGCACGGATGCCCGCGCGGTCAACGGGTTCGACGATGCTCTCGCGCGCTGCCACGACTTCGTGGCCGAGGGGGCCGACATCATCTTCCTTGAGGCACCCGAATCGGTCGCCGAGATGCGGCGCTTCTGTGCGGAGATCCCACTGCCCGCCATGGCCAACATGATCGACGGCGGGAAGACCCCCATCCTGTCCCCGGCAGAACTCGAACGGATCGGCTACCGGATCGCGGCGTACCCGCTGGTGCTCCTGTCCGCAGCGATCGCGGCCATGAACCAGGCCCTCGACGCGCTGCGGAGCGGGGACCTCGCCGGCCGGCCGCCCGAACTGACATTCGAGGGCCTCCAGTCGGCCGTGGGATTCCCGGCCTACTGGGACGCCGAGTTGCGCTACAAGGTGGACTGAATAGCGGCGATCAGGCCGCGAAGGAGAAGCGAGAATCATGGAACGCGTGGGTTTTGTCGGACTGGGCACGATGGGCATCGCGATGGCCGCGAACCTCGCGCGCGCCGGATTCCCCCTGGCGGTCTGGAATCGCACGGCCGGGAGAGCGGCCGAACTCGAGGCGCTGGGCGCGACGCTGGCGAAGACCCCTGCAGGCATGGCGGCAGCCGCGGACGTCATCGTGACGTGCGTGTCCGACACGCCGGACGTGGAGCGCGTGCTCTTCGGGCCCGACGGCATCGTCGAGGGCGCCCGGCAGGGCACGCTCGTGATCGACTGCTCCACAATTTCGCCGTCTGCAACTCGCGGGTTCGGCGAGCGCCTCGCGGAGCGCGGGGTCCACCTGATCGACGCGCCCGTCTCGGGCGGCTCCGAGGGTGCCCAGAAAGGGACGCTCACCATCTTCGTGGGCGGCGACGCCGCAGACGTCGAACGTGCGCGGCCGGTCCTCGCGGGCATGGGCAAGACGATCACGCACCTGGGGCCGCTCGGCAGCGGACAGGCCGCAAAGGCCGTCAACCAGGTGATCCTCGCGGGCGCCTACCTCGGTGTGGCCGAGGGGATCGTGCTGGCCATCAAGGCCGGGCTCGACCCGGAGCAGCTCGTGGGCGCATTGTCGGGAGGCGCGGCACGGTCGTGGGTCCTCGAAAATCGTAGCGCCCGGATGATCGCGAACGAGTACCCACTCGGCTTCAAGGTGGCCCTCCACCGGAAGGACCTGGGGATCGCGCTCCAGCTCGCCCAGGAGATCGGCGCGGCGCTGCCCGTCTCTGCGCTGTGCGCGCAGCTGGAGACCGGGCTCATGGCCCAGGGGCACGCGGACGAGGACATGTCGTCGCTCGCCCGGACGATCCGCGCCCTGTCCGCCCTGGAGAGCTGATCGCGACCAACTTCATCTGGAAGGGTGGGGGCCGTTCCGGCCCTCCCCCGCGATCAATGCTATTCGCGGCGACTCTACCCGGACGTATCCGTGATGAACGGCGGCTTTACGACCGCGCCCACGCGAGCGCATCCACGCCCGGCGCCCCCAGCAGCAGCATCGGCTCCCCCAGGCGTCCGTCGTACCGTGGCCGGAAGCGTTCCATGTTGTAGTTCTCCGCGACGTCCACCACCCGCTTCGGCAGTGATGGATCGGGCAGCGCCACGTGGGCATAGCGGCCCTCGCGGATCGCCACCATGCGCCCGAAGACGCCTTCGGCCAGCAGGTCCATCGCCACGTTCGCGAACGTGATCGCGACGGTCGAATCGAGCGAGTCGGGCTCGCCGGACCGAAGGTCGTACGTCAACTCTGAGGCCACCGTGTCGATGCCCGTTCGTGCCTTGAGTTCGGCGGCGAGCGCCTCGCCCACGTTCACCTTGTGGCGGTGGCCGAACGAATCAACAGCCCCTTCTTCGGCGATGGCAGCGCCCTGCCAGATCGCCCCCTCGGACGTGATGATCAGCGCGTAGTGGCTGGGGTTGCTCCGATGGTCATCCGCGAGCACGGCTGCCAGCCTGCCGAGGTCATAGGGCACTTCCGGGATCACGCAGCGTGACGAGGTCACGTAGGCCGTGTACAGAGCGGAGAAGCCGGCGTCTCGCCCGAAGATCCGGAACACTCCGATGCGCTCGTGCGAGCCCAGGGTGGTGCGTTGCCGGTTGATGAGTTCCCGCGCCCGCGTCACGGCCGACGAGAACCCGATCGCATACTCGGTCCCGGGGACATCGTTGTCCATGGTCTTGGGGATGCCGAGGAGCGGCACGCCTGCCTCGACCAGGACGCGTGAGAACGCCAGCGTGTCGTCGCCGCCGATCGAGATGAGCGCGTCGAGCCCAAGCGAGGCGATGTTGTCGAGTACGACGGGCGTGAGGTCGAACCGGTCCTCGCCCGCCCGAAGCTGCTCGCGCCGGGCTTCAGGAAGCCATGACGGCAGGTCGGCCGCCTTCATCCAGCGTGGGTTCGTCCGCGATGTGTGCAGGATCGTCCCCCCCGTCCGGTCGATGACGCGCGTGTTCGCCCGATCCAGGGGCACCGCGTGTGCCCGGTCCGGCTCGCGACCGGGCTCGAGCTGCGTCAGGCCCAGCCAACCGCGCCGCAGGCCCAGGACCTCGCAGCCGAGGTCCGCGGAGCGGTACACGATGCTCTTGATGACTGCGTTCAGACCCGGGACGTCGCCGCCGCCGGTCAGGACCCCCACCTTACGGGCTTGCGACATGTGCGTTCGTCCTCGTGCTGCCCCGTTGCCACGCTGCCCGGGCGGTCGGCAACCCCGCCCCGCGGCCGCATCCTACCGCCGGGACTGCCCCGCACACGCCTGTATCATCGCCGTGATGACCGGCGACGGCCACAGGGCTCCAGGTTCAGGCTCGCGAATCCACGGACGCTCGACTCGGCCGGCGCGCCCCCTCGTGACTGGGCTGCTCGGTCGTCTGACCGGTGGTTCGCTCTGGCACCACACGGATTTCCGCAAGGTCTGGCTGGGCGAGACCGTGAGCCAGCTCGGCAGCCAGGTGACGTACCTCGCCTTTCCCCTCGCGGGCGCCCTGCTGCTCCATGCAAGTTCCACGGAGATGGGCATCCTGGGTGCCTGCGGTCTGCTGCCATATCTCGTGATCAGCCTGCCCGCAGGAGGTTGGGTGGACCGGGTCCGACGTAGGCCTGTGCTCATTTCCATCTCCTTCCTGCTGGCGTTTGCCCTTCTCGCCGTCCCACTCGCCTACATCGCCGGCGTGCTGTCGATGCCGGTCCTCTACGTCGTGGCGCTGATCACCGGCACGAGCGGGCTCGTGTATGACATCGCGGCCCAGTCCTACCTGCCGACACTGATCGATCGCGAGCAGCTGGTGGAGGGCAACACCAAGCTGGAGTTCTCGCGGAGCGGGGCCCAGGTGGTGGGGCCCGGGCTTGGCGGGGCACTGGTCGCCCTGTTCACGGCGCCAATCGCGATCCTGGTCAATTCGGTGGCCCTGCTCATCTCGGCGACGATGCTCATGTCCATCAGGACCCCGGAAGCGGCACCGCATGCCACCGGCCGCCGGCCGGGACTCAGGCAGGAGATCCGCGAAGGCCTCCACCTGGTGTTCGCCAATCGGATTCTGCTCTCGATCGCCGCCGCGATGGCCACGTACTTCTTCTTCGATTCGATGATCCAGGCGGTCTACATCCTGTTCGTGACGCGCGACCTGCACCTTGGTGCGGGAGAGATCGGGCTGGTGCTTGCCGTCGGCAACCTGGGCTTCCTGCCTGGGGCGCTTCTCGCCGGCCGCATCGGACGACGTTTCGGCATCGGCCGCACGCTGATCATCTCGATCGGCCTGTGCAGCCTGTCCGGCCTGCTCGTCCCGCTCGCAGTCCCGAGTCTCGCGTTCCCGATGCTCGTGCTGTCGCGTCTCGGCGTCGCATTCGGGATGCCGGTGTTCATGATCAACCAGATCAGCCTGCGCCAGTCGATCACACCCGACCGGCTCCTGGGCCGCCTTACCGGAACGATGAAGTTCCTGGCCGTCGGGGTGGCGCCCATCGGAGCCTTCGTCGGCGGCGCGCTGGGGTCCGGCATCGGCGTGCACGCGGCGCTGGCGTTCGCAGCCCTCGGCTCGTTGTCGGCCGTGGCCTGGCTGGTGACGTCGCCCGTCCGCCGGCTGGCAGAGGCTCCGTCGCCGTGGCGCGACGACCAGCTGCTTGCCCTTGCAGCCGAAGCACAGGCGGAGGCTCTCGTGGCGACCCACCGGGCTGCCGTCGAACCGCGCTCGTAGGGCTGTGTGGGGGATGTGCTTCCGCGTCCTCCGGGGCTGGCTGGGGCCTTTGGTATCCTGCCCGGCGGAGAGGTGTCCGAGTGGTTGATGGTGCCGCTCTCGAAAAGCGGTCTGCGCAAGCAGCGTGGGTTCGAATCCCACCCACTCCGCCACGCAAGGGGCGCCGGCCGGATCATGGGTTCCGGTCGCCGTGCCACACTCAGCTTTCGTGCCCGCGGAGAGGTCGCCTAGTGGCCTAGGGCGCCGCACTGGAAATGCGGTATGGGGCAACCCATCGCGGGTTCAAATCCCGCCCTCTCCGCCACTCTCCTCCCAACGTCCTGAGTTGCCGTCTCGACCCTGGGCCAGCATCGAGCAACGGGCGCCCTCTGCTACCATCTCGGGGCCGTGCTAGGCGGGGAACTAGCGGTGCCCTGTACCTGCAATCCGCTCCAGCAGGGCTGAATTCCCCCTCGAGGTCTCCGTTCTCGAAGGCCGCCGCCACGAGCGACGTTGAGGACTGGGTCCCGCGCAGCGGCGATCCGCGAACCGTGTCAGGTCCGGAAGGATGCAGCACTAAGCGACCATCGACGGGTGCCGCGGAACGGCCTGGTCCGAGCCGCTCATGGTGGTGGGCACGGGAACGTCCAGGTCGACAGGGGGTGCACGGCACTCAGCGCCCATTGTTGCCGCATCACCGCCGCGTCACCCGAGGAGAGGCGTGACCTCGCCAGCGCGAACCCATCAGGCCCTCTACCGGCGCTGGCGAGCCCAGACCTTCGGCGAGATCGTCGGCCAGGAGCCGGTCGTCCAGACCCTCCGCAACGCGGTCCGGTCCAACAGGGTCGCGCATGCACTGCTCTTTGTGGGCCCGCGGGGAACCGGCAAGACGTCCATGGCCCGGATCGTCGCGAAGGCGCTCAACTGCACCAACCTTGTCGATGGCGAGCCGGACGACACGTGCGAGCCGTGCGTCTCCATCCGGGAAGGCCGCGCGCTCGACGTGATCGAGATGGACGCGGCGTCCAACAACAAGGTGGACGACATCCGCGAGTTCCTGCCTCGCGTGGCAACGGTCCCAGGCAGCCTGCGACGCAAGGTCTTCATCGTGGACGAGGTCCAGCGGATCAAGGAAGGCTGGGATCTGCTTCTCAAGACGCTCGAAGAGCCGCCGGAGCACGTCGCGTTCATCTTCTGCACGACGGACGCCAGCCAGGTCCGACCGGCCGTGCTGTCCCGGATCCAGCGGTTCGACTTCCGTCCCCTGACCGTCGCCCAGATCGAAGGCAAGCTCCGGCGCGTCATCGACGCGGAGGGCCGCACCGCGGACGACAGTGCGATTGGGCTGGTGGCGCGACTTGCGGCCGGCGGCATGCGCGATGCCGAATCCATGCTCGACCAACTGCTCACCGCCGGACCGGAACGCCTGACGGCCGACCAGGTCCGCGAACTGCTGGGGATCGTCGATACGGAGACGGTCGCGGCCTTCATCGATTCACTGGTGGCCGGTGATGCGCTGGTAGGGATGCGCATCCTCCAGGACCTCGACGATCGGGGCCGTGACCTTCGGGCCTTCCTCAACCAGGTCGTGGACGGACTTCGCGAAGCCCTCGTTGCCCGATTGACCGCCGCCGGCCAGGGCGGTCCGCCGCCTGATGCGCTTGCGTCGGCGGCCCGGCGCCTGGCGGCGCTCGACCCGAACCGGACGGGACCGGGCGGGCTGCGGTTTCAGTTGGAATTGACCCTCCTGGCGCCCGGAGGCGGTGCCGTTGTCCGGGCCACCCCGGCGGTCGCGGGCAGTCCATCGGTTGCGGCCGCGGCTGCGCCGCGTCCCGAACGACTGCCCGCCGGAATGGCGACACGGTCCACCCGTCCCGAACCCACGGCAGCCCCGGCCGGATCGGTGGCGCACCGCGCCGAAGCCCCGGCCTTCAGCCCCGAACCTGCCCCCGATCGCGTCGGGCCGCCCGGCGTTCGCAGCGATGCGCCGGAGCCCCAGGCAGCTCGCCCCGTGCCACCAGCCACCACGCCGCAGCCCGGACGACCGCGAACGCCCACCGGGACGCCGGCCCCTCCCGCATCCGCCGACAACGGTGTCGCCGACACGGCGCTGGGCGAGCTCCACCGGGTCTGGCCGGACATCGTGGCCTGGATCAGCCAGATGCCTGCGGTGAAACCGCTGATCACGGTCTGCCGGCCCATCGCCATGGACGGGAGCATCGTCACCCTGGGGTTTCCGGAGAGCCAGGGCTTCCTCAAGGACGTCGCGGAGCGCCGTCGCTCCACGCTCGAGGAGGGTGTCGCCAAGTTCCTTGGTCGGACGGTGGCGGTACGCTGCGTGGCGACAAACCTTGAACTCGCACCGCCGTTGCCAGCCGATGACCACGGAGACCGCCTGCTTGCGGAGGCCCGGCGGATCTTCGCCGAGGAACTCGTGGACATTGGCGAGGTGAGTTGACCGAAGTCACCCTGGGCGCGCCGAACCGCCAGACTTGCAGCCGCGCCAGCCCGCCGTCCCCGCGAACAGGAGAGATGTCATGAACATGGGCAACCTGCAGCGAATGCAGCAGCAGATGATGCAGGAGCTTGCGCGAATCCAGGGAGAACTCAAGGTACTCACGGTGGACGGAACCGCGGGCGGCGGCGTCGTTCGCGCCACCGCGACAGGTGAACAGCGGCTGGTCAGCGTCACGATCGACCCGTCGGCGGTTGACCCCTCGGACGTCGAGATGCTCCAGGACTTGATCGTGGCGGCGGTCAACGAGGCAATGACCGCGTCCAAGCAGCTCGCCGAGTCGAAGATGAGCGCGCTCACGGGCGGCCTCAAGCTGCCGGGGATGTAGGCGACCACGAATGGCCGCCACGCTGATCGAACCCGTCGCCCGCCTCATCGAGGCGTTCGCCCGCCTGCCCGGGATCGGCCCGAAGACGGCGCAGCGTCTGACCTACCACCTTCTCAGGACGCCCGAGTCGGAAGCGCGGACGCTGGCCGCCGCGTTGGTCGCGATGCGGGAGCAGGTCGTCTTCTGTAATCGCTGCTTCAACATCAGCGATGCTCCGCTGTGCCTCATCTGCCGGGATCCGGGCCGAGCCCAGCAGTTGATCTGCGTCGTGGAGGAACCCCTGGACGTCCTTGCACTGGAGCGGACCTCGGAGTTTCACGGGCTGTATCACGTCCTCCACGGGGCGATCTCGCCCATCGACGGGATCGGGCCCGACCGCCTCCGCGTGCGGGAGCTGCTGGCACGCGCCGACGAGGCAAAGACGCGCGGTGAGCCCTTCACCGAGGTCATCATCGCCACCAACCCGACGCTTGAAGGCGAGGCCACGGCGATGTACCTCGCCGAGCGGCTGGAAGGCGTGGTCGGGGCAGTGACCCGGATCGCCCGCGGGATTCCCGTCGGCGGTGACCTGGAGTACGCCGACGAGGTCACCTTGATCAGGGCCCTCCAGGGCCGCCGCGCCGTCTGAGGGACAGTCGATGAGCAACCTCGTCAACGAAATCCTCCTGCGCCTGCTGAAGGCGCTCGGCGCCCTGGTCCTGGCCGCGGTGGTCTACCTCGTCCTCGTGGGACCTCTGGGTCAGCCAGGCTCGCCGGGGCTTGCCCTGCTCGCGTGGCTGAGCGGTGCCGCGTTCGTTCTGCTCGTGGAGACAAGCCCGATCTGACGCGGGGGCCTCGCCGAATGTCATCCGCCGCACGCCTTGACCGTCCGCTACCGGCCGGATACAGTCCCACGTGCATCGACTCCGGTCGGTGCGACCCCTCGCGCACGATGGACCTTCCCAGGTCCGGCCCGCGGAGCCAGATTGACACGCTCCAGGGCCGCGGATACTATTCCGCGTCGCGCCTCCGATCGGGGGCCGCAATCCCCGGGCCTGAACGGTCCGCCGGATCCGCCGGTTTGACACGGCGGTCGCTGAGCCCCATCATTGGGTTCTTGCGCCGGTGGCGGTTTCAGCCTCGGCTGTGCACCTTGACAACTGAAGAGTGGCAGGAAAATCCGGTAAAGGATTGTGCGAGTGGTCAGACCCTCGGAGTAAATGACGTGGCCGCAAGGTCGCGTTACGTTCGGAGAGTTTGATCCTGGCTCAGGATAAACGCTGGCGGCGTGCATGAGACATGCAAGTCATACGGGCGAGCTTGCTCGCTAGTGGCGGACGGCTGAGTAACGCGTAGGTGACCTGCCCCGAAGTGGGGAATAACTGCCCGAAAGGGTGGCTAATACCGCATGTGATGGTTCGTTCATTCGCACCATCAAAGCAGCGATGCGCTTCGGGAGGGGCCTGCGTCCGATTAGCTCGTTGGTGGGGTAACGGCTCACCAAGGCGACGATCGGTAGGTGGTCTGAGAGGACGATCACCCAGACTGGGACTGAGACACGGCCCAGACTCCTACGGGAGGCAGCAGT
>JANPDJ010000374.1:0-2900 GCA_031431395.1 Chloroflexota bacterium | reverse complement strand
AAGACGGCCAGGAAGAGCGCGATCAGGAGCGCCTGGCGCACATGCGCGCTGAGCATGTACAGGGCGCGCCGGCGGCCGGAGGCCTCCAGCAGCATCCCCTCGTGGACCATCGTCAGCTCGAGGTGCGTATCGGGGTTGTCCACGGGCAGATGGCCGGAATCGGCTACCACGACGATCGCGAATGCAACGGCGGCGATCACGTGGGCGGGCGTGAGGAGATCCAGTCCGAGAGCGGCGCCGGACCCGGCGATCGTGCCGAGATCCGTGGACCCGAACGTCACGGCCGCCACAATCAGCGCGAGAACGAAAGCAGGCTCGATCAGGGCTGCGACGGAGACGTCGCGACTGCTGCCCATCCCACCGAAGGCGCTACCGGAATCGAGCGCCGCCAGGGCGACCGTGAAGCGCGCTGCTGCGAGGAGTCCGACGACGGCGATGACGTCGCCCCAGCCGGGCAGCGGAACGGCAACGGCGACGGTGGGCACGAGCAGGACGGCGGACACCGTCACACCGAGGACAACGGCGGGCGCGATCCCCTGGACGGGGCTGGCCGTCGAACTCTGCACGGATTCCTTGGTCCACCACTTCCGCAGGTCGCGATACGGCTGCCAGACGGGGGCGCCCCGCCGCGACTGCAGACGAGCCTTGGTGCGCCGGATCGTCCCGGCCAGGAGCGGCGCCAGGAGCACCAGCACAACCGCCTGGAGCACCACCAGCACCAGGCTGGCGGCAGGACCGGCTGCCATCAGCGGGCCACCGCGAAGAGGATGACCAGCCCGATCAGCGCATAGGCGAGATACGCCTGCAGACTGCCGTTCTGAAGCCGGCGCACGGTTGATGAACCCCGGACGGACAGCGCGTGCAACGGACCGAAGACGTGCTGCTCCAGCACGTGCGTCACCCCTCCCGTGTAGCGCATCGCAACGGGCAACGGGGTTCCGGTGTGGTACTCCACGTGAACGACGCGTTCGGGCCGGAGGATCTGTCGGAAGAAGAGGCGGAGCAGCTTCGAGTAGCTGGTCGCGGTGTACTCCATCGAAGCATCCGGCAGGATGCCGCACGTCCACGTGGGGGTCGTCCGCACCACCTCCCGGCGGCGGCCGCGGCGAATCGCGAACACGCCGACGAGGGTCGCCATCCCGGCGAGTACCCCGAGAGCGATCGGAGCGACGGAGCCGGCGGCAAGCGGGCCGGCCCACAGCACGACCGCCATGTCCGTAGAAGCCGGTGCGGACACACCGCCGACCAGTGGCGCCGCGATGTCCGCCAACCGGGCGGTGAGTGGCGCGGCTGCCAGGCCCAGGCCGACGCACAGGATGGCGAGCATGCCCATGGCCAGGCGTTCGGACCGGGCTGCCTCGTGCGCCTCCGCAGCGCCGTCGCTGCGTGGCAGCGCAAGGAAGGCGGCGCCAGTTGCTTTGACGAAGCAGGCGACGACGAGGGCGGCCGTGAGCGCCAGCGCCCCCACGGCCAGCAGCGCGAAGGAGCGCCCGACCATGGAGAGATCCGCGGAGGCACCCGCGCCGATCAGCGCATGGAATGTGAGCCATTCACTGGCGAATCCGTTCAGCGGCGGAAGGCCGCTGATCGCAGCAGCCCCCACCCCGAAGGCGAGCGCCGTCATCGGCATCGCCCGGGCGAGGCCACCCAGCCGGTTGAGGTTGCGTGTCCCGGCTGCGGCCTGCACGGCGCCGGCCGCGAGGAACAGCAGGGCCTTGAAGACACCGTGGTTCAGTCCGTGCAGCAGGGCGGCCGCGAGCGCAAACCCCGCGGCCGTGGCCAGGCCGTGCCCGGCGAGAAGGACCGCCGCACCCAGGCCCAGGAACACGATCCCGATGTTGTCGATGCTGCTGAGCGCAAGCAGCCGCTTGAGGTCGTGCTCCATCAGCGCGTACAGGATCCCCAGTACGGCGGAGACCGCGCCGATCACCAGGAGCGCGATGCCCCATGCTTCGGGGCCCGGGCCCAGCACGCCCATCCCCAGCCGGACCAGGCCGAAGATGCCCGTCTTGATCATCACGCCGGACATCAGCGCTGACACGTGGGACGGCGCGGCCGGGTGCGCGCGAGGCAGCCACACGTGCAGCGGCATGGCGCCCGCCTTGGTCCCGAACCCCACCACCAAAAGGGCGAACACGCCGTCGCGGGCAAGCGGCGGAAGCGTCCCCGCGGCCTGCGCCCAGTCCGCGAATGCCAGGCTGCCACCGGCTGCGGCGGTCAAAACCCCGAACGCCACCACGAGCGCGGCGGTCGCGAGATGCGTGACCGCGAGATACAGGTAGCCCGCCGCCACCTGCTCGTGAACAGGCTTCGCTCCAATGACCAGGGCCGCAGAACTCAGCGCCATCAACTCCCACGCCAGGAGGAACGCGAACGCGTCGGACGCACCGAAGACCAGGAGCAGGCTGAGGAGGAACACGGGGTAGGCCGCGCCCGTGATGGCGTTGAAGGGCGCGTGGTGGACGCCGTCCCATGCGGCCACGGATGCCGCCATGCCCACGATTCCCAGAATCACGACGAACACCCCGGCGAGGGGGTCGTAGTGGACGTTGATCGGCGCGAAATCGAGAACCCGGCCGGCCGTGACGGAGAGGCCATGTCCCCCGGCCACAAGGACGACGCCGAAGGCCAGGACGGCCGCACACGCCACCGCCGACAGGGCGACGGACCACCGGGGAGCGCGGCCACGACTCGCCTCGAACGCCCCGAGCAGGGCGGCGATGACGAGGATCACGAGCCCGCCGCCCCAGAGCCACGACTCCGCGGCGGCCCCGAAACTCGGGTCCGCGATCTCGATGGCCGGCATGCGGCGCGACGCCCTCCTCGACGACCGCGCGGTTTCCCTCTCCGACTGGCCGTTGCCCGACTATACGGCGGCGGGGCCGCCCTGATGCGTCCGG
>JANPDJ010000373.1:0-2208 GCA_031431395.1 Chloroflexota bacterium | reverse complement strand
GCGATCCGTTTCACGGCGGCGGGCTCGCGCTCGCCCTGGACGTGTCCGGCGCCCTCGAGCTCGTGATCGGCGGCCGGGGGAGGGGAGAGTCCTCGGACACACCGCACCGGTATTCGACGGGCGCAGCCATGCGCCGCTGGGAGTGGTACTTCGTCGCCGTCTCCATCGGGAACGGCACGGCGACCCTCTGGCAGCAGCCGGTCAGGCGCTGGCCCGGAGATCCGTCGGCGACCACCATCACCGTCGAGCTGGGGGCGGCCCCGGGACCGCACGGCGGACCGATGTGGCTGGCCGCCGCACGGGCAGCCGACGGCGGGACGGGCTACCACCTCGATGGCCGGCTGGACCGGCCCCGGGTCCTGTCTCGCGCGTTGTCGGGCGTGGAGGTCCTGCGCCTGGAGGCCCAGCCCGACGCCCTCGCGCCGTTCGCGGCGCATCTCGTCGCCGCATGGGACTTCTCCGCGGATATCGCCACGGACCGGATCACGGACAGTTCGGGGCACGGGCGCCACGGGACCGTCGTCCAGATGCCCACGCGCGGCGTGACCGGGTACAACCATCACGGCGTCGAGACGGACTTCCGGCTCGCCCCGGCCCAGTACGGCGCCATTCACTTCCACCGCGACGATCTCGAGGATGCGAAGTGGCCCGTGGCGTTCGAGTTGACGATCCCGGCGGATTTGCCCAGCGGCATCTACGCCGCGTGGCTCACGGCCGGGGACGACGAGGACCACCTGCCGTTCGTCGTCCGGCCGCCGCGCGGCGCGGCCCGCTCGAAGATCGCCGTGGTGATGTCCACGTTGACGTACGAGATCTACGAGAACTTCACGGACATCGGGCGATCTGTGTGGCGCGATGAGCATTGGACGGGCGATCCCATCGGCCAGCCGCTCGCGGACCCCACGATCTTCCGCGACGTGTACGGCTACATCGAGCAGAACGCGCTGTTCGGGCTCTACGACGTCCACGTGGATGGCTCCGCGATCGCGTACGGATCGCGCTTTCGACCCATCCTGAACATGCGTCCCAAGTTCCGCTACCGCACGATGAACTGCCCAGCGCGGTTTCCGGCGGACCTGTACCTCGTGGACTGGCTGGACCACAAGGGCATCGAGGTTGACTACCTCACGGACCACGACCTCCACGACGAGGGCGCGGATCTGCTCCGGCCCTACACCGCGGTCCTCTCGAGCGGCCACCACGAGTACTGGACCAGCGCCATGCTCGACGGGCTGGAGACGTACCTGGGCGAGGGCGGCCGCTTCATGTACATCGGCGGCAACAGCCTGTTCGGCGTCACGTCCATCGACCCGCTCAAGCCCCACCGAGTCGAACTGCGCCGCTGGGGCGCCCCGTGGCCGTTCGAAATGCCGCCCGGTGAGCGGCACCACTCCACGACCGGGGAGCAGGGCGGAACGTGGAAGAACCGCGGACGGGCCCCGAACACGATCGTCGGCATCGGCACGGCCGGGGCCGGCTTCGACCGCGGTTCCCCGTACAGGCGCATGCCCGATTCCTACGATCCGCGCGCGTCGTGGATCTTCGACGGGATCGAAGGCGAGATGATCGGCGACTCGCCGAACCTCCAGGTGAAGTGGGGCGCTGCCGGCTACGAGTACGACCGGATGGAGTTCGAGCTGGGTTCACCCGGCACCACGCTTCTACTGGCGTCGTCGGTTCGCTTCAACCAGTCCCACCAGGCGATGGTGGACGAGGAGCTGTACTTCATGCAGGGCCGGGACGGAGCGGGTGTCCGCGACCTGCAGGTTCCCGGCCAGCCGCACCGGTTCTCGCGATCGGACCTCGCCTATCTCGAGTACCCGAACGGCGGCGCCGTGTTCTCCGCGGGCGCGATCTGCTGGCGGGCATCCCTGTCGCCGTACAACTACGAGAACACCGTGTCGCGGGTCACGGAGAACGTCCTGCGGCGCTTCGCCGATCCGACATGGCGGCGGTGATCGGCGGCGGCTCCACGCCGCCGCCGATCGACACGCGCGGCGGGTTTTCCGGCAGCCAGGGGTTCACCACGCGGCCGGTGATCCGCGGCTACCACGGGGTGGTGGCGGCCGGTCACTACGTGGCGGCCGAGATCGGGATGCGCGTCCTGGAAGCGGGCGGCAACGCGTTCGACGCCGGCGTCGCTTCGGTCTTCGCGCTCACGCTGCTGAAACCACAGAGCGCCGGCATCGGCGGCGAGTGCCCGATGCT
>JANPDJ010000372.1:0-7247 GCA_031431395.1 Chloroflexota bacterium | reverse complement strand
GCGTCGCGGCGCACGTAGTCCAGGTTGTCCACGGTGAACACACCCGACATCAGGGGCTGCAGGAGCCGGACCCACTGCGGCATGGCCGGATCCACCAGGGCGGGTTTCGAGACCAGGAAGGAGACCCAGCGCGGATCGATCGACTCACCCGGCCCGAAGGGGGCATGCCGGCCGCTGGTCCCGGGCGCCCGGCGAAGGGCGCGGATCAGGTCGCCCAGTTCCCGCTCGATGATCAGTTGCGACAAATCCTCGTGGCTGAGGCGCTTGCCGGGCATGCGCCGGGGATCGGGCGGGGCGGGGTGCCTCGCGAGAACGTGCTGATCGAAGAAATGGGCGAATGGCCCGTGCCCGACGTCGTGCAGGAGCCCGGCGACGCGCAGCGTTTCCACGACCAGACCCTCCGTCGGCCGCGCCACGCCGTCCGCGTCGAGGCTCGCGCACAGGCTCGGGTACAGGTGCCGCGCCCAGAGCCCTGCCTCGTGCATCACGCCCAGGCCATGCGTGAACCGCGAGTGTTCCGCGGTCGGGAAGACCCACCGCGCGCTCTGCAGCTGGCTGATCCGGCGAAGCCGCTGAAGCCAGGCCGTGTCGAGCAGGTCCTCTTCGGCCGCCTCCTCCGGCAGAAGACCGGCCGCCGACGTCTCGGCCGTTGTCATGCGTTTGGTCAGCTCGATGTAGCCGTGGATTGGGTCGCTGATCAGGTTGATCGCGCGAAGAGGCGACAGATCGCCGAACGTCGTCATCCGCTGGACCCAGGAGGCGCATACCGGGCGGCCGCCGCGCGATAGGTGGCCAGCACGTCCGCCCGGAGATCGGGCGGCTGGAGCACCTCCACCTGCTGGCCCCACGAGAGGATCCAGAGCCGGATCTCGATCGTGCCGGAGACCCGGCCGCGCCACAGGAGCGACCCGTCGGCTTCGAGTTCCACCCTCTGGCTGGGATGCCACGTGGCCTCCTGGACCCGGGCCGCGATGGCCGGGTCGAACCGCAGCACGACCTCCGCGACCGGCTGGTCCGCAATGATGTCCCACGCGTTGGTGAACGCGTCCTCGACCGATTCGCGCGGCGGCTCGAACGTGCGCGGCGTGACCGCGAGATCGCGGATCCGGTCGATCTTGAACGTGCGGGGAGCATCCCGGGTCTCGTCCCACCCGAACAGGTACAGCGCGTGGGTCGTCAGCGAGGGCTCGATGTACCAGGGGTGGACGCGCGCCTCGCGGGGCCCACGGCCGGGGTCGTGCATCGAGGAGTCGTAGACGAACGTCACGACCCGGCGCTCGGCCCATGCCTGGGTGAGCTGCTGGACACGGCGCGTGAACGATGGGTCCACCTCACGCCGCGACATCACTTCGAGCGTGCGCGCGACGTGGTCGGCGAGCACCGGCGGCAGGCCGGAGGCCATCTTCTGGAATGCCGCCGCCAGGTCGGCGTCGTATTCGTCCGCATAGCGCACCATCAGCCGGGCGGACAGGAACACGGCCATCGCCTCGGCCCGCGTGAGCTTGAGCGGGGGCAGGAAGCCCTTGCCCTCCACGCCCCACACCCCGCCCTCGCTCCAGACCGGGATGCCCAGCTCCCGCTCCAGGGCCCGGAGATCGCGGTAGACGGTGCGCCTGGACATGCCCACCAGCCGGGCGATTTCCTCGATCCGGGCGCCCTGCTCGCCGCGCGCTTCCAACACGGTCAGCACCCGGTAGAACCGGGCCAGGCGGTCGCGCTTGCCGCTGTGCTCCTCGCCGTCGTCCGCCGGATCCGGTGCACCGCCCGGGGATGTGCGTCCGGTCCTGCTCATGTTCGGGGGACCTCGATCGTCACGGGCGTGCCCCGGTCGGTGGCAGTCAGCGTCGCATACAGGTTTGCCTGCAGTCCCTCCCGCGCGAGGCTTTGGGCCTCGCCATTGATCTCGGCAATCACCTGGCCAACCTCGCCGTCAAGAAAGATCCAGTAGTCCAGTGTCCCTCGCCACCGGTGCAGGTCGGCCTGCTCGGAGATCCAGCCGGCCGCGGGAAAGGCCGCCTGGAAGTTTCGGCCATCAACCGCGATGCGGCAATGGCGGGCCCGGGCGCCTTCCACGAACTCCAGCCCAAGCTCTTCCGCAGCGGACCGATTGCCGGGCGAGAGCGCTGCGGCGAGGACTTCGAGATCGGGCGCAGGATGCGCAAGGGACGGAAACGGGATGCCGCCGGCCGTCACGTTGCCGCTGATCGCGTCACTCGCCATCACCTGCCAATCGTCGCGCGGCACGCGCGTCCGCGTGACGTCGCCCCGCCGCATGAGCGCGAACTGCCCGACGGCCACCTCGGTGGCCACGTCAGCCGACCAGCTCACATCCGGGCCGCTGCGAACCCCGCGCAGATCGATCGTGCCGATCGAGCGGCCGTCCACGTCGCCCCGCAGGGAAAGCGCGACGACCGCGGAGGTACCGGCGGCCACCGGCCCGGTGCACTTGGGCGGGTCGAGAGTCCCGATCGTGGGCCCGAAACGGGAGGTGGTGGCCGGCGTGTTGCGGAGCGCGAGCTCATTTGCGATGGCTGCCGCGGCGAACGCTGATCCGATCAGCGTGGTCGCGACGACGGCGACGACCATCCCCAGCTGAACGCGCCGCCGTCGCATCCCTTGACCACCAAGAATCCGCCGGCCGACACCCAGGCCGCCGAAGAGGCTCGTGGCGATGAGGGCGAGGATCCACGGGTACACGGCCTCCCACGATGGCAGCAGCGTCTGCGGACCCCGCGCCAGGAGTTGGGTCAGCACGCCGCCGATCGAGGGGATCAGAAGGAGCACCGCACCGATACCCAGCCATGCGACCGCGGGAAACGCGCGAGAGCCGTGGGCCGCGGGCGGCCAGAGGAGGGCCATGAGGCTGACCGCGAGCGGAAGCAGCGCCGTCAGGCCCACGATTCCGTCGATTGGCCCGCCAGGCCGATAGCCCAGTAACACAATCGCTCCGGCGATCGTCCATAGGGCCGTCAACGCCGCGGCGAGCAGCCGTAGCCCAAACGTCCGAACTCGCATCTTGCCCTGAGTCTACGCGGCGGGCCCGCTCGGCCCAGGGCACGAAGGCGCCTTCACCGAGTCGCCGCCGGCCATCCGGCCTGCGGAAGTACCTCCCCGTTCGGGACGAGAGGGGTATCGCTCTCAGGGCACTCCAACTGCAGACTCACACGCATCAGCCAGCCAGCCGCAACCGGCAGCCGGCCTCGACAGACATCCGGCAGCGATCACGGCCCACAACTGAATCCACCCGGTCTCGACGGCGAACCTCCCTCCTCCGCCGGAAAGACCATTCCACGAAGCGGCGCCTACCTCCTCCAGGCGCCGCTTCGGCTTTCCAGCCGCGATTCCGTGCCGGCGCCGCCCATCAGAACCCGAACATCGTGTTGAGCGACACGGGCTCCAGGCCGCGCGCCCGCAGGCCGTCGACGATGCCGGGCAGTGCTGCGAGGGTGTTCTGCCCGCCGATGTGCAACTGCACGATGGAGCCGCCCTGGGCGCGCGACAGCACCTTGGCCACGACGTCGCCGGCGGTGGGTCCGCCCTCCGACTCGGGCTTCGCGTCGAGGGCATCGACGTCCCACATCACCATCCAGGTCCACCCGAGCGCGCCGGCGGTCGAGCGAACGCGACCATCCTGGGCTCCCAGCGGCGGCCGGAAGAACGGCCGGGTGGACCGGCCGGTCGCCGTGGAGATCGCGTCCTCGGTCAGGGTCAGCTGGTCACGGATCTGGTCCGCGGACAGGTCCGTGAAGGGCGTGCCGTCCCACGAGTAGCTCGCCACGGTGAACAGGTCCGGGTGCGCGGAGATGGCCTGGAGAGCCCTGCGGCCGGGGTCCGTCGTGGACACCGTCTGGCCCTCCACGAAGATCGTGGCCGGCACGTCGTTGTCGATCAGCCACGTCACGATCTCCACCGATGGCGCGAGGTCGCCCCCCAGGTTGAACGTGAGGGCCACCACGTGACTGCCGCGCAGGCCGTTGGACAGCAGGAGGGCGGATCCGTCGGCCGGCAGGCTCGGCGGCGGCGGACGACTGCCGGACGGGATGGGAATGGGGGTGGGACGCCGGCTAGGCAGCGGGCCCTGGTCGTCCAGGGTGACGTTGGGGATCAGCCTGAGCTTCCAGCCGATCTCGATCCGATTCGGGGCGTAGTCCCGTGAGTCGGGGTCCAGCGAGGGATAGGTGTCGCGGTTCCAGTAGGCGATGGAACGCCCGGTCGTGCCGTAGCGCCGGCCGATCGAGAGCAGCGAATCTCCGCGGACTACCGTGTAGACGAAGAACGAGGGCCCGGGGCTGGCAGACGACACGGCCGTGGGCTCCGCCGAAGGTGACTGTGCAACGGTGGGCGCCGGCTGGGAGCTGCCGGAGGGAGGTGCCGTCGGGGCGCTCGTCGGGGTGGCGGGGACGGTCGGCGAGGGGCTGGACGTCTGGGCCGGCCCGGGCGAACAGGCCACCAGCGCGAGCGCAAGGGCTGCGACGGTCGTGAAGGCCCGAACAACCTGACGAGCGGGCATGGCGTCCAGTGTGACGCGTCCCGGCCAGGAGTGCTGACGCGATGGCAACGGCCGCGCCACGGCCCCGCCGTCAGGCGCTGCGCGAACCGGCGTCGGAACGGGATGCCGCGATCCGCGGCAGGGCCTCAGCGTCCGGTGCCGTTGTCGTGCTCCACCGTGGATCGGACGAATCCACGGGCGTCGGGTCCTGGCGCGCGAACGCGGCAGCCAGCGACAGGCCCTCCGCGGCGTCCGCGATCCGATCGCGTCCGCCGCGTTTGGCGACGAAACACGCCCGGTCCGCTGCCAACAGGATTTCGGGGCCGGTGCTGCCGTCCATCGGGAACGTGGCCACGCCGATGGAGGCCGTGATCGAGATGCCCTGGGTCTGCGTTTCGTCCGACCGGTCCGCCCGGCGAACTGCGTCCTGGATCCGCTGGGCGACAAGCATCGCACCTGATGCGTCCGTGCCGGGCAGGAGCACCGCGAATTCATCGCCGCCGTAGCGGAAGACGAGATCGCCCTCGCGGCCGGCAGCTGTCACCGCGCCACCGATCTCGGTCAGCAGGCGATCGCCGGCCTGGTGGCCGAAGGTGTCGTTGACTGCCTTGAACTCGTCGAGGTCGAGGACGATCAGGCTGAACGCGCCGCCCGGCATGGCGCTACGGGCCAGCCATTCGCGCAGGCTGCCGTGGTTCAGCAGGTTCGTCAGGTCGTCCGTGCGGGCCCGCACCTCCACCGCCCGGTGCGTCTCGGCGTTCTGCAATGCGATCGAGACCTGCGCGGCGAACAGCTGGACCAGCTCGAATTCGTCGCCCGTGAACGCCTCGATCTCGCCCGAACGCGACAGCATGAGCACGCCGGTCACGCCGTCACGGCCGCGGAGCGGGACGACGATCCGGCTGGGACCTCCGGCCGGGGTATCGGCCACCGCCCCGATGGGTGCGGTCGCGGTCGCGCCAACAAGGCGCGCCTCGTTCTGGCGCATCACCCACGAAACGACATCCTCGTCGACGGGATGCCCGCCCGCGTCGGGGTCCTCGCCTTTCGAGGTCAGCGGAACGAGCGCGCCTGTCCGCGGGTCGTAGACCTCGATTGCGAGCCGGTCGTAGCGGACCAGCCGCCTCAGCCGATCGGCAATCTGGTCCAGCACAGCACGCGGGTCGAGTGTCAGCAGGATGGATTCCGTGATCTCGAGGAGCTCGCGCTGACTGCGAAGCTGGCGCTGGAGGGCGGCCGACTGCGCCCGCAGGCGTTCGGTTGTGTCGGCGTTGGCCATCGCCTGCGCGGCGATGCCGGCGTAGATCTCCAGGAGCCGGAGGTCGTCGTCTGAGAACTTGCGCAGGCCACGCCGTACGAGCGCGATGACGCCCAGCACCCGGTCTTCGTAGATCAACGGGGCCAGCAGCATGGATTCATCGAATGCTTCGGATCCCGGGATGTCCCGCGTCCGCGGATCCAGGGCGGTGTCCGCCAGGTTCTGGGCGATGCCGTGGGCTGCCACCCAGCCGGTGATGCCCTCGCCGATCCGGCCCCGCACGAGCTCCGGTGTCTCGTCGAGATAGCCTTCGTCCGTTGGGTTCAGGGCGACCGCGATCAGGTCCTCGCCCTCGAGGCGGTAGACCCGGATGTTGCCGTGCTCGATCAGGGCCCGCAGCTCGGTCGCCATGGCCGCTGCAATCTCTGGGACCGTGGTCAGCCGGTTCAATCGCGCGCCCAGCTGCTGGATGGACTGGAGCTGGGCCGCCCAGCGGGCAAGCTGCGCGTATTGCTGCGCGGTCCGGACGGCGGCCGTGGCTCGCGCGGCGAACACGGCCATCGTGTCGAGGTCGGCCGGAGTCCAGGTCCTCGGGCGATCGTGGTAGAGGTTCAGCCACCCGACGATGTCTTCGCCGTCGAGCATCGGCGCCGAACAGAGCGTATCGAACGCCTCCTGCTCGGAGGCCGTGCGCTGTGTCCTGGTGTCGGCCTCGCCGTCGACTTCGCCGCGATGCCGAATCGCGAACCGAGGCCGCCGCCCGCCGGCGACATCACGTCCAGGCGATGCCGGTGTCAGCGTTCGCATTGCCGCGAGGTCACCCGGTGACAGTCCCCGGGAGCGCTCCGCGACCGCGATGCCGTCCGGTGGCAGCAGGAAGACGCCACCTCGATCCGCCGCGAATAGCGCCATCGCCTGATCCAGGATTCGTGTCAGTGTCTCGTTCAGGTCCAGTGTTCCGCTGGTGTCCATCACGAGCTGGAGCAGCGTCTCGCCGCGGTGGATCACGCGCGCCGAATCGTCCAGCATCACGGCCGTCCGGATCGCGGACGCCAGTACGGCCGTCGCTGCCTCGAGCCAGCCGATCACGTCGTCGCTGCCTGAGAGCGCCGGCATGTGAACGGAGACCGCCCCCCACGGCTCCCCGGTGATGATGGGGACCGCGATCTCGACGATCGCTGGCGGCATGTTTCCGTGCCGGCCGTCACCGCGACGACCGCGCGAAGGACGTCCCAGTTCGTGGTCTGCCCCGGCGCCCCCGCCCCGGGCGGCCGGCGAGACAACCGGCCGGCGCTGGCTGGCGGCTCGCGCCGGGACATCCGCAGCGTGAGATCCCAGGTTCCCCTGGGGCAGTCCGCTGGAGGCGCGGCGAACCATCTGCCCGGATTGGAGTTCCCAGATCGCCACGTCGTCCGCGCGCATTGCCTCGCGGACGATGTGGGCGGCCCCCTCAAGCAGTGCGTCCATCGGGCGCCGGACAACGGCCAGCTCGGCCAGTGC
>JANPDJ010000371.1:0-5647 GCA_031431395.1 Chloroflexota bacterium | reverse complement strand
GGCCCTTACCGGCCATCCCGGCCTCCCCTGGACCTGGCGGTCGTTCTCGGACCACCTCGCGGCGATCGAGGCGGCGCATCCGGCGAACAACGTCGCGGCGCTGCTCGCCTACGGCGCGGTCCGGAATGCCGTTCTGGGCATGGACGCGCGCCAGCCCACTTCGTCCGAGCTGGATCGGATCGCAGCCCTGGTGGAGGAGGCGATGGGCGACGGGGCGTTCGGGATGTCGGTGGGGCTGGTGTACCCGCCGGCCGTGTTCGCCGACACCGCGGAGCTGGTCCGCGCGTTCTCCGTGGTGGGGCGCCACGACGGCCTCATGGTCATCCACCTTCGCAGCCAGGGAGACGAATGGCTCGCCGGGATCGACGAGGCGATCTCCATCGCGCGACAGGCGCAGGTCCGGCTGCACGTCTCGCACCTGTGCGGGCTCGGCGAGCGCAACTGGCCGGCGGTCCCGCGAGCACTCGAGCGCCTCGCGGAGGCGCGGGCAGGCGGCCTGCCGGTCACGTTCGACCAGCACCCGTACACGGCTGCTTCCACGACGCTCGCGCAGGTGCTCCCGCCGTGGGCGGCCGATGGCGGCCCGGCCCGAATGGGCGAGCGGCTGGCGGACCCGGCGATTCGCGACCGAATCCGCGGGGAGATCGCGGGCCGCGGGCGGCTGGGGTGGGAGAACTACGCCGGCCTCGCGGGCTGGGCCGCCGTGCAGATCGGCGGCGCGGCGCGTCCCGAGAATCGCGGGATGGTGGGGCGGACGGTGGGCTCGCTCGCGGCGGAAGACGGCCGGGATCCGCTGGACCTCGTCGCGGATCTGCTCATCTCGGAGGCGGGCAGCGTTCCCATGGTGCTGCTGGGCATGTACGACGACGCGTCCCTCCTGGAGATCATGAACGCGCCCGGTGGGTCCATCGGTGCGGACGGGGTCATCGCGCCGCACCCGCATCCGCGGCTGTATGGCACCACCGCGCGCGTGCTAGGGCGCTACGTCCGGGAGCTCGGCGGCCTGTCGCTGGCGGGCGCGGTCCGGCGGCTCGGCACCGATGGGGCGCGCATCCTCGGCCTGCCCGACCGGGGCGTGGTACGGCCCGGCGCCTTCGCCGATCTGGTGATCTTCGACCCGGCAGCCGTTGCCGACCGGGCGACCTACGACGAGCCGGCGCGCCATCCGGATGGCATCACCCACGTCCTCGTGAACGGCCGGTTCGTGGTGCGCGACGGGCGCGAGACGGGCGACCGACCCGGGCGGGTGATCAGGCGCGGACGCGAGGGATAGGTCCCGGGACTACCCGGTGGCCGCCGCCGCGGCCGCGCCCACGTGGTACACGTCCCCCTCACGGCCGCCGGTGACCGCCGTCCGGCCCCCGAGTGCCCGGGCGTGTTCGGCCGCAGCCCCCGACAACCGGTCCAGCATCGCGTCGTCGTGTGCCGGGTCGTGGTGGAACAGCACCAGCCGCCTTGCACCCGCGTCCGACGCAAAGGCAACAGCCTCGTCCACGGAACTGTGGCCCCAGCCGACCCGCTCGGCGCGTTCCGCGGGCGTGTACTGCGCATCGTGGATCAGCAGGTCGGCTCCGGCGGCGAGGTCGAACCCGGACGTCCACTGCGGCCCGCGGCCACTGCCGCCGAGAGCGGGCTCATGGTCGGGAAGGTAGGCGATCACCGCCCCGTGCTCCTCGATCCGGTAGCCAACCGTGGGCCCAGGATGGACCACGGAGTCTGCCGTGACCTGGAATGAACCGATGGAGAAGGGCCCATCGGGCACGTCGTGGAACATGACGCGCGCTTCCAGGTCGCGAATCCGGACGGGGAAGAGGGGCGGCGAGAGGTACCGCGCAAGGCGTGAGCGGAGATCGAGCGTGGTGGACGGCGGCCCCCAGACGTGGACCTCGCCGGTCGGCCTGAAGAGCGGGGCGAAGAAGCCCAGGCCCTGGATGTGATCCATGTGCAGATGCGTCAGGAGGATGTCGATCCGGTCGGTTTCGGGCGGGATCATCACGCCGAGCCGGCGCAATCCGGTCCCCGCATCCAGCGTCAGGCAGCCGCCATCCCGGCCCCGGATCTCCACCGCCGAGGTGTTGCCGCCGTAGCCCACGGTGTCGGGCCCCGAACTGGCCAGCGATCCGCGCGTCCCCCAAAGGCGGACGATCACGTGACCCCAACTTCCCAGAACATCGCGACGGCCCCCTCCAGCCGGCCGTTGGCGCTCTCGATCGGGAAGGCTGTGATCTCGATGGACCGGGGCACGCCGTCGCGGCCCACGATCTGAAGCGGACCATGAGCCGGGCGCCGCCGCAGAAGGGCGATGGCCAGCGGCAGTTCCTCGGGCGGCACCTCGTTCTCGCCGTCCGACGGGGCGAACGCGGTCGTCCATTCATCGAACGGCAGATCGCCCAGTTCGTCGAACCGGACGCCCAGCAGGCGTTCCGCGGGTTCATTGATGAACACGAGGGCGCCGGCAGCATCCGCGACAACGGTGGGCACCGCCAGGCCGCTCGCGAGCTGCCGCACCAGGATGAGCTCCATCGAGAACTGCGCCATTCGTCTCCTTCGCCGGTCGCCGCCACGGCACGATCGGTGGTGACGAGTTTCGGGCTCCGCGAGGCAGACCGCAACCTCGGAGTTGCGGGTTCCGGTTGGGCGCCCGCGACGTGGCAATCCGGACCGTGCCCGCCCACGCAAACGCCTAGACTGCGCCTCGTCGGACACCGCGCCAGCGGTGCGACGGAAGCGAGGCGCATGCATGACAGACCACGACTCGAGTCTGTGGAGGGGTCGCTAGTTGCCTCCACGCAAGAAGTATGTGAGCGCGGGCTCCGGGCGAAAGAAGCCCGTGCCGGCTACCCCGGCTCCGGAGACGATCTACGTCCCAACCACGGTGGTCTCGATCGACCTGAATGCCGGCACCGGACGGCCCGGCTTGAAGGTGGGTGACCGGGTCCGGATCGTCGGGACGGGTCTCTACTCCGGCGAAGAAGCGATCATCGAGAAGTTCGTCGGCACCGCCATTCCCGCCGCGCTGGTGAGGACGATCGCCGGCCGGACGCGCCAGGTCCGGACGATCGACCTCGAGCCGGTGACGCGCCAGGGCTGAGGTCGCCCGCACCATTCGGCGTCAGCGTCCTGTCGAGCCAGGCGCCCGATGATCCCGGCGAAGGCAGGTCCAACGGTCATGAGGAGTGGTCCAGTGCCGAGCATCGAGATCCTGGGCAGCGGTCGGATCGACGAGAACGAATCCGCGTTCCCGCAGGGAATCCAGTTGCCCAATGGGGACCTGCTCTGTTCCTACAGCAACGCCGGGGCAGACAGCGCATCGGGCGGAACCTCCTGGTCGCGCTCGACGGACGGCGGTCTCACCTGGGTCCAGGAAGGCGAGATCCTCCCGCGTTCCGAGGAGCCGCTTGCCACGAACTTCCTCAAGCTGAGCCTGTCGCCGGACGGGCGGACGATCTACGCGTACGGCGCCCGCTCGCACGCGGAGCCGGGCACGCGCTTCGGCGACGAACGGGCCACCGAGGCCATCTTCTGCACCTCCACAGATGGCGGTCATTCCTGGTCGGCGCCCAGCGTGATCCCCATGCGGTCTTCGGCGCTGGAGATCTCGCACGGCATCCTGCCCCTGCGTTCCGGCCGCCTCCTCGCCCCCGCCGCGACGATCCCGCCCGGACGACTTGGCGAGCAGGTGGTGGTCGCCGTTTCCGATGACGGCGGCAGGTCGTGGCCGCGCGACGTGGTGGCGATGCAGGATCCCCAGGGCCGCCTGGGCTATTTCGAGCAGAAGTTCGCCGAACTGGCGCCGGACCGCGTGATCGCATCGGCCTGGACTGTGACGCTGTCCGACGTCGAGGACACGACGAACAGCTTCACGCAGTCGATCGACGGCGGGCTGACATGGACGCAGCCCCGGTCCATCGGCACGCGCGGACAGACGATCACGGTCGTCCCGTACGACGGCGACCGGGTGATGCTCCTGTACAACCGCCGCTACGGCGACCAGGGCATTGTCATGGCCCTCGCGGAGATCACCGCGCAGGACTGGCCGATCGCCTTTGAAGGCCTGATGTACGACGCGAAGGCCCGGCGCGAGGGTCGCCTGCGCGCCGATGGTGTCGAGGAAATGAGCGACTTCAAGTTCGGCTTCCCCACCGCTACGCGCCTCCAGGACGGGACGTACCTCGCCACCAACTGGAGCAAGGAAGGCGGCCGCTGCGGCATCCGCTGGACGAGGCTGCGCGTGACCTGGTAGACCACGGGCGCCACGCGGCGTTCGCCGCGTATCATCGCCCCGATGACGGAGCGGGTCCTGCCCAGCGTTGACGCGGCGCAGGCCTGCCCGTTCGTCGCCCTGGACGACGCACGAGACGACCGAGCCGACCGCCCGGACCCGCGCCATCGCTGCTACGCGGAGAGTCCGCCCGCGCCGCGCGCCCGCGCCCACCAGGAGGCGTACTGCCTCTCGCCGAGCTTCCCGGTCTGCCCGACCTTCCAGGACTGGGCGCAGCGAGAGGCCGCCCGGGTTGTGGCTCCGGCTGCAGGCGGCAGCCCGGCGGAGCGCCTGCGCGACGTGCCGGCCCGCCGCGTGGCGGGGGAGCGACCACCTGCCTTTGGCCCGGCCGGAGCGGCGGCAGGTGCGGGCGATGCGGCCGTCCCGTCGCGTGCGTCATCCGGTCACCCCACCGACGGCGGCCGTGCTACGGCAGAGCCCCAGGATCCCGGCGACACGCTGCTGGGGCGGATCCTCGGCACCCAGCGACCGGCGCCCACGGAGCGCGCCAGGGTAGATGAGGCCGACCCTGACCCTGACGTCGACCGGCCGTCGCGGGCCGAGCCTCCGCGGCGCCGCGCTGGGAAGTCGAACTGGTCGGCGCCGCCTCCCTGGGCTGCGCCGCGGGGTGGGGCTCGTGGCGATGCTCCCGTGGACGATGCCGGGGTTTCCCGCGCCTTCGCGCGCGCAGGCCGTGAGGACGACCTCGACGACGACGATGACCCGCCCGCATGGCAGCGAACCGCCGTCGACCCCGACAACGCGTTCCCGGCCGAAACCGGGGCCACCGGTCGTCGCGCCGCGCCAGCGGTTGCCGGGGACCGCCGGGCTGCGATGGAGCGCCTCCAGGCCATAGGGATGGGAGACGCGCCGGACGACGACGCCGAGATGCGCTCCCGTGAGCCGCTGCCCCGGGTCGTCGGTCCGGCCCGGTCAAGCCCACCTCGAGCACCCGAGCGGGCAGGAACGGTGGGCGCAGCAGGGCGTCCGGACAGGCTCGTCGACACGAGCCGGCGCGATGCGCCGGGTCCGGCCGGGTTGCTCGCCAGCGATGGGCTGCAGGGGGCTGCTTCGTCATCCGGTCGGTCGGCAGGAGGGATATCGCGGCTGCTCGGGCTGGACCGGCGACCCCGGGTGGGTGGATCCCGGCCGCCCCGGCACACAGAGCGAGAGCCCGCGTGGGAGCAGCCGCGACGGTTCGAGGCCTACCCCACGCTGAAGACGCGCGTGGGCCTGCCCGTCCCGTCGCCCCTGGTGCTCTCCGCGGGCGCCCTCATCCTGGCCGCCGCGGTGCTGTTCTTCGTGCCGCCGCTGCTGCTGAAGCAGGGGGGCGACGCCGCACCTTCCGCCACGCCGGGGGCGGCCGCGTCAGCGTCCAAACCGGCA
>JANPDJ010000370.1:0-10122 GCA_031431395.1 Chloroflexota bacterium | reverse complement strand
CGGGCGCGGCCCTTGCCGGCTCGCAGAGTTGGAGCGCGTGGTTCTTCGGCTCCATCGATGCCTCCAACTTCATCACCGTGGACAAGCCGCCGCTCGCCGTGATGCTCATGGGCCTGTCCGTCCGGATCTTCGGTCTGAGCTCGTGGAGCATCCTGCTGCCCGAAGCGCTGCTTGGGGTTGCTTCGGTCCTCCTCCTCTTCTCGATGGTCCGCCGGACGTTCGGTCCCGCTGCGGCGGTCATCGCCGGTGTGGTCATGGCCCTCACGCCGGCGGCCGTCCTGATGTTCCGCTACAACAACCCGGAGGCACTGCTCACGTTCCTCCTGGTCGCGGGCGCGTGGGCGCTGCAGCGTTCGCTCGAGCAGGGTCGCGTGCGCTGGCTTCTGCTGAGCGCGGCCTTCGTGGGACTGGCGTTCAACGCCAAGTTCCTCCAGGCGTACCTCGTGCTGCCGGCGTTCCTCGTGACATGGCTGGTCGCCGCGCCGGTCTCGCTGCGGCGTCGCGTCGCCACCCTCGTTCCCATGGCGGTGGCGGGCGCCCTCGCGAGCTTCTGGTGGGTGGGCATCGTCGCACTCATCCCTGCGGATCACCGGCCGTTCATCGGCGGCAGCACGGACGGGACGGCCCTGCAGTTGCTCTTCGGCTATGACGGTCTCGGCCGAATCTTCGGCCAGGGCGGCGGCCCGGCAATCGCCGGCGGCGCGGCAATCGCAGGTGGCGCGGGGGCGAGTAGTCCAGGCGGCCCGGGCGGATTCAGCGGCTCGCCGGGCATCCTGCGGCTCTTCAACGATCAGTTCGGCGACCAGGTCAGCTGGCTGATCCCGCTGGCCCTCGTGGGACTCACGGGCGGCCTGCTCGTCCATCTTCGGTCCGTGCGGACGGACCCGCGGCGCGCCGCCTACCTCCTCTGGGGCGGCTGGTTCCTTGTCACGGCCGCCGTGTTCAGCCTCATGTCCGGGATCATCCACACCTACTACGCGGTGGTCCTCGCGCCGGCGATCGGCGTGCTCGTGGGTGCCGGCGTGGTGGAGCTGTGGCAGCGTCGAGAACGTTCCCTGGCCGCCCGCCTCGCGCTTGCGGGCGGCATCGTCGTGACTGCCGCCTGGTGCGCTGTCCTCCTGAACCGGACGAGCGCCGTGCCGGACCTGGACGTCGCCGTGATCGTGATCGCGGTCGCGGCATCGGCCCTGATCGTCGCGCCGCAGGCGCGCCGATTCCCGCGCCTGTCCGTCGCAGCAGCGTCGATCGCCCTCGTGGCGCTCATGCTGGGGCCGTCCGCCTACGCGCTCAGCACGATGAACACCGCGTTCTCCGAGGGCGACCCAACCGCCAGCCTGGCGGGCGCCGGCCGGCAGAGCGGCCGGGGCGGCCAGAACGGCCCCGGTCGGCAGGCGTTCGGCAGCGATGGCTCGACGGCCACGTCGAGCCAGGCCCTCTACGACTACCTCCTCGAGCACCGGGGAACGGCCTCGTGGATCGTCGCCGTGCAGGGTGCCGACCAGGCGGCATCGATCGAGCTCGCGACCGGCCAGCCCGTCATGGCGATGGGCGGCTTCAGCGGCACCGATCCCGCCCCGACACTCGATCAGCTCAAGGCGTATGTCGCGTCCGGCAGGCTCCGGTTCGTGATCGTGGGTGGCGGTCGCGGCGGTTTCGGTGGCGGCCCAGGTGGTCCGGGCGGCGGTGCGGCCGGCGGGTTCGGCGGCGGTCCCGGTGGGTTCGGCGGCGGTCCGGGCGGTCCGGGCGGCTCGAGCGACCTGACGTCGTGGATCACGACCAACGGAACCCTCGTGACCTCGATCAGCGGGGTGTCCCTGTACGACCTGTCCGGCGCGGCCACGTGACGAAGTCTGCGGCCACAGGCGAGCACCGCGGGACAACCGGGATGACAATGGCGCCACCAGGCTCCGTCCGAGGTATGCCGCCATGACTCAGCTCGCCATGCCCACCACCACCGTCGACCGCCGCGAGCGACTGGCGGCCTACCGCGAAGCTCGTCGCAAGGGCGTCGCGTGGCTTCTCCCGCAGATCAACCGGGATGGCTCCATTGGCGATCCGCGCGAGGGGTTCGGCTACTACCGCGCCCCCTGGACCTTCACGGTCGTCGGCGAAACGGAGGCAGCGATTGCCACCTCGGCCTGGATCAGGCGGAACCTCGTCGCGCAGGATGGCCGAATCGATGGCCCCTACCGCGTCTTCGACGACTGGGCGACGTACCGGGACGCCACACTGATCGTCGGGGCCTCCCTGGCCATGCAGTACGACCTTGCCCACGGCCTGTGGCCCGGGCTGCTCTCAGTTCGCGACCTGAAATCCGGCATCTTCCTGAGCCATCGGCTCCCGGGGGGCGGCATGGCCGACCAGATCGACGTCACCGGCGGGGGGCCCGGCACGGGGTTCGCTGCACTGGCCGTGGGCGACCTCGAGACGGCGCGGGGCATCGCCCGGTTCCTCCAGCGGCTGTGGGACGTCCAGCCATCGCTGCCCGACCGCTTCTACCACGTCTGGTCGCACTCCCGGCAGGCCATCATCACGGAGGTCGACGCCGACTTCGACGCCGCGCTCATGGTCACCGACAAGACCCTTGACGCGCCCCAGTTCTGGTTCTGGGGCGGCATCTGTGCCGCGTTCCTCGGCCGGCTCTGGCTGGCCGACCCGCAACCCGAGACCCTCGCTCTCGCCCGGCGCTACCAGGACTTCGCGATGAGCGCGACGGAGGCCCAGTTCAAATACCCGGCCGCCTGCAAGGGCTCATGGGGAGCGTCCCTCCTCTACCAGATCACCGGGGAGTCGCAGTACGAGGACTACGTCTACAAGATGGGCGACTGGTACGTCGGGCTCCAGCAGCCGGACGGCTGGTGGCATTCGCTGGACGATGCCAACCGCGGCGAGCACATCGAGATCACCCTGGAGTTCGTCATGCACCTCGACACGCTCATCGGCGCGCTGGCATCGCGACCGCCCTCTACGCCGGGCTGACGGCCGCGCCGGGCTGACGGCCGCGCCGGGCTGACGGCCGGGAGACCGCTCATCGTGCCGTGGCTCGGCGCTGCGAATCGCCGCCGCCGCTACGATGCCCCGAACACATCACAGGGAGATCCCGCATGGACCACCTCGCCGAGAACGCGGCCGCCCGACAGCGAGTCCTGGACCTGGTCCGGGGCATGAGCGAGGCGCAGTTCCGCGCGCCGATCTACGGCGACTGGACGATCGGAGCGGAACTCGCCCACCTGGCCTTCTGGGAGCGTAGCCACCTGGCGCGACTTCGCCGTGCGCTCGCCGCCGGCGAGACGGCACCGGCCCCACTGCCGGATGGGCTGGCCGACATCGTCAACGACGCCGCGCTCCCCGGCTGGCGGGAGATCCCGGGCACGGCGGCCCTGGCGCTGTTCGATGCTGCGGCACGTGCCTACGACGATTACCTGGCATCGCTCGACGCCCCCACCATCGAAGCCGTGAGGAGCGGCGGCGCACCGCGGCTGGTCGAACGCTTCCGTCACCGTGCCGAGCACACCGACGCCATTGAGCGCGGGCGGTAGCCGGGCGCAGTCCTACATCTGGCGGTTGCGCCCCGGGCCGCGACCGCGAACGAGACGCAGCAGGATCAAGGGCCCCAGCAGCAACAGCGGCCGCCCTTTGCGCAGGGATCTGGCTACGGGCTGCGCCGCGGCCGCGGGTTTCGCAGCTCCACCGGCACGGCTTCGCGACGATGATGCCTCGCCCGTCCCGCGGGGTTGCTCGCTGCGGGCGGCCATCAGGGTCACCGCGGTCGCGTCATCCATCTCGCGGACCACGGCAGCGATCGTTGCCAGCCCGGCAGCGATGGCGGCCCGGAGCCGGCGCTCTCCTGCGATGACCTCGTATTGGCCATCATCCGCCGGTCGCACCAGGATGGGCTCCAGCACACCGAGTTCCCGGACCGAAGCGACAAGTGTCTCGAAGAACGCGCTGTCCTTCAACTCGTCTTCTCGCGCAGGATGCACCTGGATCAACTCGACGGGGAGCTGCCGCACGGACAGGCGCCCGATATCCGACAGATAGTCGTCCAGCGCCGGTGACGGAGCCCCTCGATCCTCGGCGAGCCGCCGCGCGGCGACCTCGCGAAACGTTGGCCGGCTTCCGCTCACCGGCGACCTGCCGTGGCGTTCGGAACGACCACCGGAAATGAGGGGGCAGGGGTCAAATCGTCATCCGTGACGGTGCTGCGACGGCACCAGGGTGGGCCCGCTGCGCGCCGCCATGGTACCCGGCGAGCGAATCTCCGTCGATTCCGCTACTGGCGGCGCCTGATCGTGTGCAGCACGGTGAGGACCTGGCGGATCACGAGGGCCGGCTGGCGAAGCTGGATCCAGTGGTTACTGGCGGTGGCAATGACCTGGCGGCTGCTGGGCGACAGGCCGAGCATCGCCTCCTGCGCGGCGCGCCACGAGGGCGACAAGCCCAGCCCCCGGGTGATCACGACCAACGGGATCCGGCGGAGGAGGGCGAGCTGTTTCAATTGGCTTACCACCCGGGCGTGGTTGAGCCGCTCACTGCTGACGATGCCGCTGGTGATGGCCGACGGGGGCGAACCATCGACGAGCACCATCCCGATGACCCGCTCCGGGTACAGCTGCGCGAAATACCGCACGGTCAATCCACCGAACGAATGGCCGACCAGGATGTAGGGCCCGGGGATCCGCGCCACGTCGAGGAGGAGAAGGAGGTCGTGCGCAAGGTCCGGCATGGAGCGGCCCGGCTTCGCGCGGTCGCTGTCGCCGGCACCCGCCCGGTCGTACCGGCAGACGCGCGTCTCAGTGGCAAGGCCGGCCTGGACGGTCGCCCACGAGTCGGAGTCCACGCCGTAGCCGATGCCGTGCTCGAGGATCACGGTGGGACTGCCCGTTCCCCTGCACCAGATCGCCATCCGGCGCCCGCCCACATCCAGCCGGTGGAGCCTGCCGTCGGACGGGACCACCGGTCCCTTGGCTGCGAGCGCGGACTGGGCGGACGCGCCTGCCGGCCACAGCATCACCACGAACGCCGCAACCAGCGCAAGAAGCCGTCGACTGCTCATTGGTTTCACGAATTTCCCCCCGCCTCGGGACCCAGGTTCGTCACGATGACCCGGAGAGATCGCGACGCGCACAGTCTTGCGCAGACTTGATGGACGTGCATCGAGAGGCACCGGCCGTCTCAGAGCGCCGACCGCCCCGCCGTCCCCTCAGGCAATTCTCAGCGAGGGACGATAGCCTGCCGGGACACAGACGGAACGAGGTGGCCAGTGACCCAGCCGAAACCGATGCGTGCTCGACCCGTGTTCTGGTTGAGCGTCGTAATCCTGGTCGCGGCAGTCGGCGGCAGCTTTGGCATCTGGTACCTGTTCCTGCGCCCGTCCGGGCCGCCGCCGGTGAGCATCTCCAGCATCCCGACCGCATCTGCGCCCGCGGCCGCCTCCTTCGTGCCGGGCTCCACGTCGTCGGCCGCGATCGGGGCGGCGTCGAGCGGCGGAACGGGGAGCCTGGATGGCACCTGGACAGTGGACACGGGCATTGGGTCCTTCTCGGACTTCACGAACTCCTTCGCGGGCTATCGCGTCCAGGAGCAGCTCGCTTCCATCGGCGCGAACACCGCCGTGGGACGGACACCCAAGGTCACGGGCTCGATCACGCTCAAGGGCACCATGGTGACGGCCGGCGCGTTCACGGCCGACCTGACCGCCCTTCAGAGCGACGACGACCGCCGCGACGGCCAGCTGCGACGACAGGGGATCCAGACCGCGCAATTCCCCACGGCCACGTTCAACCTCACGAAGCCCATCGATCTCGGAGCGCTGCCGGCGGACGGCCAGGCCCTCCAGGCGACCGCCACGGGCGACTTCACGCTGCACGGCGTCACGAAATCTGTCCAGCTCCAGGTCACCGCGAAACGTTCCGGCAGCGTGATCGTCGTGACCGGGTCGCTCCCCGTCTCGTTCGCCGACTACGGCATCGGGAAGCCCAACTCGTTCTTGGTGCTCTCGATCGATGACCACGGCACGATGGAGTTCCAGCTGCTGTTCACCAAGAGGTGACCCGGACGCGCGGCACGTCGCGGCAGACAGTGCGCCGTCAATCGCCGGGCGGCACGCATCGCAGCCCTCCCGCCGGACCCGCGGATGGCCGATGATTGCGGCAGCTTGGAGCACCACGGGGCACGAGGTCCACGGCCTGGCCTCGCCCGGGTTCCGCAGTTCCCGCGGAGGATCGCAACAATGACGTTCTCCAACTCGTCGCATGGTTCGATGGCCAAACTGCTAGCCGCTGCCCTGCTGATCCCGATCCTCGCCGCCTGCGGAAGCTCCGCACCATCGGTGTCCACCAAACCGTCGGGTTCGGCCGGGGCGTCGGCGGCAGCGTCGGCGTCGGCAGGAGCGGGGACCGCGCGGCCAACCGGGGCGCCCACGATCGCGCCCACGGATTCGCCCGAGCCATCGCCCGCGGGTCCCGTCCAGCTGCTTGCCTGCGATCCGGCCGGCCCGGGTTGGCCTGCGAGCGCGCTGGATCGGCCGGCAGACGCGGAGACGGGCACCACGGCGGCGGCGCAGGCCCTGGTCGCCTACATCGCCGGCGTGACCACAACGCAGCTGCCGGAAACCGGCTGGCGTGAGTTGTACCGCTCCAAGACGCTCGCGCTGTACGAGAACGACGCCTCCGACGGCCTTCTGGTCGCCACCGTGCGCGCGACGAATGGCGTGTGGGCCGGCCAGAGTGCCGGGCCGTGCCAACCGCGCACATGGCTTGGCACAAGCCTGGGCATCGCGGCGAACTGGAAGCTGTCCGTCAAGACCAGTGCGAGCAGCACTACGCTCAAGGTGCTCGTGACAGAGCGCGCGTGCGCGAGCGGCAAGTCCGCGGTAGGTCGCATTGCCAAGCCGCGGATCACCTACGAGGCGGATCGGGTGGTGATCACGATCGGTGTGACGCCGCTCACGGGCAAGCAGAGCTGCACGGCCAACCCGGCCACGCGTCTGACCGTCACCCTGTCGGAACCCCTGGGGGATCGGGAACTGTACGACGGCGGGCCGTTCCCGGCACTCAGGCTTTCGCAGCCCAAGTAGCCCGTCTCAGCCCGATCGGCGCCCGGCTGAAGGGGCGCCGATCAGCGATCAGGAACCCTGGAACTCGGGCGGTCAGCTGACCGATACAGGTTCCGTGTGTATCGTTGTCGCGGCCGCCTCCGCCGGCAGATGGCCCACCAGCAGGACCGAGCAGTGTGAATGGTGCAGCACGTGGCGTCCCACGCTGCCCAGCACCAGTCTCGTGACACCCGTCCGGTGCCGGCTGCCCACGACGACAAGATCCGCGTGCCAGCGCAGCGCGGCATCAACGATCTCACTGGCGGGCCGGCCCTCTTCGACTTCGACCTCCGTGTCCTGGCCGGCGGCGTGCAGTTCCTTCGCGTCAGACTCGAGTGCCGCCCGGGCGGCCGCCCACAGGGCGGCACGATCCTCCGCCATCGACTGAGCGGAATGCGCGTCCATGGGCATCTCGAAGGATTCGGCCCACATGTCGCCGAGACGATGGACGGCGAGCAGCCGGGTCACCGTTCCCAGCAGGTGCCGCCGCGACCGCACGTATTCGATGGCGTCTTCCGCCCCCGGTGATCCGTCGTCCGCGATCAGGCTGCGGTGCAACTCGGGGGTGCGGGCGATGAGCACCGGGCAGGGCGCCCGGTCGGCCACCGCCTCCGAGACGGACCCAAGGAGCGCTCCTTCAAGCGCCCCCAGACCACGGCCACCCACCACGACGAGGTCGACCGACTCGCGCCGCGCGACATCCACGATCGCGTCTGCCGGCTGGCCGCGCATCACCACCCAGGACACGTCGAGGCCGCGAGCCCCGAGTCGTGCGCAGACCTCTTTGGCGTTCGTCTCCGCCCAGGTGACCTGCGAGGATTCGATGTCGTCCACGCTGATGGGCGCAACGGCCATCCACGGGGTGCCCACCAGGTCTCGCACCCAGGGAACGACGGTCACCACCCTGATTTCCGCCTCCGGGGGCCAGGGAATGGAGCCAACCAGGCGCTCGGCGACGCCGGCGGCTTCGGAGAGATCCGTGGCGAACAACACCTGTGACATTTTCGGCCTCCTCGGCCGGGTTTCGGCCGAATCACAACGTAGAGCGCGAGATGGACCGCGTAGCCTGCCGTTCGGCCCGATCCGAATGGCCGCGAGTCACGCCCGCGAAGCGACTGCCGGTTCGGTGCGGAGGAGACCGGCGAGTTCCTGGAGCAGTCGCCAGTTCGCCAGCCGCTCGGCCTGGGTTCCCGTGATCTCGGCGCTTGGCACTCCGTCCGGCCCGAAATGCGGAGCGAACCTGCCCTCGCTCCTGGCGAACGTGAGGAAGTCGATGGGCGTGCCGTCCGGCCTCGTGGCCCAGTCCTCGCGCAGCGCCGGGTTGCCCTGCAGCGACAGCCGCTCCCGCAGCGTGGGACCCCGTCGCGGGTCGTACGTGAACAGCGGGAACGCTCGCGAATCCACCGCCAGGCGGGACTGGCGCGTAGAGGCGTCGTCCGCGACGCCGTGCTCCGGCATGCAGGCGGAGTACGCGATGATCACAGCCGGGCCCGGATAGGCATTCGCGTTCATGACCGCGCGGTAGAAGTGGTTGATGTGTGCGGGCGTGGTCTGGGCAACGAAGACCTCGTCGTGCGCAACCAGGATCCGGCCCAGCTCCTTGCGACGTTCCGGCCTGCCGTGGAGTACCTGCCCGAACGCCGAGAGCTTCGTCACCTGGCCACCGAAACTGGCCGTGGATGCCTGGCCGCCGGTGTTCGAGTAGACCTGCGTGTCGAGTACAAGAACCTTGATGTCGGAACCGGACGCGACCATCCGGGACAGCGACTGGAACCCGATGTCGTACATGGCACCGTCGCCACCCAGGACCCACAGCCGGCGGTCCTTGTGTCCGGCCTGGTCCCAGCGCGCCCGGATGCCGAGCGCGTCGGCGGGCGCGTTCTCGAAGAGCGAATTCGTCCACGGGACGAGGTACGGGTTGTACGGGTAGGTGCTCCCGTAGACGGTGTTGCAGCCCGTGGCTGCCACGATGCCCATGCCTCGCTCGCCATACACGTGCCGGGTCGCCGCAAGGAGCATGCGGATCGCCGTGGCTTCGCCGCACCCGGCGCAGGACCCTGCCCCACCCACGTACCCGATCGCGAATTCGCCCAGCATCAGGTCCGCCAGCGCCTTCTCGTTCCGATACACGGGGGCGGTGGGCGGCAGGCTCCGGAAGAACGTCATGTCCCGGCGGTATCGGTCCACCGTGCTGAGGCCGTCCGCTTCGCGCGGCAGCTTGTCGACCATCCGCAGCGCGTCGTACCCAAGGTTCGCACAGACCTCCACGCATTCGGCGCAGCCCTTGCAGTGCCCGGGATCGATGAAAATCCCGAACGCCGCCGGCTCCAGGCCCTTCCGGGCGGGCATCTCCGCGTACTTCTGCGTCCGCGCGAAGTGGGCGCGCGCGCCGGCTGAAGCGGCGGCACCGGACCCGTCCGGCTGCGAACCCGCGAACGCGACCAGCGAGGACTCCAGCGCACTCTCCGGGGTCGCGACAGCGAACAGCGCCGTGTCCGGGCACGCGTTCACGCATGCCATGCAGCCGACACACGCCTGGAAATCGAACTCCGGCAGTTGCGGCGAGAGGCTGGAGAAGTCCCGGGTGGCGGCCGTGCCTGGCGGGATGATGCTGCGCGCCACACCCAGGTCCGCCGGCAGTTGGCGGTCGCCGAAACCGCTCCGGTACCCGCTCATCACGTCGCCGTTGAAATCGTCGACGTACTCCTCCACGTCGAAGGCCGTCGTGGCGAGTCCGAAGATCGCGTCGTCGGTTTCCTTGGGCTCGCCGGCCTCCTTGCCGAGCCCGGTCACCACGGCACGTGTGGCCGAATCAGTCACCGTCTTCCTCCACGAGCATCCGGACGAGATCCGTCATGGAGAGCACTCCCACGGGGGTTCGACCGTCTGACCCGACGACGACCAGCCGATGGATGCGTTCCCGCTCCATCAGCCGGGCAGCCTCGTCGAGACCGGTTTCCGGGGTCACGGTGATCGCGGGCGACGTCATCAGGTGCCGCACGACGAGGCCCGGCCAGCCGGACCAG
>JANPDJ010000369.1:0-16726 GCA_031431395.1 Chloroflexota bacterium | reverse complement strand
TCGTAGTTGCCGCCCTCCCATGACATGAATGCCGCGAGGATGTTGCGCCCGAGCGCAAGCTCGCCCTTGTCCGTGGAGCTCGAATCCGCGATGGCCTGGCCGCGCTCCACGCGCCAGCCCACGTCCACGATGGGACGCTGGTTGATGCAGGTACCCTGGTTGCTGCGGACGAACTTCTGGAGGCGGTACTCGTCCAGCTCGCCCTCGTCCGTCTCGATGGCGATCCGGTTGGCGGTGACGCTGGTCACGACACCGGGCCGGATGGCCATGATGACCTGGCCGGAGTCGCGGGCGGCCCGCTCCTCCATGCCCGTGCCGACGATGGGCGATTCGGGCTCCAGCAACGGGACGGCCTGCCGCTGCATGTTCGAGCCCATGAGGGCGCGATTCGCGTCATCGTGCTCCAGGAACGGGATCAGCGCGGTGGCGACGGACACGACCTGCTTGGGCGAGACGTCCATGTACTCGACCTGGCCGGGCCGGGCCTCCGGGAACGTGTCGCGATACCGGCAGGGCACACGGTCGTTGATGAAGTGGCCCTGCGCGTCGAGCGGCGCGTTCGCCTGTGCGACGTGGAACTCCTCCTCCTCGTCGGCCGGGAGGTATTCGATCTCCGCCGTGACGATGGGGCGGATGGGGAACGCGAGCCCGCGCTGCCGCTTGAGCAGCGAGGCGCCTTCCTCGGTGATGCGTTCGCCTGCCCTGACGAGGACCCTGCCGTCCTTCAGCGCGAGGTCGGCGCCGGCCTCGTACGACTGCAGGTTCGGGTCGTCCCAGGCAACCGTCCGCTTCACTTTGCGGTACGGCGTCTCGATGAAGCCGTAGCTGTTGATGCGCCCATAGGTTGCGAGCGAACCGATGAGCCCGATGTTGGGCCCTTCCGGCGTCTCGATGGGGCAGATCCGGCCGTAGTGGCTGTGGTGCACGTCGCGGACGTCGAACCCGGCTCGCTCGCGCGACAGGCCGCCGGGGCCCAGCGCCGAAAGGCGCCGCTTGGATGTCAGTTCTGCGAGCGGGTTGGTCTGGTCCATGAACTGGCTGAGCTGGCTGCCGCCGAAGAATTCCTTCATGGCCGCCACAACGGGCCGGATGTTGATCAGCGCGTTGGGGGTGGCCTTGTCGATCTCCTGGATGGTCATGCGCTCGCGTACCACGCGCTCCATCCGCAGAAGGCCGATCCGGAACGCGTTCTGAATCAGTTCCCCATTCGCGCGGATGCGGCGATTGCCCAGGTGGTCAATATCGTCCTTGAGGTGCCGGCCGCGGTTGCACTCGATGAGGTGCCCGACGATCGCGGCGATGTCCTCGCGGGTGATCGTGCGCTGGTCCGCGGGCGCCTCGATGCCCATCCGCGCGGCCACGCCGGCGAGCTTCTTGTTGAACTTGTAGCGGCCGACGCGTCCCAGGTCGTACCGGCGGAAGTTGAAGAACAGGCTTTCGACGAGCTGGCGGGCGTTGTCGCCCGTGGGCGGATCGCCGGGGCGCAGCTTCTTGTAGACCTCGATCAGGGCTTCCTGCTGCGTGTTGGTGATGTCCTTGTCGAGGGTATTCGAGATGTACGGATGCTCCGGGTCGGAGTCGATCGCGCCGAACAGCGCGCGGATGTCATCGTCGTTCTCGTAACCCACTGCACGCAGCAGCGTGGTGGCCGCGATCTTGCGCTTGCGGTCCACCTTGACCCAGAGCTGGTCCTTGTTGTTCGTCTCGAACTCCAGCCAGGCGCCGCGGTTCGGGATCACCTTCGCGGAGAACAGGCTGCGTCCGCTGGTGGGATCCTCCACCTCGCTGAAGTAGACGCCCGGGGACCGCACCAGCTGGCTGACGACGACCCGCTCGGCCCCATTGATGACGAACGTTCCCTGGTCTGTCATCGTGGGGAAATCGCCCATGTAAACGCGCTGGCGCTGGATCTCGCCGGTCTCCTTGATCAGGAGTTCGACATTCACATAGAGCGGGCGGCCGAACGTCAGGTCCTTGACACGGCACTCAAGCTCCGTGTACTTGGGCGGCCCGAACTCGTAGTCCAGGAACTGCAGCTCCATCACCTTGCCGGTGAAATCCTTGATGGGGCTGATCTCGTCGAACAACTCGCGGAGGCCGGTTTCCACGAACCACTTGAATGAATCGAGCTGCAGCTCGATCAGGTTCGGGATCGGCAGGACCTCCGGGATGCGTGCGTAGCGGATACGCAACGCCGCCGCGGGCAGGCGATTCGACAACTCAGCGGTAGACAGCATGAACCGCTCCTTGACGGAGGAGGAAGGGGAAGGCCGCGCTCACAGAATTGGATATGGTACCCCACGGGCTCCCATTGTCAAATGGGCCGAGAGGTGCGGGGGCAATCCTGCCGCCCCGGGCCGAGCGCCCCGTGGCGTTCTCGCGAACGGAGGCCCGCCGTCGCCGGCGGGCCCTCATCCTTCAGCGTGACCGACTCGCGGCGTTCAAGCTCCCAGTTCCTGGGTGGACGCCAGGCCCGGGTCCCCGTGCGGGGATGGGAACCTACTTGATCTCCACCTTGGCGCCCTGGCCCTCCAGGGCGACCTTGATCTTCTCGGCCTCCTCGCGCGTGACGCCTTCCTTGACCGCCCTGGGGGTCGCGTCGACCAGGTCCTTGGCCTCCTTGAGGCCGAGGCCGGTCAGCTCCCGGACCACCTTGATCACGGGGATCTTGTTGGGCCCGATCTCCGTCAGGGTGGCCGTGAACTCCGTCTGCTCCTCGACCACGGGGGCCTCGGCCGAGGCGGAGGCGCCGGATGACGCCGGAGCCGCCGAAGCGACGGGCGCCGCGGTGACGCCGTAGCGCTCCTCGAACGCCTTGATGAAGCGCGAGAGCTCGAGGACCGTCATCTGATCGATCGCCTCGAGAAGCTGATCCTGGGTGAGCGTGGATGCCATTCGATGAACTCCTTTGGACGTGGGTGACTCGTGAGCCGAATGGGGAGATGAACGTGCTGCGCGGCTACGCGCCGCCTGCGGCCTTCTTATCGGCGAGCTGCTGCAGCCCGTAGGCGAAGTTCCGCAGGTTGGCCGACAGGAGCCCGGCCAGGGTGGCGACGGGTGAGATGACGGCGCCGGCGAGGCGGGCCTGGAGGACCTGGCGTGACGGCAACGCGGCCAGGACAACGACGCTTTCGGCGTCGATTGCCTTCGTGCCAAGCACGCCGCCCTTGATCTTGACGACGCGATTGAAGGGTCGCGTCGCGTCGAGCACGGCCTTCGCGGTGCCTGCCTCGTCGGTCCCGAATGCGATGGCTGTCGGACCCTCAAGAAGCGGCGCAAGCGCGTCCCCCGTGGGGCCTTCGGCTGCGATCCGCATGAGCCGGTTCTTGACGACGTGATACGTGACGCCGTCCTTCCGCAGGGCGCGCCGGATCTCGGCGAGCTCCTTCACCTTGAGGCCGCGGTACTCGCTGACGATGAACGTCCGCGTGCGGGAGATCTCGTCGCGCAACTCGGCGACGGTTTCCCGCTTGGCCTCGGTCGGCATGGAATACCTCCGATTCTTCGGCGCGCAGCCGGCACGCGGCGGGGGCGCTGCGGTCCGCCGTGCGGCCCGATTGCCCTGCAACGGTCACCGTGTTGCAGGGGCGCTCGCCCACCCGAAGGTGAAGGAGGCACACACTGCCTCGGCGTGCTCGTCGGCGTCCCCGGGACGTGTCCACCTCGCGATGGCGACGTCCCGATCCGGTCCGGCGGATCAAGCCCCGACCGTCACAACCCGGAAGGCTGCACGGTCCGCGGGCGCAGGCTGTCTGCGGCTGTCCGTTCTTCGATTGTTCGCGGCGGCCATGAAGGTCGTCGCGGCATCTGGTGCCCGGAAGGCGCGCGCATAGCCGCGCAGACCAAACCGGGTGCGGGAGCGGCCCTCAGGCGGCGGCGGCCACTGCGAGAAGGGCGGGAATGTCCACCTTGATGCCCGGGCCCATCGTGCTCGCGATGGTCATGCCCTGCAGGTAGTGACCCTTGGCGCCGGCGGGCTTGGCCCGGTTCACGGCATCGAGCAGGACGGCGAGATTCGCCAGCAGCTCATCCGCCCCGAAGCTGGCCCTGCCCGCGGCGACGTGGATCAGGCCGCCCTTGTCCACCTTGAACTCGACGCGACCCGCCTTGACCTCGCGCACGGCGCGGTCCAGATCGAAGGTGATGGTCCCGGACTTGGGGTTGGGCATGAGTCCGCGCCGGCCAAGGATCTTTCCGAGTTTGCCGACCTGGCCCATGAGGTCCGGCGTCGCAAGCGCGACGTCGAAGTCCAGCCAGCCAGCCTCGATCTTCTTCACGAGATCCTCGGAGCCGACTTCGTCCGCGCCAGCACGCAGGGCCTCCTGGGCCTTGTCGCCCTGGGCGAACACGGCAACCCGGACGGTCTTGCCGGTACCGTGAGGCAGCACGACCGTTCCGCGCACCATCTGGTCCGCATGTCGAGGATCCACGCCGAGGTTGAGGTGCACCTCGATGGTCGCGTCAAAGCCGACGTTGGTGGTCTGCTTCGCGAGCGCCACGGCGTCGTGCGGCGCATAGATGCGCTCGCGTTCCACCAGCTTGGCAACTTCGTTGTACTTCTTGCCGTGCGCGGCCATGGTTCGTTCCTTCCGCTGCGGCCGGGTGAACCCGGCCTTCCCCTGGGGTTCCGACCGGCAGGCGGGGTGACCTGCGGGCGGCGTGACGATGGACCTAGCCGACAACCTCGATGCCCATGCTGCGGGCAGTTCCCTCGATCTGCTTTGCGGCCGACTCGATGCTGTTGGCGTTGAGGTCCGGCAGCTTCGCCTGGGCGATCGTGCGGAGCTGGTCGCGAGTGATCCGCCCGGCGGTTGCGCGCCCGGCGGTTGCAGTGCCCTTGTCGATGCCCGCGGCCTTGCGGAGCATGTCCGCGGCAGGCGGCGTCTTCAGGATGAACGTGAACGACCGATCCTCGAAGACGGTGATCTGCGCGGGGATGACCTGGCCGGCCTTGTCGGCCGTGCGCTCGTTGTACGCCTTCGTGAACTCGACGATGTTGATTCCGTGGGGGCCCAGCGCGGTCCCGACCGGCGGAGCGGGCGTTGCCTTACCGGCCGGCAGCTGCAGGGTGAGAACGATGCGGATCTTCTTGGCCACTGGGCGACGGTTTCCTTTCTAGCGGTGCGTCGGCACGGTGGTCGCCGAGCCGGGCGTGTCCAGGCCAAGGCGGAGCCGAGCACCCGAGCGAGCGCACGTCGCGTGCGTGAGCGAACGCGCGGAGGCGACAACGCGGGCATGGGCCACCCGGGCGGCGATCACAGCTTCTCGACCTGGAGGAAGTCAAGCTCCACGGGCGTCTCGCGGCCAAAGATGCTGACAAGCACCTTCACCTTGTTCCGCTCGGGGTTCACCTCGTCGACCGTCCCGATGAACTCGGCGAACGGGCCATCGGTCACGCGGACGCTCTGGCCCTTCTGGAAGGCAACGCGGTACTTGGGAGTCTCCACGCCCATCTGGCGGAGGATCTGCTTGACTTCGTGCTCCTCGAGCGGGATGGGCTCATTCCGGGTGCCCGGAATGTTGGCTCCACCGACGAAGCTGGTGACGCCCGGCGTGTTGCGAACCACGAACCAGCTGTCGGGGTCCAGCGTCATCTCCACGAGCACGTAACCCGGGTACACCTTCTTCTGGACGGTGTGCCGCTGGCCCTGCCGGATCTCGATCTCGTCCTCCATGGGAACGAGGACCTGGAAAATCTTGTCCTCCATGCCCATGGACTCGATCCGGTGCTCGAGGTTGGCCTTCACCTTGTTCTCATACCCGGAATACGTGTGGATCACGTACCAGCGCTTCTCCGGCGCCCGCGCCTCGGCGACTTGTTCAGTCATCACCATGCCCCTACGCCCCGCCCGCCAGGCGGTTCAATGCCTGCACGGCCTGGAAGAAGATGAGGTCGAACACGGTGATGTAGAGCCCGACGGCGACGCTCACCACGAACACCAGGATGGTCAGATTGCGAACCTGCGCCCGGGTGGGCCAGGACACCTTCTTCAGTTCGGACCACGCTTCGTCGATGAAGCGTCGGATGCGTTCCACGGCTCTCGCTTCAGTTCTGTGAGGTGGCAGGGGCGATAGGACTCGAACCTACAACCGCTGGTTTTGGAGACCAGTGCTCTGCCAATTGAGCTACACCCCTGCGGGATCGGAAGGCGGGCGGCGCCGCTACTTGGCCTCCCGGTGGAGGGTGTGGCGTCGCTCCCGCGGACAATACTTGTTGAATTCCAGCCGGCTCGGGTCGTTCTTCTTGTTCTTGCGGGTGGCGTAGTTTCGCTGCTTGCACTCCGTGCATGCCAGCTGGATGACCGGTCTCGCTTCTACTCGTGCCATCGTGCTACTCGATGATCGTGACGACGGCGCCGGCACCGACGGTGCGGCCGCCCTCGCGGATGGCGAAGCGCTGGCCCACCTCGAGGGCGATCGGGGTGATCAGCTCGACCTTCATCTCGACGTTGTCGCCGGGCATGATCATCTCGGCGCCGTCAGGCAGGGTGATCGCCCCGGTGACGTCGGTCGTGCGCAGGTAGAACTGGGGCCGGTAGCCGTTGTAGAAGGGGGTATGCCGCCCGCCCTCCTCCTTGGTCAGCACGTACACCTGCGCGGTGAACTTCGTGTGCGGCTTGACGGAGCCCGTCTTCGCGAGCACCTGGCCGCGCTCGATGTCCTCGCGCTCGATGCCCCGGATGAGGCAGCCCACGTTGTCGCCGGCGCGGCCCTCGTCGAGCAGCTTCTTGAACATCTCGACGCCGGTCACGACGATCTTGCGGCTGGGGTGGATGCCCACGAGCTCCACCTCGTCGCCGACCTTCACGATGCCCCGCTCGATGCGCCCGGTGGCGACGGTGCCGCGGCCCTTGATGCCGAAGACATCCTCGACCGGCATCAGGAAGGGCTTGTCGATCGCGCGCTCGGGGGTGGGGATGTAGCTGTCGACGGCATCCATCAGCGCCTGGATGGGCGCGTACGCGGGGTCGGCGGGGTTGTCACCCGCTTCGAGGGCCTTCAGGGCCGAGCCGCGCACGAAGGGGATGTCGTCACCCGGGAACTGGTACTTGGACAGGAGCTCGCGCACCTCGAGCTCGACGAGGTCGAGCAACTCGGGGTCGTCCACCGCGTCCACCTTGTTCAGGAAGACCACGATGTAGGGGACCTCCACCTGGCGGGCGAGCAGGATGTGCTCGCGCGTCTGGGGCATGGGCCCGTCGGTGGCCGCCACGACGAGGATCGCGCCGTCCATCTGGGCGGCTCCGGTGATCATGTTCTTGATGTAGTCGGCGTGTCCTGGGCAGTCGACGTGCGCGTAGTGGCGCTTCTCCGTCTCGTACTCGACGTGGGCGATCGCGATCGTGATCCCCCGCTCCCGCTCCTCGGGGGCGTTGTCGATCGTGTCGAAGGCGCGGTACTCCGCGCCACCCTTCAGGTGCAGGTACTTGGTGATCGCCGCGGTCAGGCTCGTCTTGCCGTGGTCGATATGGCCGATCGTCCCGATGTTGACGTGCGGCTTGGTGCGCTCGAACTTCTTCTTGGCCATCGTGACGTGCTCCCTGGCTCCTCGTGGGGGCGGTTAAACCTTCGACTTTTGAACGAGTTCCGACGCGAGACTCGCGGGAACTTCGGCGTAGTGCGAGAACTCCATCGACGACGTTGCCCGGCCCTGGGTCATGGATCGCAGATCCGTGACGTAGCCGAACATCTGGGCAAGGGGCACAAAGGCCCGGATCACCTGAGTGGTCCCCCGTGATTCCATCCCGTCGATGTGTCCGCGGCGGCTGTTGAGGTCGCCGATGATGTCACCCATGAACTGCTCGGCGACGATGACCTCAACCTTCATGACGGGCTCCAGGATGACCGGATCCGCCTTCGAGAAGGCGTCCTTCACGGCCATTGAGCCGGCGATCTTGAAGGCCATTTCCGACGAGTCAACCTCGTGGAACGACCCGTCGTACAACGTCGCCTGGACGTCCACCACCGGGAACCCGGCGTAAATGCCCGTCTCCAGCGCTTCGCGGATGCCGGCATCCACGGGCTTGATGTACTCCCGCGGAATCGTACCGCCCACGATCTTGTCCACGAACAGGTAGCCGGACCCCTTCTCGCGGGGCTCCAGCCGGATCATCGCATGGCCGTACTGGCCCTTGCCGCCGGTCTGGCGGATAAACCGTCCATTGCCCTCGGCAGCCCGGCGGATGGTCTCGCGATACGAGACCTGCGGCTTGCCGATGTTCGCGGCGACCTTGAACTCGCGGATCATCCGGTCCACGAGGACATCCAGGTGCAGTTCTCCCATCCCGGCGATGAGCGTCTCGGAGGTCTCGGGATCCGTCTTGACGCGGAAGGTGGGATCCTCCTCGGAAAGCCGCTGAAGCGCGACACCCAGCTTGTCCTGGTCCGCCTTCGTCTTGGGCTCGATCTTGACCTCGATGACTGGCTCCGGGAAGGTCATGGACTCGAGGATGACCGGGTGCTCCGGGTCCGTCAGCGTGTCCCCCGTGAACGTCTCCTTGAGACCCACTGCCGCAGCGATGTCGCCCGCGTATACCTCTTCGATATCCTCGCGATGGTTGGCGTGCATCTGCAGGATCCGGCCGATCCGCTCCTTGCGATCCTTGCTCGCGTTGTAGACATACGAGCCGGACTTGAGCGTGCCCGAGTAGACCCGGAAGAAGGCGAGCTTGCCCACGAAGGGATCTGCCGCGATCTTGAAGGCGAGGGCGCTGAAGGGCTCTTTGTCGTCCACCGTGCGCAGGATTTCGGCGTGGGTTCGAGGGTCCTCTCCGATGACCGGCGGAACGTCCAGCGGCGAGGGCAGGTAGTCCACGACCGCGTCCAGGACGGCCTGAACGCCCTTGTTCTTGAGAGCGGAGCCGGTCAGGATCGGGACGATCTTGTACTGCAGCGTGCCCAGTCGCAGACCGTGGCGGATCTCCTGCTCCGTGAGCACCTCGCCCTCGAGGAACTTGTGGGTCAGCCCATCGTCCGATTCGGCGACAGCCTCCACGAGCACTTCGCGATGCCTGGTCGCCTCGGCAAGCAGGTCCGCCGGGATGTCCACGATGTCGATCGTGATGCCCTGGTCGTCACGGTAGAGAACGGCCTTCATCGTGATCAGGTCGATCACTCCCTTGAAGTTCTCCTCGCTGCCGATCGGGATCTGGATGGGTACGGCGTTCGCACCCAGGCGATCCTTGATCATGGCAACGCAGCGCCAGAAGTCGGCGCCTGTCCGGTCGAGCTTGTTGACGAAGCAGATCCGCGGCACGCGGTACCGGTCGGCCTGGCGCCAGACCGTCTCGGACTGGGGCTCCACGCCCGCCACGCCATCGAAGACCACGACCGCACCGTCGAGCACCCGGAGGCTGCGTTCGACCTCGACGGTGAAGTCCACGTGCCCGGGCGTATCGATGATGTTGATCCGGTGGTCGTTCCAGAAGCACGTGGTCGCAGCCGCGGTGATCGTGATCCCGCGCTCCTGCTCCTGGGGCATCCAGTCCATGGTGGCCGCGCCCTCATGGACCTCACCGATCTTGTAGATCTTCTTCGTGTAGAAGAGGATCCGCTCGGTGACGGTTGTCTTGCCCGCGTCAATATGGGCGATGATTCCAATGTTCCGCGTTCGCGCGAGCGGAACCTGTCGTGCCACGGTTGTTCGCTAGCTCCTGAAACCGGCGGCCGGACGGCCTACCACTTGAAGTGGCTGAAAGCCTTGTTGGCCTCCGCCATCTTGTGCGTGTCTTCGCGTCGCTTGACGGCTGCGCCGAGGCCATTCATGGCATCCACGAATTCCGCAGCGAGCTTTTCACTCATGCTCTTGCCGTTCCGCCGGCGAGCCGCCTGGACGAGCCAGCGCACACCCAGCGAGAGACGACGGTCGCCCCGGATCTCCACCGGGACCTGGTACGTGGCGCCGCCGACGCGGCGGGGCTTGACCTCGATGATGGGGGTGGCGTTGCGCATCGCGGCCTCAAGGACCTCGACGCCCGGACGATGTGCCTGGGCCTCTGCGCGCGCGAGCGCCTGACGAAGGATCCGCTCAGAAAGGTTCCGCTTGCCGTTGGTCATCAGCTTCGCGCTGAAACGCGCGGTGTTGCGATTGAGCGGCGTTGTCTGGTACTTGGTCTTGCGGGCCGGCTGTGCGCGACGAGGCATGCTACTTCCGGCCCTTCGGCGCCTGGGCGACCTTGGCGCCGTACTTGCTGCGGCCCTGCTTGCGATCGCGGACACCCGCTGCGTCCAGCGCGCCACGGATGATGTGGTACTTGACGGACGGCAGGTCCTTGACCCGGCCGCCACGCACCAGCACGACCGAGTGCTCCTGCAGGTTGTGCCCGATGCCCGGGATGTAGGCGGTGACTTCCATCTGGTTCGTGAGGCGAACGCGCGCGATCTTGCGAAGCGCCGAGTTGGGCTTCTTTGGCGTCATGGTGCGAACCTGGAGGCAGACGCCGCGCTTCTGCGGCGCACCCGGAATGGACTCCTGGCGCTGCTTCAGGCTGTTCCAGTTCTTGCGCATGGCCGGCGCCTTGACCTTGGCGATCTTGCGCTGGCGGCCGTGACGCACGAGCTGGGAAATGGTCGGCACGGAGACGCTACCCCTTCAATTGGCCCGTACGTGGTGGTGGCCGGTCATGGGCGCCCTCGATGCGTTGGGCGCGGATCCCGGGCCGTAGGCGCTCGACGGTGCCTGCGGCCACGGCCACAGTGCCTCTCCAATCGAGGCGACGAGCGCGGAGTGTAGCAGCGGCCGAACGAACGTGTCAAACCCCGAACCTGCCCCGCCAGGGACCCCGGCAACCGGGATTCGGGTTGGCACCGTTGCGGTGCTGCCATGCCTCGGGGCTCGGCGAGTCGGACGGTGGCAGATGCGCAACGAGCGGGCCGCCGGGCCCGCTCGTTGTGGCGTGATGACGACAGGACCAGCCCGGTTCAGCCGTCTGCGGCAGGCCCCCCATCCCCAGTCAGCAGGGCGGCGAGATCCTCCGGAGAGGGTCCGCCGGCGCTCCCTTCGGCCGACAGGAACGGGTTGACGAAGTCCTCGTCGTCGGATGGGCGATCCTCGCCGCCGGCGAGAAGCGAGGCCAAGTCGGCCGTCTCCTCGTTCGCGGGTCGAGCTGCCTCCTCCTCGAGGAACGGGTTGAATTCCTCGCCCGCGGCGAGTCCCTCGAGCGATTCGCCCGCGAGAGCCTCCAGGGCCGCCCGTCGCTTGCGCTCCAGGGCGATGGCAACGTTGGCCGGCGCGCCACTCCCAGCCGGGATCAGCTTGCCGATGATCACGTTCTCCTTGAGTCCGATCAGGTGGTCCTTGGCGCCGTTGATGGCTGCCTCGGTGAGCACCCGGGTCGTCTCCTGGAAGGACGCGGCCGCGAGGAACGACGACGTGTTGAGCGAGGCCTTGGTCACGCCGAGCAGCACCGTCTGCGCCGTCGAGGGCTCGCCGCCCTCGGCCAGCACGCGGTTGTTCACTTCCTCGAAATCCAGTCGATCGATCAACTCGGTCGGCAGGAGTTCCGAGTCGCCAGGCTGGTCGATGCGGACCTTGCGGAGCATCTGCCGGACGATGATCTCGATGTGCTTGTCGCTGATGGTGACGCCCTGGCTCCGGTAGACCTTCTGGACTTCCTTCACCAGGTAGCGCTGGACGGCGTCCTTGCCGCGCGTCTCGAGGTACTCCTGCGGATTGATGGGTCCATCCGTGATCGGATCACCGGCACGGATCTCCTGGCCACTCTCCACCTTGAGCTTCGCGTTGTGCGGGATCGTGTATTCGCGCTCGACGATGTCCTCGGCGCGAACGACGAGTCCGCTCCCCTCGCGGACCAGGAAGCCCTTGACGGGCGTCGTGATGTCGGGGCCGGCGGCCCCATCCTTGCCTTCGGTCCGAGCGAGGACCTGGTTCATCTCGACGAGGTCTCCAGCCGCCGCAAGCAACTCCGCGTTCGGAGGAAGCTCGATCGACGTGTCGTACGACTCGCGTGAGGTCACCTTGACCTTCGTGAGACCGTCGCCGCGGATGATCTCCACCACGCCGTCGATGTGGCTGATCTCGGCCTTCCCCTTGGGGACACGGGCCTCGAAGAGCTCCTCGACGCGCGGCAGGCCGGCGGTGATGTCCAATCCGGCCACGCCGCCGGTGTGGAACGTTCGCATCGTGAGCTGGGTGCCCGGCTCGCCGATGGACTGGGCGGCGATGATGCCCACCGCCTCGCCGGAGCCCACGAGGTGGCCCGTCGCGAGGTTGCGGCCGTAGCAGGCCCGGCAGACGCCGTACCGTGCCTCGCATGTCAGCGGGGAGCGAACCAGCACCTCGTCGATGCCGGCGTCCGCGATGGCGCGTGCGATCTCTTCCGTGATCTCGTCGTTCCGGTCCGCCAGAAGCGCACCTTCGGGGGCCGCCGGGTCCCTGAGCGGTGTCGCTGCGAGGCGGCCAACAAGCCGGCGCTGGAAGGCGCCACGCTCGCTGCTGGTGATCTCGTTGGACTCCGAGCGCGTGATCCAGGAGCCCTCTTGCGTGCCGCAATCGTCGTCGCGGGTGATGACGTCCTGCGCCACGTCAACGAGGCGCCGGGTCAGGTAGCCCGAGTCGGCCGTGCGAAGCGCGGTGTCTGCGAGGCCCTTGCGGGCGCCGTGGGTGGAGATGAAGTACTCGAGGACCGTCATGCCCTCGCGGAAGTTGCTCCGCACGGGCACATCGATGATCCGTCCGGACGGGTCGGCCATCAGGCCGCGCATTGCGCCCAGCTGGCCGATGTTGCCCTTGTTTCCGCGGGCCCCCGAAGCAGTCATCATCGTGACGGCGCCGAACGGATCCAGTCCGTCCATCATCGCGTCGGCCATCTCGCTGGTGGTCTTCTGCCAGACGGCGACCACCTGCTCGTACCGCTCATCGTCGGTGATGAGACCGCGCTGGAACTGGCGGTCGATCAGGTCGACCTGGCTATCGGCGCCGGCAAGCCGCTCTGCCTTGTCGGCAGGCATCGTGATGTCGCTCACCGCGATGGTCATGCCGCCGCGGGTCGCAAACTCGAACCCGACGCTCTTGATCCCGTCGACCAGATGCGCCGTTTCGTCCGGTCCGAGGAGCCGGTAGCACTCCCCCACGAGTTCCTTCAGCGCCGACCGCTTCATGACCTCGTTGTTGAAGCGCAATGCCGATGGCAGGACCTGGTTGAAGATGATCCGGCCGACGGTGGTCTCCTGGCCGCGTCCGACCAGCTGTTGCGTCTCGGGATCCCACTTCTTGACTTCCGCCCACACGGGCTCGTGCAGGGTGATCGTGCGCAGCTGATAGGCCAGAATCGCCTCGTCCTCGCCCGCGAAGAGCCGGCGCTTCCTGCCCTCTACCAGCGGGGCATCAAGGGTGAGGTAGAAGCAGCCCAGGACCATGTCCTGGGTGGGCGCAACGACCGGCGAGCCATCCGCCGGCGACAGCAGGTTGGCCGTGGAGAGCATCATCGACTTCGCTTCGTCCTGGGCGGCCTGCGAAAGCGGCACGTGGACCGCCATCTGGTCGCCGTCGAAGTCCGCGTTGAACGCGGTGCAGACGAGCGGGTGGATCTGGATGGCCGAGCCCTCGACAAGGACCGGCATGAATGCCTGGATCCCCAGGCGGTGCAGGGTGGGCGCGCGGTTGAGGAGGACCGGATGGTCCTTGATGACCTCCTCGAGCACGTCCCACACTTCGGGCCGGACGCGCTCCACGATGCGCTTGGCGCTCTTGATGTTGTGCGCAAAGCCCTTCTCGACGAGCTGGCGCATCACGAACGGCTTGAACAGCTCGAGCGCCATCTTCTTGGGCAGGCCGCACTGGTGGAGCTTGAGCTCCGGGCCCACCACGATGACCGAGCGCCCGGAGTAGTCCACGCGCTTGCCGAGCAGGTTCTGGCGGAACCGTCCCTGCTTCCCCTTGAGCATGTCGCTCAACGACTTCAACCGGTGGTTGCCCGTGCCGGCAATGGCCCGGCCCCGGCGGCCGTTGTCGATCAGCGCGTCGCACGCTTCCTGGAGCATCCGCTTCTCGTTGCGAATGATGATCTCGGGGGCGCCGAGTTCCAGGAGGCGCTTCAGCCGGTTGTTGCGGTTGATGACGCGCCGGTACAGGTCGTTGAGATCGGAGGTCGCGAAACGGCCGCCGTCCAGCTGGACCATGGGCCGCAGGTCCGGCGGAATCACCGGCAGCACCGACAGGATCATCCATTCCGGCCGGGTGCCGGAGCGGCGGAACGCCTCGATGAGGCGGAGGCGCTTGATGGCCTTCTTACGTCGCTGGCCGCCGGTGGTCCGGACTTCGACGTGGAGCGAACGTGCCAGCTCGTCGAGGTCCATTCGACCGATGATGTCGCGAACGGCTTCCGCGCCCATGCCGGCCCAGAACATGCGGCCGCCGCGCGTTCCGGCTCCGTACTTCTCGTCGAGCTGCCGGAACTCGGTCTCGCCCAGGGTCAACATGGGCTTGAGGTTCTCGATTTCCTCGCGCGCCTTGCGGATCTCGTCCTTCAGGCCCGCGGCCTCCTGGTGCAGGCGCTCCCGTTCCGCCTGCAGCGTGTCCTGCAGTGCGGCATTGAGATCGGCGATCTTCTGCTCCGTGCCGCGGGCTTCGTCCGCCTCCCGCTGCTGGAGCTCCTGGTTCACGCGCTCGGTCTCGGCCGTGACGATCTTGCGCAGGCGCGCGGTGGCTTCCTTGCCCCCGGTGTCGCCGGACGAGACGACGACTTCGCCTGTCGGCTCGAACGCGATCGTCTCCGATGCACTGCCCTTGAGGGCGGCCAGCTGGGCCTCGACGACCTGGAACGCCTGCATCACGGCTTCCGTGCGGCTGGTGCGCTGGGCCTCGAGGTCCGCGCGCGTCTGGGCGAGCGTTCCGGTGAGCTCATCCTTCTGGCGGTTGAGCGCCGACCGAAGCTCGTCCTCAAGCTCGGCAAGCTGCTTGCCGGCCTTGCCGCCGCGGCCCTCTGCTTCCTCTTCGAGCTGCTGGAGCGCACGCTTGCGCGCGTCCGGATCCACGTGGGTCACGATGTACAGCGCGAAGTAGAGAATTCGCTCGAGGATGCGCGGGCTGACGTCGAGGAGAATCCCGAGGCGGCTGGGGGTGCCCTTGAAGTACCAGATGTGGCTCACGGGGCTGGCCAGCTGGATATGGCCCATCCGCTCGCGGCGCACCTTGGAGCGCGTGACCTCGACACCGCACTTGTCGCAGATGATGCCCTTGTACCGGATGCGCTTGTACTTGCCGCAGTAGCACTCCCAGTCCTTGGTGGGACCAAAGATGCGCTCGTCGAAGAGTCCGTCCTTCTCGGGCTTCAGCGTGCGGTAGTTGATGGTTTCCGGCTTCGTGACCTCACCCTTGGACCACTCCCGGATCTGATCCGGGCTGGCGAGGGAGATTCGGATGGCCCTGAAATTGTTGACCTCGAGCATGCTTCTCCTCCGCGCCGTCTACTGGCTCGACGGCGCGATCTGGACCGGATGCGGGCAACAGCGGGCCGGCCGGCCCCGCTGTCGCGGGCTGGATGCGGGGACGGTCAGTCCTCGAATCCGGCGAGATTGATTCCTCCGAGGTCCGGAAGCAGGTAGCCCGCCGCGTCGTCCTCGGCCAGCGGGATCTCCTCGTCGTTCTGATCGAGGATCTCGGCGTTGAGGCCGAGGCTGCGAAGTTCCTTGATGAGCACCTTGAAGGATTCCGGCACGCGTGGCGGCTGGATGTCCTCCCCCTTCACGATTGCCTCGTACGTCTGGACCCGGCCCAGCACGTCGTCGGATTTCACGGTGAGGAGCTCCTGGAGGATGTTGGCCGCGCCGTACGCCTCCAGCGCCCAGACTTCCATCTCGCCGAATCGCTGGCCACCGAACTGCGCCTTGCCGCCCAGCGGCTGCTGGGTGATCAGGCTGTATGGCCCGGTGGAGCGGGCATGGATCTTGTCCTCCACCAGGTGGTGGAGCTTCAGCATGTAGAGGTAGCCGACGGTCACGGTCCGGTCGAATGCTTCGCCGGTCCGGCCGTCGCGGAGGGTGATCTTGCCGTCCTCGGGCAGTCCGGCCTCGTTGAGCTCCGCCCGGATCTGCTCCTCGGTGGCGCCGTCGAAGACCGCCGTGGCGGCCTTCTGGCCCTTTGCGTGGAGCGCCCAGCCAAGGTGCGTCTCGAGGATCTGGCCGATGTTCATCCGGCTCGGCACGCCGAGCGGGTTGAGGATGATGTCCACTGGTGTGCCATCAGGCAGGTACGGCATGTCCTCCTGGGGCAGGATCTTTGCGATCACTCCCTTGTTGCCATGCCGGCCGGCCATCTTGTCGCCGACGCTGATCTTGCGCTTCTGCGCAACCGAGACACGGACCAGGCGGTTCACGCCGGGCTGCAGGTCGTCGTTGAGTTCGCGGCGGAACTCGCGGATCTCCACCACCTTGCCGCGCTCGCCGTGTGGGAGCCGCAGCGAGGAGTCCTTCACTTCGCGCGCCTTCTCGCCGAAGATCGCACGCAGCAGACGCTCCTCCGCGGTCAGCTCAGTCTCGCCCTTGGGCGTGATCTTGCCGACCAGGATGTCGCCCGGACGCACCTCGGCGCCGATGTAGATGACACCCTCCTCGTCGAGGTCCTTCAGGGATTCCTCGCCGACGTTGGGGATGTCGCGGGTGATCTCCTCGGGCCCGAGCTTGGTGTCGCGCGACTCAAGCTCGTGCTTCTCGATGGGGATGCTCGTGAACAGGTCGTCGCGGACCAGGCGATCGCTGATCACGATCG
>JANPDJ010000368.1:0-4364 GCA_031431395.1 Chloroflexota bacterium | reverse complement strand
GCGGACGCCGGCGGGCGCTGACGGGCTCCTAGAAGTCCATGCCTCCGCCGCCGCCGTGGCCGTGATCGCCACCGCCGCCGCCGGCCTTGTCCTTCTCCGGCATGTCCGTGATCAGCGTTTCCGTGGTCAGGACCATGGCCGCGATGGAGGCCGCGTTCTGGAGGGCTGAACGGGTCACCTTCGCCGCGTCAACGATGCCGCGATCGAACATGTTGCCGTACTCGCCCTTGAGCGCATCGAAGCCCTCGCCCTTCGGCAGGCCCTTGACCTTGGCAACCACGACCTCGCCGGGCTCGCCGGCGTTGTCGGCGATCTGCCGGGCGGGAGCCTCGAGGGCCTTGCGGACGATGTCCACGCCCACCTGCTCGTCACCACCAAGGTGGAGCGAGTCGAGCGCGGGGATGGCCTGCAGCAGCGTGGTGCCGCCACCGGCGACGAGGCCCTCTTCAACCGCCGCACGGGTCGTTGAGAGAGCGTCCTCGATGCGGTGCTTCTTCTCCTTGAGCTCGACCTCGGTGGCCGCGCCGACCTTGATGACCGCGACTCCGCCCGACAGCTTGGCGAGACGCTCCTGGAGCTTCTCCTTGTCGTAGTCGGAGGTGGTCTCCTCGATCTGCGCCTTGATCTGGCTCATCCGGGCCTTGATCTGCTCCGGGCTGCCGTTGCCGTCGATGATCGTGGTGTCGTCCTTGGTCGCGACGACGCGCCGCGCCTGGCCGAGATCCTCGAACGTGACGGAGTCCAGCTTGCGGCCGATCTCCTCGCTGATGACCGTGCCGCCCGTCAGGGTGGCGATGTCGCGGAGCATCTCCTTGCGGCGATCACCGAAGCCCGGCGCCTTGACGGCGAGCACGGAGACAGTGCCGCGGAGCTTGTTCACGACGAGGGTCGCGAGGGCCTCACCGTCAACGTCCTCGGCGATGATGACCACGGGCTTGCCCTGCTGGACAGCCTTCTCGAGGCCCGGAAGCATGTCCAGGACGCTGGAGATCTTCTTGTCCGAGATCAGGAGGAGCGGGTTCTCGAGGACCGCTTCCATGCGATCCGCGTTGGTGACGAAGTACGCCGAGATGTAGCCCCGGTCGAACTGCATCCCCTCCGTATATTCCTTCTCGAGGCCCAGCGACTGGCCCTCTTCGACCGTGATGACGCCGTCCTTGCCGACTTTGTCCATCACTTCGGCGATGATCTCGCCCACTTCGGGATCCGCGGCGCTGATCGCGGCGACGGCCGAGATCTGCTCGCGGCTGTCGACCGGTCGGGCGCTTGCCTTGATCTCGGCCACGATGACTGCCACGGCCTTCTCGATGCCGCGCTTGACGACCATGGGGTTGGCGCCGGCGGTCACGACGCGGAGGCCCTCGGCCACCATCGCCTGCCCGAGCACGACTGCCGTGGTGGTGCCGTCGCCGGCGACATCATCGGTCTTGGTGGCGACTTCCTTGAGGAGCTGCGCGCCCATGTTCTCGAACGGATCTTCCAGCTCGATGTCGCGAGCGATGGTCACGCCGTCATTCGTGATCGTGGGCGAGCCGAACTTCTTGTCGAGGACGACGTTGCGGCCCTTGGGGCCGATGGTGACGCGCACTGCGTCCGCGAGGCGGTCGATGCCGCGCTTCAGCGACCGGCGTGCGGTCTCGTCGAAGATGATCTGCTTGGCCAACTTGGGGATCCTCCTGGGTGGCGAGCCGGGCCACTGTGGCCGGCGGGGTGGTCGCGCGCATCTGGCGCGCCGGGATGGGGAGCCTTTGGCGTTCGGTGCTTCCGGGGGTGGCTCCGCCGCGGCGGTGCCGTCCGGCGTACCGGGACTAACCCTCGACGATCGCGAGGATGTCCTTCTGGCTGATGATCAGCAGCTCTTCGCCGTCGATCTTGAATTCCGTACCGGCGTACTTCGCGTACAGGACGCGGTCCCCGGAGGCGATGTCCATGGACTCGCGGCTGCCGTCATCGAGCGTCCGGCCCGGGCCGACGGCGATGATCGTGCCTTCCTGCGGCTTTTCCTTCGCCGTGTCCGGCAGGACGATGCCGCTCTTGGTCATCTCTTCGCGCGGCGTGGGCTGCACGACGACGCGATCGCCCAGCGGGCGGAGCTTCTTGGTGCCGGCGGTGGCAGTGGCCAACGTTCTGTTCCTCCTGTGGCGGCCGCAGCCGCCGGTCGCGGGTGAACCATCCAGCGCGGAACGACGATCGACCTCCGCGCGGCCCGGCTCGGGTTGGTGAGCGGATCGCGCGTGAGTGGGCCGGCGGATTGCCAGGCTCACGAACACCGAGGTTCGGGACGTCGAACCGCTTAGCACTCTCGCCTTGAGAGTGCCAATACAGTAGCCAGTGCCCGGAGGGGTGTCAAATCGGCGCCGACGACGCGGCTTGGCGGGGCCCCTGAGGCGGGGAGACCGTCCACCGAGGCAACCTGCGGCGCGGAAATGAAGCGGGAATTCACGAGGCAGGCGACGGAGAGCCGGCGCGACCTTCCTGCCAGTCGGTTTCGTAACTCCTGCTGACTTTCCGGCCCTGTCGAGGCGCCAAGGGGGGCGATGATGAGCGTCGGCCGTGAAGCTACAGTTCAGATCCGCCGAGCTGTTGACCCAGGCCCCACCGCGGGCCGTCCATCTTCCCCGTTCGTGGCGGGTGGATTGTCGGCCCGACAGGTTCTGCTGCCATCTTGCCGTAGCAACGCCGGGGCGGAATTTCGGGGTTGCGCGCGCCGGCTCGCCCGCTCGCCCGTTCAGCCCACCCCGAAGATCGCCTCGTAGTTCGACACGAGCGCATCGCCAAGGTCCCCGACGGCAATGCCGCGCCGCTCGGCGACCCAGTCGGCCGTCACGCGCACCCACTCGGACTCGTTGCGCCGGCGCGGTGCACCCGGGGGCGAGAGGTACGGGGCGTCCGTTTCGACCAGCAGGCGATCCAGCGGGACCAGGGCGGCAACCTCGGCGGAGGACTCCTCACCAAGCCTGAACACAAGGCCACTGAATGAGATCGCGAGGCCCCTGGCCAGGATGTCGCGCGCGTAGTCCACGGGACCGGAGAAGGAGTGGATCACGGCCGGCGGCCGCGACCCGAAGGCCTCCAGCCATGCCGCTGATCCCACGCCGGCCCGAGCGAGTTCCTCGAGCAGCCTGTCCTGTGCGGCCCGCTCACCCGGGCGCGACCGGCAGTGCAGGATCGCCGGCTTGGCGGTCGCAAGGGCCAGCGCGAGATTGCGGCGCAGGTTCTCGACCTGTGCGGCCGGCGGCGAGAACGCCCGGTCGAAGTCAAGGCCCGTCTCGCCGATCGCCACGACCCTGGGGTCGCCGGCCATGACCGCGATCTCTCGCCAGTCGGCCGCGCCAACGGCCGCGGCGTCGTGCGGATGCACCCCCACGGCTGCGTCCAGCCAGGTGTGACGGCCGACAAGGTCAAGAGCCCCGCGCGACGATCCCACATTCCAGCCGGGCACGAGGATGCGTTCAACGCCCGCTCGTCGAGCGGCGCCGATGACGAGATCGACGTCGGTCGCGAAGCGGTCGGCCTGCAGGTGACAGTGGCTGTCGACGAGGCGCATGCTCAGACAGCGACCGTGGGTCCGGCAATCAGCCAGCGGCCGATTCGAGCGCCGCTTCCGTCTCGAGCCGCGGGAACAGCGGCTCCGGCGTCCCGAGCGCTCCCGGTTCTGCGGCATGCGCTCCCCAGCGAAGCTCGTCCAGCACCGGTGGTCCGCCATTGCCGTCCGGTCCATAGGGGTAGTGATAGCCGAGCTGGCCGAAGACGCGGGGCGTGGTGCCGGGGATGAAGGGCGCGGCGGCGAGCGCGATCAGGCGGCAGGCTTCGACGAGATCGCCCAGCACGTCACGGAGCCGTGCCGCGGCCTGGTCATCACCGCCCTTGGCGGCCTTGGCCAGGACCCACGGCTGTTCGCCGTCCACGTACCGGTTCGCCGCCCCGACGAATTCCCACAGCGAGGCAATTGCCTCGTCGAGCAGGAACCGCCCAAAACGGTCCTGGTACGCCGCCAGCACGGTGGCCCAGGAAGTGGCGAGCGGGCTCGCGGCTGACGACGCGGGCCGAGTCCCACCGAGGTAGCGCCCGGCCATCGTGACCGTCCGGTTGACGAGGTTGCCGAAGTCGTTCGCGAGGTCGGCGTTGTAGCGGCGCACGAAGGAGTCCCACGACACCTCCGTGTCGCGGTCGAAGGCGACCTCGCGGAGGGTCACATACCGCGCGCCGTCTGCCCCGAAGGCGGCGACCGCGTCGGCCGGATCCAGGAAATTGCCCCGGCTCTTGCTCATCCGCTCGCCTCCCTTGGCGAGCAGCCAGCCGTGGACCCAGACCTTCTTTGGGGCCTCCAGGCCGGCGCTCCAGAGCATGGCCGGCCAGTAGAT
>JANPDJ010000367.1:0-14999 GCA_031431395.1 Chloroflexota bacterium | reverse complement strand
AGTGGCCGGGCACGTGGCAGCCGACGATGAGCTTCGTGACCTCGGCGGGATCGACGGGCACGGTCCATGTCACGTCCACCCGCTCGCCGGACCGCACGACGATTCGGAGTCCGCTGAGGCCCGGCGGCACCGAGACGGCGGGCGTGACACCCGGCCGCACCGGCGCCTGGCTGGCCTGTGCCATCTCCCAGGCATCCTGCACCGACTGGTCGCCGATGATCACCTCGTGCAACAGCAGGCCGCCGTTGAGCACGTGGAAGAGCACAGTCTCACCAGGGACGAGATCCACGGCCGGCGGAGAGAACACGTTGTCGCGCGCAATGATGTTGACGTCCCGCGGCGCCCCCGAGGTTCCCGGGGTGATGGGCGGCGTTGTGGTGGGCGCTTCTGCACAGCCGGCAGCGACGGCCGAGACGAGGAGCAGCAGGCAGGGAACGAGCCCCGGGAGCGCGAGTCGGGCAATCACGGTGGGAGTGTATGCAGTGGCGTCCGATTGCCCCGAATCGCCCGCATGCCGTCCGCACACGCGCCGATGACCGTCCACACACCGTCCAGATGGCGCCTTGACACCGGCAGCAATCCCCGCGAACGTGTGCGCACCAACCGCGGCGTGACCCGGCAGAGTGAGGTTCGCTTGCAGAACCAGGCCCCAGCACGAGATCCGAGTCCGGTGCATGAGGCATCCAGTCCGCCCCTGGATCAGGGGCGGCCGGTGCCGTCGGTGCGGCTTGAGCGCGTCACGAAGCGATTCGGTGACGTCGTCGCCGTGGACGCCGTGGACCTCGAGATCCCCGACGGGCAGTTCTTCGCGATGCTGGGCCCCTCCGGGTCCGGAAAGACCACGACGCTCCGGATGATCGCGGGCTTCGAGTTGCCCACGTCCGGCCGGATCCTGCTCCACGGGGAGGATGTCAGCGGCCGGCCACCGTTCGAGCGCGACGTCAATACCGTCTTCCAGGACTACGCCCTGTTCCCGCACATGGACGTCGGCCAGAACGTCGCCTACGGGCTGATGGTGCGCAAAATTCCGACAGCGGAGCGCGCGCGCCGCGTGACGGAAGCACTGCGGATGGTCCAGATGGAGGCGCTCCAGCGCCGGCGCCCGGCCCAGCTGTCCGGTGGCCAGCGGCAGCGCGTTGCCCTTGCGCGGGCCCTCGTGAACCGGCCCCGCGTCCTCCTCCTCGACGAGCCGCTCGGCGCCCTGGACCTCAAGCTCCGCATGGACATGCAAATCGAACTCAAGGCGATCCAGCACGAGGTGGGGATCACGTTCATCTACGTGACGCACGACCAGCAAGAAGCCCTCGCGATGAGCGACCAGATCGCCGTCTTCAACCATGGCCGCATCGAGCAGGTGGGCAGCCCGGCGGACGTGTACGAGCGGCCCGCAACCGCATTCGTGGCGGGCTTCGTCGGGACGTCCAATCTGCTTCGGGATGCGACGGCGAGGTCGATCGTGGGCGAGGACGGCGTGTTCACGGTCCGGCCCGAGAAGATCCGCCTGGGGTTCCCGTCGGATCCAGTGGCGGCGGACGAGTCGTCCGCATCGGGTCGGATCCGCGAAGTCGTCTACCTGGGACCGGAGACGCGCTATATCGTTGCGCTGGATGCGGGCGGAGAACTGGTGGTGACGCAGCAGAACCTCACCACGACATCAACCGAGGCACTTGGCGCGCAGGGGCGCGCGGTCATGCTGACCTGGAAACGGGCCCACAACTTCCGGATCGCGAGCCAGTGAACACCAGCCGGCAGGGGCTGACCGCATGAACGTGGAGGAGAAGCGATGAGAAGACGTATGACGGCGCTGATGGTGGCGCTCGCGCTTGGAGCTGCGGCCTGTTCGGGCAGCAGTGGCACGCCGAAACCCAGCCTCCCCACGTCCGTGGGGGCCGGCGAGGGCCAGCTCAACCTTGTCGCGTGGACGGGTTATGTCGTCGGCGGGACCGGCGGAGAGAAGGTCGAGGGCTACGACTGGGTCACGAGCTTCGAGCAGGCCAGCGGCTGCAAGGTCAGCGTGAAGGTGGGCGGCACATCGGACGAGATGGTCACGCTGATGAAGACGGGGGCATACGACGGCGTGTCTGCTTCCGGCGACGCGACCCTGCGACTGATCGCCGCGGGTGACGTGGCGCCGGTCAACTTCGATCTCATCCCGAACTACGCCGACGTCTTCAGCGGCCTCAAGGGCCAGTCCTACAACTCGGTCGGCGGGGTCGGTTACGGCGTGCCGCACGGCCGCGGTGCCAACCTCCTCGCCTGGCGCACCGACATCGTCACCCCGGAGCCGGACAGCTGGGGCGTGGTCTTCGACGGTGCCTCTCCCTACAAGGGCAAGCTCACAGCGTACGACAACCCGATCTACATGGCGGATGCGGCGGTGTACCTCAAGACCGCCAGGCCCGAGTTGAAGATCACGAATCCGTACGAGCTGGACGACGCCCAGTTCGCGGCCGTGGTTGCACTGCTCAAGACCCAGCGCGGCCTGATCGGCGAGTACTGGACCGACTCCACGAAGCAGGTCCAGTCCTTCAAGACCGGGACCACGGTGCTGGGGACCACATGGCTGTACAACATGAACCTGATGGCTGCCGAGACCCCACCCGTGCCCGCCAAGGCCATCAAGCCCAAGGAGGGTGCCACGGGCTGGTCCGACACCTGGATGATCGCCGCGAAGGCGAAGCATCCCAACTGCATGTACAAGTGGATGGACTACATCATCTCGCCGAAGGGCAACGCCGACGTGACGGTGTACTTTGGTGAGGCGCCGGTCAGCGCGAAGGCCTGCGTTGAGGCCGAGAAGCAGAGCGCCGGTCACTGTGCCCTGTTCCACGCGGAGGACGAGGCGTACTTCAAGGACGTGTACTACTGGAATACGCCGACGAAGGACTGCGGCGACGGTCGCGGGAAGGTCTGCAAGGACTACTCCGAATGGACCAAGGCGTGGACGGAGATCAAAGGCTGAGCCGGGTTCCCCGGTCCACTCCCCGGCCGGGCCGCTCGCGGTCCGGCCGGGGACCCACCATCCGCCGTCGCCTCACGTCGTGACGAGCAGGATCGCGCTGTGACGATCGCGCTGTGACTGGAGCGGCCACGCCCGGGATTCCGCCCCCGGCCGTCGCGATGCCGCGGGATTCCGCTGCGCGACGCATCGCCGGGTTTCTCTACCGGCGGCCACGGCTCCAGCTTTCGCTCCTGCTCGCGGCGCCGCTGGGCTGGCTGCTGGTGGCGTACCTGGGATCCCTGGCCGTGCTCCTGCTCTCGGCGTTCTGGCGGCTGGATCCGTTCACCAGCACGATCATCCGGGAGCCGGGCCTCGACAACTTCGCGACACTGGCCAGCACGGACGTGTATCGGACCATCGCGCTCCGCACGGTGGGCTTCGCGGCGGCTGTGACCGTCACCGACGCCCTGATCGCGTTTCCGATCGCCTACTTCATGGCCCGCGTGGCGTCGTCGAGAACCCGCGGCCTGCTCCTGGTCTCCATCCTGCTGCCGCTCTGGTCCGGGTACCTCGTCAAGGTCTACGCGTGGCGGGTGATCCTTCTCGAGCAGGGACTTGCGAACGCGGTCCTGGAGCCGTTCGGGCTCCGGGGGCCGGGTCTCGGCGACGTATCCACGTGGCTGGTGTTCTCGTACCTCTGGCTGCCGTACATGATCCTGCCGATCTACGCGGGCCTGGAGCGGATCCCTCGATCCCTGCTGGAAGCGTCCGGCGACCTGGGTGCCCGTGGAGCCACCACCTTCCGGCGCGTCATCCTGCCGCTGGTGCTGCCGGCCGTGGTGGCCGGGTCCATCTTCACGTTCTCCCTCACGCTGGGCGACTACATCACCCCGGCACTCGTGTCCGGCGGGACCCAGTTCATCGGCAACGTGGTGTACGCGAACGTGGGGGTCGCCGGAGACCTGCCGTTCGCTGCCGCGTATGCCACGGTCCCGGTGGTGATCATGGTGGCGTACCTGCTGATCGCACGGCGTGCTGGCGCCTTCGAATCCCTGTGACGGAGCGGGTCCGCTGATGCCCGGCCGCGGAGGACGGATCGCCCTTCGAATCGCAACGGCGATCACACTGCTGTTCCTGTACGTCCCGCTGGGGGTGATCCTCCTGTACGCCTTCAACGAGAACCGCGTGCCAACGTGGCCGCCTTCCGGGTTCACGCTGGACTGGTGGGGGCGGGCATTCAACAGCCAGGAGGTCCGGGCGGCCCTCTCGCTTTCGCTTATCTCGGCCTTGGGGGCGACTGCCATCGCACTTGTGCTGGGCACACTGGCATCGCTCGCGGTCCAGCGATATGCGTTCTTTGGGCGGGAGACGGTCTCCTTCCTGGTCATCCTGCCGCTCGCGCTGCCGGGCATTGTGACGGGCATCGCGCTGAACGCCGCATTCCGTGCACTGGGCGTGGAACTGGGCCTGATCACGATCGTGATCGGTCATGCCACGTTCTGCGTGGTCGTCATCTACAACAACGTGCTGGCGCGGCTGCGGCGGACATCCCGGTCGCTCGAAGAGGCGTCCATGGACCTGGGTGCCGATACCTGGCAGACCTTCCGCCACGTCACGTTGCCCGCGACTCGAACGGCGATGCTGGCCGGGGGGCTGCTCGCGTTTGCCCTGTCCTTCGACGAGGTCATCGTGACGACGTTCACGGCCGGCACCCAGGCGACCCTGCCGATCTTCATCCTCAGCAACTACCTGCGTCCGAACCAGGCCCCAATCGTGAACGTCGTCGCGGTGGTGATCGTGGCGCTCTCCGCGATCCCCGTGTACCTGGCCTCCCGGCTGAGCGCGGACACCGCAGGCGCTCCCACGGGCCGGTGAAATCCCGGCCGCGACTGCGCTTCACCAGCGTTTGCCGTAGAGGCTCACGAACGGCCGGCCTGCCGGGGACGCCGCCGTTCCTGCGCCGCTGACAGGCGTCGATGACCCCGCGAGCACGGCGCAGACCATCGCCGCGAGCACGACCAGCGTCCGAATTCGTCGCACGACCAGACCTCCTTCGTGCCCCCAGTGACGGCCGCGGTTCACCCAATCGGGCCACGGCTCCTGCGCCCCGGGTCAACCCGGAGTGCGGCCGAGTGTGGCAAGCGGCGGTTACTTCCCACGTATCCGGAAGACATCGCCGTGGACGACGTGTTGACAACACCGACCCGGCAGAATGGACGGAGGTCGAGCACCCCTCGCCTTGGACGTGATGCGAACGTGAACGAACCCCTGGTCGATCTCGCGGAGATCCGCGCGGCAGCAACCCTGATCGAGGGCGTGGCGCTTCGCACACCCGTGCTTCGCCTGGACCGCGACGGCCGGCAACTCCTGAAGGCCGAATCGCTGCAGCCCGTCGGCTCGTTCAAGCTCCGTGGCGCTTACGCCACGGTGGCGAGCCTGTCCCGCGACCTCCTCGATCGCGGCGTGATCACCTACTCCAGCGGCAACCACGGGCTTGCCCTGTCGCGTTCTGCCCGCCTGCTGGGGACGCAGGCCAGCGTGGTCCTGCCGGTGGGAACTCCGGCCGCCAAGCGAGACCGGATGCTGGCCGAAGGAGCAGAGCTGATCACGGTCGATGCCGGCAGCGAGGCCCGGCGTGCCCACGCCGAGGCACTTGCGGCGGAACGCGGGATGGAGCTTGTCCCGCCCTACGACGACCGGCGCGTCATTGCGGGTCAGGGCACGATCGGCCTGGAGCTCGTCGAGCAGGTCCCTGACCTTGCAGCCGTCCTCATCCCCGTCAGCGGGGGCGGGCTCGCGAGCGGCATCGCCGCGGCCGTGCGACGTCTGAGGCCCCATGTTCGGCTGATCGGCGTGGAGCCGGAGCTCGCCGCCGATGCACGCGAGTCCCTGATGGCCGTCAGGATCGTGACGTGGCCGGCGGAGCTGACGGCGAGAACGATGGCCGACGGCGCCCGCAGCCAGGCCCTCGGCCGGTTGACCTTCCCGCATCTCCTGGCGCTGCTGGACGAGATCGTCACGGTCAGCGAGGAGGAACTTGCGGAAGCGATCCGCGTCCTTGCCGGCGACGCCCGCATCGTGGCCGAGCCCACAGGAGCCCTCGCACCCGCGGCACTGCTCTTCCGTGGCGAGGCACTCGGCCTGGGCCGCCTCGACGGCCCGGCAGTTGCCATCGTCAGCGGTGGGAACGTTGACCGCGAGCGCTTCCGGCAGCTGATGGACCCCGCCTGACGGAGCGTCCGAGGTCCGGGACGCGCCGGCCGCCGGCTGAGCGCTCTCGGCCCCTATCCCTCGCCGCGCCGCTCGCGCGCGAGGCGGTCCGCGAGGACCACCTCCCGACGCTGGATCTCCACCTGCTCGGGGTCCGTGCGCCCATCGGTCCGGGCCGTGTCACGGTCCTCCTGGCGCATCCACGAAACGACCACGAACAGGATGGCGACGAGAAAGGTCAGGTCGCCGATGACCCACATCAGAGCGCCGGCGAGCTGCTGGTCCGCGAGCACCGACGGCCCCCACGTCCGCTGCAACGTGGCGTAGTGCGGGTACAGATCTGCCGACGACGCGTAGAGCGCGAGAGCCAGAAACGTGTTCTGGGGCATCTGCAGGAACGTATAGAGGACGCGGAGCGGATGGGCCATCCGCCACCGGCTGGGGTCTACGCCGACGACCGGCCACCAGAAGAGCAGCGCCGCCGACACGTACGCCAGGTGCTCAAGCTGGTGAACCACGGGGTCCTCCAGGGCCGCGTTGAAGACCGGCGAGAAGTGGCTCCCCCACATCACACCGGCGAACAGGATCCAGGCGACCACCGGAAACGTGAGGATCCGGACGGCCCGCCCGTGCAGCACGGGGAGAATCCAGCCACGCCGGAATTCCGGGCGCGAAAAGCGCAGCACCAGCGTGATTGGCGCGCCGGCGGCGATGAGTGGCGCGGCGATCATGGTCAGCAGGATGTGCTGGACCATGTGGACGCTGAACAGCGTCGTGTCGTAGTGCTCGATGGGCGATTGCAGCGCGAGTTCGATCACGGCGAGGCCGGCGAGGAACGCCACAGGGCGGCGCCGTGGCACCGCGTTGGCTGCATGCGCGCGGTTCACCGTCCGGACGGCGGACGTGTATCCGACGGCGGCCGCGATGAGCGGAACCTGCACGAGCGGGTCGAACGACCACATGCCGAGGAGTTGCAGCGGATCCGATGGGGGTGGCAGCGCGATCCCATGGGCCGACACGGCGGCCGGCAACGCGAGAAGACCGGCGACCGCCAGGCGACCGGCCCGAGCCAGTGAGCGCATGAAGGGCATTGTGCCCCTGATGCGCGTGCGAGCCCGCGCGACTGGCGGTGGCCAGGGCGTCCCGCACCGCTGTGGGCGGAAGCCGGGGCATCCGGAAGTCGCCGACCTGGATGCGTCGCAGGCGCTCGTCCGGCGGCACAACGGCCTCGTCGGGTCCGGTATGATGCATCGCGGTTTGGGAGGCCCAGTGGTTTGCCCTGCCACGACGTTCAACGGCGGTTCCCGCTTTCCAGGGTGAACCGGCCGCCGAGCTCAGTCGAGGACACCCGATGATCAACGTCAGGATCAGGTGGTCGCGCGTCGCGCTGGTAGTTCTGCCGGCACTCGCCGTCCTGATCACTGGATGCGCACCACAGGCCGTCACGTCGCAGGGCCGAGAGATCGGCGACCTGTACACCATCGTGCTGGCCGTCGCGACGGTGATCTTCCTCGTCGTGGAGGGACTGCTGATCTGGTCGGTCGTCCGCTACCGGCGGAAGCCCAGCCAGACGGAGCTGCCCGCCCAGACCCACGGCAACAACCTGCTGGAAGTGATCTGGACTGTGATCCCCACGGCCATCGTGGCGGTCCTGTTCATGCTCACCTGGAACACGCTGAACCACGTCGAGGCCGTCTCGGCCCAGACGGAGGTCCGCATTCGGGCGGTCGCCCAGCGCTTCCAGTGGAGCTTCGAGTACCTCTCGCCGGACGGCCAGCAGGTCCTCTACAAGCAGATCGCTCCGGAGATGGTGGTCCCCGCCGGACAGCCGGTGCGCCTCTCGTTGCACACTCCGGACGTCATCCATGCGTTCTACGTTCCCCAGTTCCTGTTCAAGCGCGACGTCGTGCCGGGCGTGGAGAACGAGTTCGAGTTCACGGTGGACGCCGACATGGCTGGTGGGACATTCCGGGGCCAGTGTGCGGAGTTGTGCGGCACCTTCCACGGCGCCATGCAGTTCACCGTCAAGGCGATGACCCCGGCGGACTACGGTGCGTGGCTCCAGGCCCAGCAGAAATCTGCGCAGGCATCGCCGGCCGCACCGTCAGGAAGCGCGGCAGCGGCCGGTCCCACCGTGGAACTCTCCGCCGCGAACATCGCCTTCGGGGCGACGACGCTCACGGCCAAAGCTGACGCGCCGTTCACGCTCAAGTTCACCAACAACGATGCGGGGGTCCCCCACAACGTGGTCATCCACGCCGGCCCCAACGCAAGCGATCCCGCCCTCTTCGATGGCGAGATCTTCAACGGCCCGGACTCGCGCGGGTACCCGGTCCCTGCACTCAAGGCGGGCACCTACGCGTTCTCCTGCAAGGTGCACCCAACCATGACCGGCACCCTGACGGTCCAGTAAGGAGCTTCGATGGCGACCACCGCGCTGACGCCCGCAGCGACCGCGTACCGGACCGGCCTGTATGAGTGGCTGACCACAACCGACCACAAGAAGATCGGGATTCTCTACCTGGTCAACTCGATGATCTTCTTCATCGTGGGCGGCCTGCTTGCCCTCGGTGTCCGATCGGAGCTGGCCGTACCGGGCATCCAGTTCTTCAAGGAAGAGGTCTACAACCAGCTCTTCACCATGCATGCCTCGTTCATGCTGTTCCTGTTCGTCATCCCCATCCTCGCGGGCTTCGCCAACTACGTCGTCCCGCTGATGATCGGTGCGCCGGACATGGCGTTCCCAAGGATCAATGCGCTCTCGTTCTGGATGCTGCCGCTGGCCGGCATCCTGATGGCGTCGGGCTTCCTGGCTGGGGGCGCCGCGTCCGCCGGCTGGACGTCGTACACGCCCCTGTCCGAGGCGAAGTACTCGGGCATCGGGACGGACCTGTGGATCGTGGCGGTCGTGCTGATCGGCACGAGTTCGATCCTCGGCGGGATCAACTTCCTCGTGACCATCTTCAAGATGCGCGCGCCCGGAATGACGATGTTCCGGCTGCCCATCCTGGTCTGGACAGCGCTCGTGACCAGCGTCCTGGTCGTACTTGCGACGCCGGTCCTCGCGAGCGCGCTGATCATGCTGTTCATCGACCGCAACTACGGCGGCCACTTCTTCGACCCGGCGTCCGGCGGCAACGCCATCCTGTGGCAGAACGTCTTCTGGTTCTACTCCCACCCGGCCGTCTACATCATGATCCTGATCGCGATGGGGATCGTCAGCGAGGTGCTGCCGGTCTTCTCCCGCAAGCCGCTCTTCGGCTACCGGGCATTCGTGTTCGCGACCGCCGGGATCGGAGCGCTCGGCTTCAGCGTCTGGGCGCACCACATGTTCACGACGGGCTCGGTCTACCTGCCCTTCTTCAGCCTCATGACGTTCCTGATCGCCGTGCCGACCGGCGTGAAGATGTTCAACTGGATCGCCACGCTCTGGCGCGGACAGTTGCGACTGGCCACGCCGATGCTGTTTGCGCTTGGCTTCATCTCGATGTTCCTCATCGGCGGGATCAACGGGGCGTTCAGCGCGGTGGTTCCCGTGGACTTCGCGCTTCACGACACCTACTGGGTGGTGTCGCACCTTCATTACGTGCTCTTCGGCGGGTCCGTGTTCGGGGTGTTCGCCGGCCTCTACTACTGGTTCCCCAAGATGACGGGCCGCATGCTCAACGAAGCCCTGGGTAAGGTGCACTTCGTGGTGATGTTCATCGGCTTCAATCTCACGTTCTTCCCCATGCACATGCTGGGTCTTGACGGCATGCCGCGTCGCATCGCGGACTACAGCTCCACGGCAGGCTGGAACCAGCTGAACCTGCTGGCCACCCTCGGCAGCTTCATCATCGGCCTGAGCCTGCTGCCGTTCCTCTGGAACGTCTTCATCTCGCTGCGGAGCGGCGAGATCGCGGGCGACGATCCCTGGGAGGCGAACACCCTGGAGTGGGCGACGTCATCGCCGCCGCCGGCATACAACTTCGACCGGCTGCCGCTCATCCGGTCGGAACGGCCACTCTTCGATCTGCGCCACGGCCGGTCGCACGGCCACGGCACGAGCCCTGATCCGCATCAACCACCGGATAGCGGCGCGGACGTGCCCGCGCTCGATGCAGGCGGCGGTGCCCACGCATGACCGCGCACTCCACGTCCGTGGCCACCGCCGCCGAGCACGCGCCGGCAGCGCACGCCGAGGGCGGCATCAGCAACGTCATCCTGGGGATGCTCCTCTTCATCACCTCGGAGGTGATGTTCTTCGCCGGGCTCTTCGCGGCCTATTTCAACGTCCGGGCGAACGCCCCCGTCTGGCCACCGATCGAGTTCCACGACAAGCTGCACATCCTGCCCCTGGTCGGTCCGGCCACGCTCCTGCTGATCATCTCGTCGTTCACCTGCCAGATCGGCGTGTGGGCGATCCGGAGAAACGATCGCCGCGGCCTGACGCGCGCCATCGCCGTGACCGTCATTCTTGGCGCCACCTTCCTCGTGATGCAGGCGCTCGACTACATCGCCCTGTACTCGGACGGCGTCCGACTCGATGCCGGTCCGTTCGGCACCACCTACTACACGCTGACGGGCTTCCACGGCGCGCACGTCCTTGGCGGCGTGCTGATGCTCTCGGTGGTCCTGTACCGGTCGATGTCGGGCCAGTTCTCGGCGCGCCACCACGACATGGTCGAGGCGACGTCGATGTACTGGCACTTTGTCGACGTGGTCTGGATCATCCTGTTCTCGACGCTCTACTTCCTGTAACCGTCGGGGGACCCATGCACGTTCGTCTCGCGGTCCTGGTCGGTGCCGTCATCGCCGTTCTCGGCGGTACCCTGTATGGCGCGCCGGCTGCGCTCGGTGGGCACATCGACTTCGCAGGCGTGACGATGCTGCTCTTTCTGGCCGTCGCGATGAGTCTCTTGTTCTACGTGCTGGCGGCCGGCGCCCCGCGCGGGGAATAGCGGGCGTCCGCGAGGGCTGAGGGCTCAATGGACCAGATCTGGACAAGCATCCTCGAGTTCATCAACCAGCTCGTCAGCCCGGACTGGACGTCGCTGGTCGCGCTCGTTCCCATCCTGCTCGTTCTGCTGCTGGGCCTCTACCTGGGCTGGCTGGTCGTCCGGTACGCCAACGCCGGGCCCAAGCGTCGCGGCAAGAGCCGTATGGAGCCGCGACCCCCGGCCGGAGTCCACGCAGCCGAGCGCTCGTGGGCGCCGGTGATTGCAGCGGTTGCCCTCCTCGGCCTGATGTACGGACTGGTCTTCGGGGGCTGGGTCCTCGCCGGCGGTGCTGGTCTCCTCGTCCTCTCCCTGATCTACTGGCTGCGGGAGGGGATGCGCGACTACGACCACGTCGAACATCCCACGTCAGGTTCGGTACCGCGGCCGTCCGGCACGCCACCCCCCGGCATCCACGTTCCCGGCCCCTCGTTCCGGCCCATCCTCGCCTCGCTCGCCATGGCGGCGCTGCTGTTCGGCCTCGTGTTCGGCGGCTGGCTTCTGGTCGCTGGCGCATTCATGCTCGCGATCGCCCTGCTCCAGTGGCTGGCCGATGCACGCCGCGAATACCGGGGCGTCGTCATCGCTGATGTCACGGGCCATCTCCCGGCAGACCCGCGGCCCGGCTACCCGCGCACGACGTTGGCCGTCTTCGCGATCCTGTTCGCGGGCGCAATCGTGCTGCAGACCGGAATCCTGCCGCCAAGGAGCGCAGTCGGCGGGAATGCTCCCTCCCCCTCCGGAGCGCCGGGAGCGTCCGGGGCACCTTCTTCACCGGGTTCATCGGGCGCGGCCGCGTCTCCAGCCTCCACCGCACCAGCAGGCGCACCGGCCGATCTGATGATCACGGCGGAGAACATCGCCTTCGTGGGCGGCACGACGGCTGAGCACGTGGCACCCGCCGACAAGGCGTTCACGATCGCCTTCGAGAACAAGGATGCGGGCATTCCGCACAACGTCGCGATCCACGACGGCGGCGCCGGGGGCCCCGTGATCTGGAACGGCGACATCTTCCCCGGCGTGGAAACGCGCGTCTACCAGGTCCCCGCGCTCAAGGCCGGGACATACACGTTCATCTGCGTCGTGCATCCCTCGATGACGGGAACGCTCGTCGCCAAGTAGCTCCGAGGCCGCCACATCCCGAACATGTTGCGCCGGGTCGTCGCGCTCCTGGTCTGCACCGCACTCCTTGCCGTGGCATGCGGAAGCTCCGGCGGCGGGACGGCCAGGGTTGGCGATCCCGCCCCGGAGATTGCCGCTGTCGGTTTGGACGGCCAGCCGGTCTCGCTGAGCGCCCTTCGCGGGCGACCGGTGATCGTCAACTTCTGGGCGTCCTGGTGCGTGCCGTGCCGGCAGGAGATCCCCCTGCTTCGCGAGGAACTGGCGAAGCACGCAGGAGACGGGCTTGCAATCGTGGGTGTCATCTTCAAGGACCAGGAGGATCCGGCGCGGGAGTTCGCCACGTCCTTCTCGGTGACGTGGCCCAATGCCCTCGATCCGGATGGTGCGGTCGCAAAGGCGTATCGTGTCGTGGCGCCACCGCAGACGTACTTCATCGACCGGAAGGGGATTCTCCGCTCAATCCAGGTTGGCGAGATCCTCCAGTCGGACTTCGACAGCCAGTACCCGGCCATCGCTCAATGACCAGCCGCCGGTCCGGCCGGTGTCGATGACCGGCGGGGCGGCACGCACTCCAGATCCGGACTCCGGGACGGGGGGCAGCCCCGACGTCGCGATCACGGTCCGCAGGCTCGTCAAGCGGTATGCAGGCCGCGCCGTCGTGGACGGCCTGGATCTGACGGTTCGTCGCGGCGAGGTCTTCGCACTGCTCGGCCCCAACGGCGCCGGCAAGACCACGACCGTCGAGATCCTCGAGGGCTACCGACGACGCGACGGCGGCACGGTGCGCGTGCTTGGCCTTGACCCTGCGCGCGACGCTCCGGCCCTCCGGCGGCGGGTGGGACTGATGCTGCAGAGCGGCGGCGTTTACCAGTACGGCCGGCCTCGCGAGCTGCTCCACCTGTTCGCAGCGTTCTATCGAAACCCGCTGGATCCGGACGCACTCCTGGAGCAGGTGGGCCTGGTGCATCTCGCGAACCGTGCATACCGGGTCCTCTCCGGCGGCGAGCGACAGCGACTGGCGCTGGCACTGGCGCTGGTGGGCCGGCCGGAGCTGGCGATCCTGGACGAGCCGACGGCCGGCATGGATCCGGCCATCCGCGCGCAAACACGCGAGCTGATCGCGGGGCTTCGGCGGTCGGGTGTCACGATCCTCCTCACGACGCACGATCTGGGCGACGTGGAGGCGCTTGCGGACCGCGTGGCGATCATCGCGAACGGACGCGTGCTTGCGGAAGGTGATCCGGTCTCGCTGGCGACGACCGGCGAGGCCGACGTCAGCGCCACGTTCGCACGTCCTCTGGCGGCGGCAGAGGTGGCCGATCTCCGGTCGGCTCTCCCGTCGTTCAGGACCGTGGGGCTCCCTGCCGGGATCACCGTCTCCGGCGGTGCCGCCGATCCGGCGGTGGCCGTCGTGATTGCCACCTGGGCTGCGCAAAACGGCGTGGCGATCGTCGCCCTGGGCACCCGCGGGCAGAGCCTGGAGTCCCGGTACCTCGCCCTGGTGGGACGCGACCCGTCCGGAGACGGATCATGACCGATCCGTGGGCCGCGGCGCCGTGGGCGCGGATGGTCCGTGCCCAGGTCGTCATGGAGTTGCGCCTGACGGCCCGGCGTTTCGAGAACCTGTTTGTCATGCTCGTCATTCCACCGGCAATGCTGGCGTTCTTTGCCGCCATCCCGCTCTTGTCCACGAGTACCGATCGCCCAGTTGACTTCCTCCTGCCGGGCGTCCTCGCGCTGTCGGTGGTCTCCACGGCGTTCGTCAACCTTGGCATCGCCACCGGGTTTGACCGTGGCTACGGCGTGCTCAAGCGCCTCGGCGGCTCGCCGCTGCCGCGATCCGCCCTGCTCGCCTCGAAGCTGATCACGGTGGCCGCCCTTGAGGCGGTACAGGTCGCCCTGCTCGTGGGGATCGCGACCGTGGTGTTCGGCTGGAGCCCGGCACCCGGCGCATCCACGGTCGTCACCGCGGTGGCTCTCGCGATGGGCACGATCGCCTTCGCCGGACTTGGCCTGCTGCTGGCAGGCGCGCTGCGAGCGGAGGCGACGCTCGCTCTCGCGAACGGCCTGTTCCTGTTGTTCATGCTGCTGGGGGGCGTGGTGCTACCGCTGAGCCACCTGCCGGGACCGCTGGAGCTCGTCGCCCGGTTGCTGCCTGCGGCCGCACTGTCGGAGCTCGTTCGGGCGGGCCTCGGCGCCGGCGCGATCGATCTCGCGGGCCCAGCCGCCGTCCTCGTCGGATGGGGCGCCGCCGCTGTGCTGCTGGCTGTGCGCACGTTCCGCTGGGAGTAACCCGGAAACGAAAAAACCCCGGGCGCTGTGCCCGAGGTTCCGTCGCTGCTGCACCTGGTTGCGGGGAAGGGATTCGAACCCTTGACCTTCGGGTTATGAGCCCGACGAGCTGCCGCTGCTCCACCCCGCGACTGTGCATTGTAGGGAACGGCGCCTGAAGCGTCAACCGGCGAGCGGCCGCCGACGCTCGATGTGGGGCCAGCGAATCTGTCGCCTTCACGCGGCCGGTGATCCTGCCGCCGATGGACGGCCAGCGATTCTGTCCGCGCTGGACGGCCAGCGACGTTGTCGCCTTCACGCCGCGCACCCTCGCGGCGCCGCTGACCCCGGCTACCCTGATCGCGTCACCAAGTCGTGGAGCGACTGGTAGGTGCCGGTTCACCGCCTGGAAGGGCACTCCGACCCCCTGGTCACGCACGTTGCCCGACTCGAACCGGCTGCCCCGGGGGCACGTCGGG
>JANPDJ010000366.1:0-11606 GCA_031431395.1 Chloroflexota bacterium | reverse complement strand
TCGTGTCGCTCGGCCCGGGCGGCATTGGGAATGTCGTTGCTTTCAGCCCGCCGGGTCGCCGCTGCCCGGCTAAGCCCCAGCGACAGCCAGCGTTGGATCAGCCGCGCCCGCAGTTCGGGCAGGGGCACGTCCAACCTCCTGGCGAGGGCGAGCAGATTCGCGTGATGCTCGCGGTCGATCACGATGCCGTCCCTCCTGGACCGTTCGGCCCGTTCGGCTTCCGGCTGGCCGGGCCAGAGCACCGGTCCGGGGGCATTGGGGATCAGCGGTGCGTCGGTGAGTTGCTCCAGCAGGCGTTCCAGCCGCTCTTCGAAGGCGGCCGGGTCGCCGATGGCCCCGGGGTCGATGGCGAGGTACCACTGCCCAAGGTCGCTCTTGGCCTCCGTGGAGAAGAGGCCGATCACATTCGGCCCGAAGGCCGCGCCGGCCAGGACGCCCGTCAGGATCTCCACGAGCAGCGCGAGGCCGTAGCCCTTGTAGCCGGCCGATTCCTCCGTGCCGCCCAGCGGCTGGAGCGCCCCGGCGAGTGCTTCCTCAGGCGTGGTCGCCGGCAACCCATCCGGCCCGATGGCCCACTGAGGCAGCAGGGCCTCGCCCCGTCGTGCGGCAACTTCGATCCGGCCGCGGGGGATCGTGCTGGTGGCCATGTCCAGGCTGAAGATGCCGAAGCGACCGGCCGGCGCCGCGAAGGCGATGGGGTTGGTGCCCAGCATGGGGATGCGCGCCCGGGTCGGTGCCACGAGCGGCGACGTATTGGTCAGGCTCATGCCGATCAGGCCCCCCTCGGCCGCCCGCATCGCGTACCAGCCGGCGATTCCGTAGTGGTTGCTGTTGCGGACGACGGAGATGGCCGTGCCGAGTGTCATCGCTCGCTCGATCGCGTCATCCATCGCCACACGTCCGGCGTGATGACCCCAACCGTTGCGGGCATCGAAGAGCGTGATGCCGGGACGGCCCCGCTCCTTCACCGGGCGCGCTGCCGGGTCCATGGTGTGCGTCTCGGCAAGCGCGACGTACTGCGGCAGCCGGGCAGTTCCGTGGGACGCGATGCCGCGGAGATCCGAGGCGACCAGGACCTCCGCGACGTCCGCCGCCACGTCCGGCGGCGTGCCGATCCGCTCCGCGAGCGCCTGGGTCCAGCGCTGGAGCGGATCGGCGGCCATGCGAAGGCCGTTCGGCGGATCGTCGTAGAGCGGCATCGGCGAAAGAGCATAGCGGGCGTCGACGGGCCGCCCGCGGTCGCTCAGCAGGTGATGCCCCAGGTCACGGCGACGATGGGTGCCGTGGCCGGGTCCAGTCCGGCCTCCGAACCCGTGTGCGGGCGGATGTCGTAGGTGATCGTGGTGGTGGATCCGGTGGAGAAACCCCGTGACCAGTTGGTGCCGGCTGTGCCCGTGACTGCCGACGCGACGTTCAGTGTCCACGTGGTGGCCGAGTGCAGTTTGCGGTCAAACCACACCGTACGTCCGGCCAGGCTCTGGCCGGCGAGAGCCCGGTAGCGGCTGTCCGGCGCGATCCCGAAGGAGCCGGAGAGGTAGGCGACCTGGGAAAGGCAGGTCCTGACCGAGGCGGTGGCATTGGTCAGGGATGGGACGAGGCCCGCGACGCCGTGTCCGGAGACATGATCAAAGCACTCCCCGAGCGGACCGTACGCGGATCCGAGGCCGGTCACCAGCTGGGCGGCCGATTCGTCACACCGCTGGATGTGGTGGGTGTTCCAGCCCGTATTGGGATACCAGGGCGAAGCCGATCCCATGATCGTGTTGCTCTCGCCCTGTGCATCGTGGCTGTTGATCCCCATCGTGACGTGCTCCGTCTCGTGCAGCAGGGCACGCTCCACGTCCCAGCAGGTGCCCGAGAACGAGATGTTGCACCAGGTCCAGGAACCGTAGGGCGCGCCACTGAAGTTGCGGATGTAGATGCGCCAGGCGGAGGAGCCCCAATTGCTGGCGCACTGGAGCCATTGCGTGTTGCCCGTGCCACAGGGTGACGCGGTGGATGAGCTGTAGGACACGGTCCCGCTGCCGCTCGCGCTGTACGAGAACGACGGCAGGCGCGCGTTGTTGAACGAGGAGGAGGTCCAGTCCGGTCCCAGGGCCGCCTGGCTGGCGGACTGCACCCACGAGGGGTAGCCCGTCCCGCCGAACCGGTACGACAGCGAGGTTCCGGGCGGGTACTCGGCGATGGCGCCCGACGTTGGGTCGTGCGCGGCCACCGGCCCGGCGAGGATGAGGACACTGACGAGGGCAAGAGCAATCGAGGCGAAGATGCGCATGGGTCTCCTGGGAGCGGCCGGCGCGCCGCGGGATCCGGCGGTGCTGGACTGCGGCCGTGCTGGACTGCGGCCGTGCTGGACTGGGGTTCCAGCACCGCACGGCGGGTGACCACGACGAACCGATCAGGGCGCGGCGATGCTCACGGCATTTGTGCTGAGGGCCCCACTCCGCGTGTCCACGAGGGTCAGGGCTGCCCGTCCGCGGCTTCCGCCGAGCCATTCGCCCAGCGTTCCGCCGCCGCCGATGACGGCGAACCGGTCGCCGGACAGGTTCGGGTAGAACGTGGGAACGTCCGTGTCCGCGGGGCGCTGGAGCAGCACCTGGAGCACCCCGGTCGCTGCATCGGCCGAGGCCAGTGTGAACACGGGAGAGCCGGCAACGTGGCCCGGGAGGTACGAGAGGACCACCCGTGATCCGTCTGACGTGGGCAGGACCCCGCTGAGCTGGACGTCGGCCAGCTGCCAGCGCAGTTCGCCCGTAACGGCGTCCAGGGCATCCAGGGTGGTCAGGGTGTCATCGGCGAGGTAGATCACGCGATCCGTGAGGGCGACGAGAAACCCGTGGCCGTTGCGGATCGGCGTAGTCCGGAGGCCGGATGCCAGGTTCACGAGGTCCACGGTGCACCGGTCGCCCGTGCAGAGCGCAGAGCCCAGGATCCTGCCCGGTGGGTCCAGCCGCAGTTGTGAACGTGTCACCGGCCCCGTGGCATCCGCGGGCGATGGTCCCGCGGGGATCACGTCGTGAACGGAGCCATCAGCCAGGGAGATCGCCTGGACGCCGGCGTCCGAACCGCCGCCGGTCCCGTCGTCGCCGGTGACGTAGACCATGTCGCCGGCGACCGCGGCGCTCGATACCGTCCCTGGACGATCCACGGACGCTCGCAATCGTCCGCCCGTGAGGTCGCGCACCCGGACGGTGGACGACCGACCTCCTGGGCCGTACCGCACGCTGACGACGTTGTCCGCCGTGGCAGTCAGGGCGATCTCGCCCGGCGGAAGCAGGACGACCCGGCCGGTCAGCGAGCCTGCGGCCCAACGCTGGACGCCGATCTCCGCGATCCAGCCGCGGTCCTGCAGGCCGTCCGGCAACGCGGTCGAGATGGGCGCGGCGGAAGTCGACGTGGCCGACGTCGACGCGGCCGGTGCGCCGGCAGATCCCCCGGCCTCGGATGGGCCTGGGGCGCCAGCGCCGCCGCGCTGCACCACCAGCGCGACCACTACGGCCGTTACACCGACCGTCACGAGAGTGAGCGGCGCGCGCCGCCGCTGAACCGAACCTTGCCCGAACATGGCGTCTCACCTCCCGGCGGGGAATCCGGCGGAATGCTGGGCGTCGTGCGCGGACACGACTGGCGGCGAGTGTGATCCGGTCCGGGGGACGACCGGGGCCCCAAGGTACCGGCCCTGGCTTCACTGCCACGTATCTGGCGCTCCACTCCGGCGCCCGAGGAGGCGAAGGCTCCGGCCGCCGGGCCGGCATCCAGCCGCCGGGGCGGACACGGGCCGCCGGTCCGGCTCCGGCGACGGAGCTGGACACGTATCGTTGCGACCGTAAGGGCGCCGCACTCGCGGCCGCCGATCGGAAGGGGTCGTTCGTCAGGTGCCTGAACCGCTGCGCATCGTTTCCATCGGGGCTCATCCCGCCGACGTCTTCGACCAGAGCGGCGGCACGATGGCGCACCACGCCGCACGCGGAGATGTCGTGACGGGCGTCTGTCTGACGCACGGCGCACGAGTCCACGACGCGGTGATCAGCGACGCGATGTTCCACCGCCAGGAGATCCCGGACGCCACGGAGCTGGGCGGGTTGATCACGGAGCGCGCGGACGTCAAGGCTGCCGAAGTGCGCGCGGCGTGCGGGATCCTGGGGGTCAAGGACGTCCGGTTCATGGGCGTGGACGACGGGATCATGCTCGTGGAGCGGGGCACGATCCGCGACATGGCGAGGCTCCTGCGCGAGCTCCGCCCGGACATCGTGCTGACCCACTTCCCGTTCGAGAACGACGGGGTGTCCGCGAACCACGCCGTCGCCGGCCAGGTCGTCATGCATGCCATCGGGTATGCCGGGAGCGTGGACCCGGGTGACCGAACGCCGCCGCACCGCGTCGGGCAGGTCTTCTTCTTCGGTCAGGGCGGCGCCAGTGTCCGGAACGGCCTGTGGGATTCACGCGGCGGCTACACGAACGACGTGTTCGTGGACATCACGGACGTGATCGACCGCAAGTTCGCGGCCATGGAGTGCCTGGTCAGCCAGGGCTACGCCGGGGCGTACAACCGCAAGCGGATCGAGACCGGCGACGGCGCGTTCGGCGGCGGGAGCGTCGCGTACGGCGAAGGGTTCATCCGCATGAACGCGGAAGTGCACTACCACCTGCCGTTCGGGGCGTATGCGCAACGACGCCAGGGTGACTCGGACCACGAGATCATGGGCCGCTATTCGTGGCGGCTGCCCATGCCCGTCACGGATTCCCTGGACTCGCGTCCCGAATCCGTCGCCGGCGACGAGTAGTGGCGGCCGGCGTGACCAGCGACACGTCGGAACCGCCAGCGGACCTCGAGCTGCTGCCCATCGTCGGGTGCGGCGACCCGGTCCTCCGTCGCCCGGCCGAACTGCTGTCGCCCGGAGATCTGGACCGGGCCGATGTCCGGCGCCTCATCCTCCGGATGCGGGCCACGATGGAGGCAGCGCCGGGGGTTGGGCTGGCGGCCCCGCAGATCGGCGAATCGATCCAGCTCGCCGTGCTGTCCGATGGCCCCGAGCGTTGGGGCCACCTCACGCCGGACGATCTGGCCGGCCGGGAACGGCGCGCTGTTCCGTTCACGGTTCTCGCGAACCCGGTCCTCGTACCCGTCCCGGACGAGCGCGGACCCGTAGGCTTCTTCGAGGGCTGCCTGAGCGTTCCGCGACTCACCGGCTACGTGCGACGCCATCGGACCGTGCGGGTGGAGGGGCTGGACGAGCACGGCGAGCCCCGGACGTGGATGTTCACAGGCTGGCCGGCCCGCATCGCGCAGCACGAGACCGATCACCTGCTTGGCGTCCTGTACCTGGATCACGTGGCGACCCGATCCCTCTCCACCGGTGAGAACTACGCGGCGTGGTGGGCCGGCCGGCCGATGGCCGAGATCGCGGAGGCGCTGGGCTTCGACATCGACCGCTGATCGGGCGGTCGGCCGCGAATCCGGTGCGGCGCCTGCGGGCCACGTCGAGCGGCGTCGCCCGTGCGTCAGAACCCGTCGAACACCACGACCGCACGCGCCACGTTGCCCGCCTGGAGTTCGGCGAATCCGCGATTGATGTCGGCCAGCGGCAGCCGCATCGTGATCATCTCGTCGAGGAGCAGTTCGCCGCGCATCGAGAGATCCGCGAGCCGCGGGAAGTCCTGGCGCGGCCGGCTCATCCCGTAGGACGTGCGCACGATCTCCCGTTCGCCCATCAGGCTGGTGAACGGGAACGCCACCTCCTGTCCAACGGCCGTCTTGCCGAGGATCACGACCCGCCCGCCCGGCCGCGAGGCCTCCAGCGCCTGGCGGATCGTGACGTTCTGGCCGGCCGCCTCGATCGAGACGTCTGCGCCGCGGCCGGACGTGAGGTCACGGGCGACCGTCACCGGGTCGTCCTCGCGGGCGTTGACCGCATGGGTGGCGCCCATGGTCCGGGCCCACGTCAGCTTCAGCGGGTTCACGTCCACCGCCACGATGGGCCACGCGCCGGCGATCCGCGCGCCCTGGATGGCCGAGAGTCCGACGGCGCCGCAGCCGATCACCACGACACTGTCCCCCGGCCGGACCCGGCCAGCGTGAACGGCGCCCCCATAGCCCGTCATGACCGCGCATCCGAGCAGCGCCGCCCGGTCCAGGGGGAAGTCCTTGCGGAGCGGCACCGCCGCCTGCTCCGGGACGATCGTGAGCTCCGCGTGCGAGGAGACCAGGCTGTAGTAGTAGATGGGGCTGGCCCCGGCCGAGAAGCGCGTGGTGCCGTCGAACAGCGTGCCTCGCGCGTTCGCGGCGCGGGCGACCTCGCACAGGATGGGCTGGCCGCGGTCGCAGTAGAAGCAGTGGCCGCAGTTCGGGCTCCACGAAAGCGCCACGTGGTCCCCCGGTCGGACCAGCGTCACGCCCGGCCCGATCGCCTCCACCACGCCCGCACCTTCGTGGCCGATGACCGCGGGGAGGTTGCAGGGCTGCTGCCCGTGCATCGTCTCCCAGTCCGTGTGGCACAGGCCCGAGGCGGCGATCCGCACCAGGACTTCACCCCGGCCGGGAGCCCCGATCTCGATCTCCTCGACGGACAGCGTGCCGGTGGTCTCGCGAAGGACTGCCGCGTGCATCTTCATGGCCGCATCATTGCACTGTCGGGGTTCGGGTTGGGTGCAGCGGGGGATACGGCGTGGGTTCACAGGTCGGCGACGCGGTCCCGGAGGTCTCGACCGGCCCGATTCACCACGGGGCGGTGGACCTGCTGATCCGGCACGGCTACGTCATCACGTCGGACGCGGAGGGACGGGTCATCGCGGACGGCGCCGTGGCGGTCAGCGGGCGTCGGATCGTGGACGTTGGGGATGACGCGACGCTCGCCGCCCGCTACAGCCCTGTGCGCACGATCGACGCCGCCGGCGCGCCGGTTCACCCCGGCCTCGTGGACACGCATCTCCACGCGTCGTTCCACATCTTCCGCGGCGCCGTGCCCGATCACGTCGGCGAGGGCGACGTCTTCGATGCGGTGGAGCGCCCCTACTACAACACGGTCACCGACGAGGAGGAGTACCTGGGCGTGCTCCTGGCGTCGCTGGAGATGATCCGGAACGGCACCACCTGCTTCCTTGAGGCCGGGACGGTCCTCGCACCAGCGGCCGCGGCATCGGCGGCGCAGGAGGTGGGCATCCGGGCCGTCATCGGCGACGCGCGCGTCATGGACATGCCGAAACCGGCGCGCCGGATCAACCGCTCGCCGGCGAATCTCGAAGAAGCCCTGGCGCGCCTGGGTGGCGAGTTGCGGCGCAACGCAGACCCGGACGCCCTGGTCACGGGCCACATCGCGGTGCTGGGATTCGGGACGGCGAGCGACGACCTGCTGCGGGAGGGGAAGCGGCTGGCCGATGCGGCCGGTACCGTCCTGAACATGCATCACGCGTACGGCGCCGGCGACACGGCGGCGGACCGGACCCGTTTCGGCATGGATCCGCTCATCCACCTGGCCGAAATCGGCGTGCTGGACCGCAACCTCACCCTGGGCCACGCCAACCACCTGACGGACCGCGAGTGCGACCTGCTATTGGAAACGGGAGCCAGCATCTCCTGGGCCCCGGCGGCTTCGATGATCTGGGGTCACGGCGGCACGATTCACGGCCGCCACGCGGAACTGTGGCGTCGTGGCGCCAACATCGCGCTCGGATCGGATTCCGGGAACTGGTCCAATGATTTCAACCTGTTCCGGCAGGCCAGCCTCGCCGTCCTGACGGCACGCGAGGCGCACGAGGACCGGACGTACCTGGTGGCCGAGGACGTCCTGGACATGGCAACGCGCAGCGGGGCCCGGGCCGTGGGCCTGGAGGACCGCATCGGGTCCATCGAGGTGGGCAAGCGCGCGGACCTCGTGATCCATACGCTCAATCGGCCGGAGCTGATGCCGGTCACGGACCTCACCCGCAACCTGGTCTATGCGGCCGGATCGCGGTCCATCCGGACCGTCATCGTGGACGGCGCCGTGATCCTCGAGGATGGCGCCTTCGCCCGCCTCGACGAGCCCCGGCTCCTGGCCCGGATCAACGAGGCATCCCAGGCACTCTTCGTCCGGATGGGCAGGACCGTGGAGCCCAATCGATTCGCCCGCCGGCGCGGGCCCAGCGGCGCGAACTGAAGGAGATCGAACCCATGACAGGTCCCGTCACCTGGACCGGGATCTTCCCGGCGGCACTCACGATGTTCGACGCCAGCGGGCGCCTCGATGAGGCCGCCACCGGCGCGCACGTCGACCGGCTGATCGCGGACGGTGCCCACGGCATCGTGGTGGGCGGGACGAGCGGCGAGTTCGTGACCCTGGACGAGGCAGAGCGCCGACGGGTCATCGAGGTGGGTGTCGCGGCCGCGCGCGGGCGCGTGCCCGTGATCGCCGGGACGGGGTACGCGTCCACGCGCGCGACGATCCGGCTGACCGCCGAGGCGGCCGACGCCGGCGCCGCCGGCGCCATCGTGATCTTGCCGTACTACCTCCTGCCCACCGAAGCCGAAGTGATGGAGCACTTCCGGGCCGTCGGCCGCGCGGCCAGCATCCCGATCATGGTCTACAACAACCCCGCCAACTCCGGTGCGCCCGCACTGAGTACGCCGCGCCTGCGCGAGTTGTACGAGGCCGGCTGGGCGCACGCCGTGAAGAGCACGTTCCCCACCGTGCACCAGGTGCACGAACTCCGTGCCGAGGTGGACCCGGCGTTCCGGGTCTTCTACGGCAGCTTCCAGGCCCCGCTGGAAGGGCTGGCGGGCGGAGCGCACGGCTGGATCAGCGGCATCCTCAACGTGGCCACCGCAGATGCCGTCGCGCTCTGGGACGCCATGGCTGCCAGCAACCTGGACCTGGCGCGGACGATCTGGCGACGGATCCTGCCGTTCAAGCTGCTCTACACGCGCGGTCAGCTGGGGCCGGCGAGCGACCTCGCGACGTACCGGGCCATCCTGAGGCTGCGGGGATACGACGGGGGCTACTGCCGGGCGCCGCTGCTGGAACTGAGCGCGGACCAGGTGGCCCGCCTGCAGGCAATCCTCGGTCCGCTCGGGCTAGTTCCCGGGGGCTGACGGCCGTCCGGGATCGCGGCCCGGGACGGCTGCGGCGGATCTGGTCCTTCGGCCTCCCCCGGATCAGCTCGGCGTGTAGCGAAGCTCCCGGAATTCGCCGTCGAGGAGTCCCCGCAGGGCGGAGACGTTTGCTTCAGTCCCCGCCTGGTAGGGCGCCCGCACCCGTAGCGGCATCTCCGGCGCGATCCCACAGCGCGTGGCGATCTTGGCGAACGACTGCGACGCGGTGATCTCGCCCACCGTGGGCAGCCAGGCTTTGAAGAACCGCGCCTCCAGCAGTTTCCGGCGCGCGGCTTCGGCGGCATCGCCCCGAGCGCAGGCCGCCCAGAAGTCCACGACCCACGTGGGGTTCAGGTTGACGGTGAAGCTGTAGATGCCCTTCGCGCCCAGCATTGCGCCCGGCATGGCCTGTCCGTCCACCACGAAATGGTGCATGGACGGCGCCTCGGTCACGCAGCCCATCAACTCGTCCGGGCTGCCGCCGGTGTGCTTGCTGCCGATGAGCGTGGGCGCCTCGGGCAGGATCTTCGCGTAGTCGCTGCCGTGGAGAAAGCGCGACTTGGCCAGGTTGTAGTGCACGACGCCCGTGTCCGGGAACCGCTCCGAGAGCGTCGCGAAGAACCCGATCAATTCCGTGTCGTTGAGCTCCGTCCAGAACGGCTGCTGCACCTGGACGCACTCGATGCCGCGGTCCACGGCGTGCTGGACACGCTGAAGGACGCCCTTCGTGTGCAGCCATGTGACCCCCACCTGCGCCGGCAGCCCCGCTTCCTGGGTCGCCGCTGCGAACGCGTCCACCATCCGCGCGAAGTCGTCGAAGTCCAGGGCGCTGAGTTCGCCGTCCGTGCCCGTCGTGTAGACACCATCAGCGCCGGCCGCCTTGTACCGCAGGACGATCTCGCGCAGCAGCCCGGCGTCCAGCGAATCATCGTCGCGCCACGGCAGCGGGATGGCCGGCCAGACCCCGTGCAGGTGCTGGGTCTTGAACTCCTCAGGGGTCACAGCGCTACTCCTCCACGCATGCCTGCGCATGTTCCGGCCAACTCGATGCATCGTCGCATACCATGGCGCGCGACGGGTGCGGCTCCCCGATGCCGCTCCAGGGAGGGTCGAGTTCTGCCTTCGCAGCCGCCGATCCGCCCCGACGCACCCGACATTCCACCCGACCTGCAGGTCGCCGGGCGCCCCGCCGCACTGGACGGCCTCGTCCTCGACGGCGCTGCCCTGGCTCGGACCGACTTCTCGGGGCGGAGTGCAGCGAACGCCCGACTTTCGGGCTGCCGCCTCAGCCACGTGGATTTCGCCTCATCTACCCTCGCGAACGCGGCCATCGAAGACGCTGTGATCGCAGGCGGCAGCTGGGCCAACGTCCGAACAACCGGGCTGCGCCTGCGGCGCGTTACGTTCGGCGGCGTCCGGATGACCGGTGCCGACCTGTCGTCGGCTTCCATTCGGGACGTGGCGTTCACGAACTGCCGCGTGGATCTCGCATCGTTCCGTTTCGCCCGGCTGGAACGCGTTGTGTTCGATCGCTGCAAGCTGGACGAGATCGACTTCAACGGCGCCCACCTCCAGTCGGTGCTGTTTGCCGACTGCACGATTACCCGGGCCGTGTGGGCGGAATCCACCCTGGCACGCTGCGAGATGCGGGGGACGGACATCGCAGGCGCCGTCAATCCGGAGAGGTTGCGCGGCATGCGAATGCCGTGGCCCGACGCGCTCAATTCGGTTGGCGAGCTGGCGGCCGCGGCCGGGATCGTCATCGTCGAGTAGCCGCTGGGCGTCGGCCGCAACGCAGTTCGGCGTGCCCAGGACGGTCAATGTGGCCCTGCCCGTCGGGCAGCGTGCCGGATACGGTGCCGATGCGAGTGGATCCGCACGCAGCGGAGGGCCGCCGATGACCGACCAGCACTGGCTGGAGACATTCCCCGCACGTGGACGGCAGGTTGTGCTCTGGGATCCGGCGGACCAGGAGTCCGTGGAACGGGCGCGAGCGGAATTCGAGCGTCTGAAGACGGAGGGCTACATCCTGTTCGCGTTCGAAGAGCGGCCTGGCAGCAGCGTGGAACGGCAGTCGGAGGAGTTCGCGGCAGGACGCGGTTCGTTCGTGGCGCGTTCGCCCATCCCCGTCCAGGCGGACGCCTTCGCGGCCGAGGCCGTGCGCTTCGTTGCCGTCAAGCCCGCCCGCGGGGGCTGATTCGAGCAGGCGAGCCCGTCAGCAGATGCGCGGGAGTTGCTCCCCGATCAGCATGTCCACGATTCGCTCGGAGCCCACGAGGGTCCGCATCGTGACCATGCCGGGATGCTCCGCGACCACGCGCCCGATGATCGCGGCGCCGTCACCCTCCGGTCGTGCCTGCATCGCGGCGAGGACGGCGTCGGCCCGTCCGGGCGACACGATCGCCACGCACTTGCCCTCGTTCGCGACGTGCAGCGGGTCCAGCCCCAGCATCTCGCATGCCGCGCGGACAGGCCCGGGGATGGGCACGGCGGATTCGTCGATCGTGATGCCCACGCCCGAGCTGTCGGCGATCTCGTT
>JANPDJ010000365.1:0-4959 GCA_031431395.1 Chloroflexota bacterium | reverse complement strand
GGGTTGTCTGCGTCCCCGACTTGCCGGTCGGGAAGAGGGTCGCATGCACCCCGTGGTCGATCAGCCACTGGACGATGTCGACTGCGGGGTCAAGGCGACCGCCCATATCGAACGTGAGGGCGATGTTCTTCACGGTTCGCGGGCCGTGCGACACCAGGATGGCGGCCGGGGCGCTCGTCGGCTGCGCTGACGCGCCGGCCGTCGGAAGGACGGTGGGCAGGGCGCTTCGCCCGGGGCTCGGTGTCGGCGGGTTGTTCTCGTCGACCTCGGCGTTCGGGATCAGGACCAGGACCCAGTCGATATCGAGGCGGTCCGGCTCGTAGTCCTGCGATTCGGGATCGAGCGACGGGTGCGCGCCGCGGTTCCACCAGGCGATCGATCGCGGTGTCGTCCCGAATGCCGTGGCGATCGAGTTGAGCGTGTCACCGGCGCGGACGACGTAGGAGGTGAAGGTCGGGTTGGGGCTCGGCGTCGGGCGGACGAAGGTCGGCGCGGCCGGCGACTGCGGCACACTTGGCGCCGCGGATCCGGGGGCGACGCTGCCGGATGGCCCGGGCGACGCGGACGGCCCGAGCATCCCCGGGACGACAAGGACGGCGGCGAGGACCAGGACGACGACGACGAGTCCCGCCGCCAGCTGGGGCGACTCGAGGGGGGACCGGCGAGGTGCGCGAGGGCGCGGGGATGGAGACGTCATGACCTGAGTTTGACGGGCGACGATGAGAATCGGCGACGCCGGGTCAGGCAGGTGCCCCGAGCGGATCGATCGGCGTCGGGGTCTGGAGCGTGAATTCGCCGACCAGCGCGATGCCCTCGGCGGCGCTGGCGACGCGTCCGCCACCCGATCGCTTGGCCACGAACAGCGCGCGGTCCGCGGCCAGGAGGACTTCCTCGGCGCGTGCGCCATCGACGGGGAAGGAGGCCGTGCCGGCGGAGGCTTCCAGTGAGCGAGCGCGCCCGCGCCACGTAGTCCCCGGGCCAACGACGCCCTTCACCGCGGCGCGTACCCGTTCCGCGATCGGGCCGACTTGCTCGCGATCAGTCCGCGGCAGCAGCACCGCGAACTCGTCGCCGCCGTAGCGAAAGACGCGGTCGCTGTCGCGGCTCGCCGCAACGATCGCATCGGCAACCTGCCGCAGGAGCAGGTCGCCGGCCTGGTGGCCCATGCCGTCGTTGACCGGCTTGAACCGGTCCAGGTCGAGCATCACGAGGCTGAACGGCTCGCCCGCGGCGATGAGCGCGTCCAGCTGCTGCCCGAAGGTGCCGTGGTTCAGCAGTCCGGTGAGCACGTCCGTCTGGGCGTGGCGCCGGACCGCGAGGTGGACCTCCGCGTTCTGGAGGGCGATCGAGGCTTGGGCTGCGAACAGCTGGACCAGCTCGAATTCGTCGTCGCTGAACACGCGGCCCTCGCCGAGGCGCTCCATCGTGAGGACGCCGATCGCGCCCTCGCGGCCACGCAGCGGGACGCAGACGAGGCTGCCGTGCACCGGCCCGCTTGCCGGCTGGAGCACCCGAGGGTCGTCGAACTCGTCGATGAGGCGGACGGCCTGATTGTGCTCGAGGACCCACGTCGCGAGGCCGGTTTCGCCGTTGTCCCAGGGCTGGAGGTAGTACTCGGCGTCGGCGCCGCGGGCGATCACCGGCGCGAGCGCGTTGCGTTCATGGTCCACCAGCTCGATCGAGACGTTGTCCGAGCCGATGAGGTCGCCGAGCCGGTCCGCGATCGTGCCGAGCAGGACCGGCAGGTCCAGCGTGGTGAGGATCGACTCGGTGATCTCGAGCAGCTCGCGCTGGCCGCGCACCTTCTGCTCAAGCGCCGCGGACTTCTCGTGGAGGCGCTGCGTGGCGTCCGCGTTGGCCATTGCCTGCGCCGCGAAGCTGGCATAGATCACCAGGAGCCGGAGGTCGTCGTCGCTGAACCGATGCAGGCCCAGCTGTGACAGGACCAGGACGCCGAGCACCTGGTCGTCGAACAGCATCGGGGCCAGCAGCATCGATTCATCAAGGTCGTCCTCCGTGCCTGGCACCGTCCTCGCCCTGGGGTCCGCCGCGGCATCCCCCAGGTTCTGGGCGACCCGATTGGCAGCCACCCATCCGGTGATCCCCTCGCCGAGGGTGACCCGGAGCTGGTCGGGTGTCTCGTCGATGTATTCGCCGATCTGACCCTGCATCGCAACTGGGATCAGTTCCTGCCCCGCGAGCCGGTAGACCCGGGCATTGTGGTAGTCGATCAACTGGCGCAGTTCGGTGGCGATCGCCTGCCCGATCTCCGCCACGCTGGACAGGCCGTTGAGCCGCGCGCCCAGCTGCTGGATGGACTGGAGCTGCGCTGCCCAGGTCGTCATCTGCTCGTAATCCTGGGCGGCCCGGATGGCGACGCCGACCTGGGTCGCCAGGGCTTCGACGGTCTCCAGCTCGGCCTCCGACCAGCGATGCGGACGATCGTGGTAGATGTTGAGCTGGCCGAGGACGCTGTCACCGTCGAGCAATGGCGCGGAGCAGAGGGTGTCGAACCCCTCCTGGACCACGGCCGCCCGCATCTCGGCGCCGCGCGTGTCATCTCTGTAGCCCACAGAGAAAACGGGATGGCCGGCGGCCACGGCATCCGCCAGCAGTCGCCGAACTGGCATCGCCTGCACACTGGCCAGGTATTCGCTTGACAGGCCGCGGCTGACGACTGAAGTGATCTTGCCGTCCGGGCGCTCCAGGAAGACGGCAGCCCGATTACCCTCGAACATCACCAGGGCATGATCCACCAGACCCGACAGGATCCGGTTCAGGTCGAGGCGGCTGCCAATGTCGCCAGCGACGCGCCGCAGCGCCTCGGCCTGATGGCGAAGTTGCGCGATCTCCGTGGTGCGCGCCATGGCCCCGACGAGCGCGCCGATCCCGTCCGCCGCTAACCCGGCGGCCTCGAGGTCTCGGAAGTCAAGGGAATCGCGATCCTCGCCGACGATCAGGAGCACTCCCCATGGACGATCCACCCCAGGGATCGGCACCGCCACCTCCGGTCGCCCGTCGCCCAGGACGGGCAACTCGCCCGGTGATGGCGTTCGGGGGACGGCGCGTTCGCGCTCGAACACGCGCCGTCCCCGGCGCAGTCCGGCGCGGGCCGTCGATCCGTGCGCTGGACCCTCCGCGGCAACCAGGGCCGCCGCGAGCACGCCGATCCCACGGGGCAGATTGGTCAGTCGGGCGGCAGTGGCGGGATCCGCGGAGGCCACCGCGCGATGCAGCAGCAGGCTGCCGTCGTCCTCCCAGATCGCCACGAGATGATGGCCGTAGGCGTCGCGCACCGCCCAGGCAGCGGCCAGCAACGGATCGGCGGCTTGCTCCGGCCGAATCCCGAGGTGCGCGATCGTCTCGGCGACGGACAGATCGACTCGATGGTGCTCGGTCTCGAGTGGGTCGTCGGCCGGCTCGATCCGCCCCCGCGGCGCCGTCGCGACGGTCGTCGGCTGGCTCCCCCGCCACCCGACACCTGATCCACCGCGATTGATGCCGCCGGCTGGTTGGGCGGAGCGCCCTCGCGAGCGCGGGTCGGCTGCCGCGAGGAAACGCTGCAGATCACCCAGCCGGTATCGGCGATCGCCGCGCGAATTGATCCGGAAATAGCGCAGCCGGCCGGCGTCACTCCAGGTTCGGATCGTGTTCGGGTGCACGCCCAACAGGCGGGCGGCCTTGGTGACCGACAACGTCGCGTCGATGGGTCGAATCTGCAGGGTATTCGGCATGGCTCACTGGAGGAATTGTCAACTCGGCCCACCGATGCTAGCCAAGCTCACAGTTCTTGCCAATGGGCCGATGGTCCCACTGCCTCGGCGTGTGCGTGAATCCTCGTTCTTACCTTTGCCACACCGGGAATGGTTGACGCTATTTCTGGGTCAGCGTCGAACGAACGCCGCGGTCGGGAAGACCGCAGCCGGACTCGGGAAGGGCGTGGCCCGCTCGCTCGGGGAGGCCGACGCAACGCTTGCCGCCGAATGCTCGACCGAGGCCGACGGAACGGTTCCGCTAGCGCCGGCGCACGCTGCAACGATGCCAGTGACGATCAATGCGACGAGAGCCCTTGCCGCTACCGGACGGGCGACGACCATGAAGCGGTTCATCGGTTCCCTCCGTGGTTGCCATCGCGGCCGCTGATCGGTTCGTTGAATGCCCTGAACGATGGCTCGAGGGGCGTGCCCTCGGGCCGCCATAGCTAGGTGTCATTCATGGACACGTTGTTGACTCTCGCCAGCACGGGTGGGACCTTTCCGCATAACCGCGCCGGGAGACTGATACGGAGCGGAGACTGGGGCGCTGGGCCCGAAATCTGGTGAGCGAGGCCGGAATCGGACGAACCTGAGGGTGGACCTGGGCTGATGACCCGCCCGCCCGGCCTGGCCGTCTCCGTACCAGTCCGTGGGTGCGGTTATGCGCCCTGCGTGGACCTGCCGAGGACCGTGAACAACGTGTGCGCGTATCACACCCAGGGCCATGACAAGGGGCTAGCCGGGGCGGCTCCTCACCCCCGGCCTCCCTTCCGTCGATCCGGTCGCCGTTACCTCGTTGGGAACTCGACCGAGTCGACGATCGGCGCTGCCGCCTCCACCGCCCTCTCGAAGGTCGACTCCGGCGCAACGATCGCAATGGCCAGGATCCGCATGGACGACCCCTCGGGCACGTCGAACAGGTAGAGCCGCATCCGCTCGCCCGATGCGGTGCCCGTTGCGATGCCGTTGTCGATATAAATTGTCGAACCCACGTCCTGGTCGAAGACGGGGTTCAGGAGCCCGTCGGCGCAGAAGTCGCCCTGCTCGTTGACCGCCGCTGAGATGGTCGTTCCGGCGACGATCACCAAGTCCATCATCAGGGCTTCGGCCCCCCCAACGCTCACGGCTAACGGAGCGGTCGCCCCCAGGTCGGGGTTGGACCGGATGCTCTCAGCCAGCGCCGCGGCATCGGCTGGATCCGGGC
>JANPDJ010000364.1:0-2606 GCA_031431395.1 Chloroflexota bacterium | reverse complement strand
CCGCACTGCGCCGAATTCCGGCACGTGCACCTCGATCGGGTCGTCCAGCGAGAGCAGCCCGCGATCGAGCAGCTGGAGGATGGCGGTCGCGGTGAAGGTCTTGGTCACCGAGGCCACGCGGCCCAGCGAGCGATCCGTGGGCGCCGGGCCGCGCTCCAGGTCCGCCCATCCCTGTCCGCTGAACCACGCGAGGCCGTCGCCTGCGACGATGCCTGCCGCGACTCCGGGCAGGCCCGCATCGGCGCGCTTCGCGGCGACGAGATCATGGAGCCGGTCTGCCGGCAGCGTGGGCATGGTTCGGGTCCCTCCTGGGGAGAGGCTAGCGGACGCCGCGGCGCGGCGGTGGCGGCCCGAGCGCGAAAGCCGGCCGCGGCGGCCGCCGTCCGACGGCTGCGTCGTGGTCAGCTCACCAGCCGAAGCCGCTGTGCGGCGACGCGGACTTCGAGATGCCGTCCGAAGCCGAAATCCAGCCGGTCGGACTCGATCCCATCGCCGAAGACGACCCCTCCGGCGTTCATCTCCGAGGTGAGCCCGAGGGCCTCGAGGACACCCAGGCGCCCTTCCGTCAGGGTTGCCCCCGTCGTCACGCTGGGCCATGCCTCGCGCACGAAGAACGCCAGGGCTGGCTCCTCCGGGGCGGGCATCGTGAGCGCCGAGTTGCGCTCGAGAACGATCGACCGCCCCCAGCCGGTTGCGCCCGTGCCCGTGGTGATCACCACGCCCGAAGACGAGTGGCGTTCCGCCCGGTCGCTTACGCTGATCGAATACCGCGCGGACTGGTGCGAGGCGTGGCCGACGAAGACCTCGTTGAGCGCGAGCAGGCGCTGGCCGTCGTCAAGGACGGCCTCCACCATGACCCGCTCCTGGACGGGCGCTGATCCTCGCGCGGCACGGGCAATCAGAAGCGGGACCGCATCCGGCGGGTGATGCACGAGCACGCCTTCGTACCGGCGCGGGTCCGGGTTGCAGCCGATGACCGGCTGGCCGGACAGGTACTTGGCGGCGTTTGCCACCAGGCCGTCCTGGCCGACGGCCACCACGACGTCGTCGGGCTCGAACAGGAAGCGGTCCAGGTCCGCCCGGTCGACGCGCGCGCGCCGCCACTCCGACGGGATGCCCGCCAGGACCACGGCTAGGGCCTCGTCGAAGGCCCGGTCGTCCTGTTCGAGCGGCGCCAGCGACTGCGCGCGCTGCTGGAGGAAGAACACGGCCTGGCCGCGGGTTCCCTGGCGCGCGATGAGAGCGTCGTACTCCGTCTGGCGGGTCAGCACCACGACGCGCGGGACCGATGCCCCAGCCATGCCCTCAGCCCTGGCCCTCGTTGAGACGGCGAGCACCGGCGGCCGCCAGGTCCGACAGGAACGGCGCCAATGCGTCCGACGAGAGATTCACGTGCTCAATCTTCTCGATTCGCGCGGCAAACTCGCGAGCCGCGAGGGCCATGAGGGCGGCCGGCGGAAGCGCCCCGTAGGCCGCAACGCGTTCCTTTTCGATCGCCAGGCGCTCGCCCTCGATGGCGTGGATTGCCGCAGCCTGCGACGTGGTGTCGATCGCCGAGCGCTCCGCTGCGGCCGTGGCCTCGATCATGGCCGCGGCAGCGGCCTCCTCGGCCTGCCGTCGCGCATTCGCGCCGTCCTGGTCCACCAGCTGGGCCTGCCTGCGGGCCAGCTCGATGCGGTTCTGCAGCTCGTTTTCGGCGATCGCGCGCTCTTTCTCGACGGCCATGGCCCGTCGGGCGAACGTCGCCTGGTCCGCCTGCTGCTGGATCTGCTCGCGGGTGGGGGTCTGCAGCGCCTTCTCCATCTCGGCATCCGGCTGCACCGTTGAAACCCGCACCGAAACGATCGACAGGCCCATCGCCGACAGGCTCTCCTCGCCGCCGAGGCCGTCGCGGATGGCCGTCCGCAGCCGATCGACGCCGTCCGCCAGGAGCTCGGCGAGTGTGCCCTTCGTCACGATCGCCCACACGTGCTGCTGCGCAAGCTGCGTGAGCCGGTCCGCGATCAGGTCGAGGGGGGTCGTCGAGTACTGGCCGGTCCGCGGGTCGAGACTGAAGTCGATGCGCTCCGCGATCGCCTCGGCATTCGTCACCCGATACGTCACGACCCCCTGGACCGTGAGGTCCTGGAAGTCGCTGGTCCGCCCGTGAAACAGGAACGTGAGGTCGCGATCGTCCAGCGGCACCTCGGCCAGGTTGGCGCTCAGCGCGCGGAAGAAGAAGGACAAGCCGCGTCCGCTGCGACGGAGCTTCCCGCCCTTCCAGTAGAGCAGCTGGCTGGATGCCTGGCCGCGAACGTGCGAGACGAGCGGATACCGGGTGATCTGGGCCATGTGGGCGGTCCTCCTCGGCGAGAGGGTATGCGACGGCCGGCCGGCGTATCAGGGCGCTGCGCGCGCCCCGCGGCCCTCGCTCTCCCGGGTTCAGGCCGGGCGGTCGCCCGACCGTGACAGGCGCTCGCCGGGCAGAGCCCGGAACTCGGCGCGGGGCGGGCCGCCCCGGCCCTGGGTGGGGGCGGGAGCGTGGCTTTGCTGCGGCCGGCGGGACGGTCCTGCCGGCCGGTTGCCGATGCTTGTGCCACCCATCGGCCGCGGCGCGCCTGCGTCCC
>JANPDJ010000363.1:0-1659 GCA_031431395.1 Chloroflexota bacterium | reverse complement strand
TCCCGTGCGGTTCGTGGGCATGCGCCCGCTGGCAGACGACCTCGACGCGGTGTTCGGGCCGGTCATGGCCGCGGCCGGGGTGGAGCTGTACCTGTCGCGGCTGCACGATCACCCGGACCGCAGCGCCGAGGCAGCCCTGGTCTCGGAGCATCCACTGCTCTCCGGGATCCAGTACTCGACGTTCCGACGCGACCTGGGCGGCGATGCCGCCTCGCTACCGTGGAAGCGCACGCTCCAGTGGCCCGACGGCCGCAACGCGTGGGACCCGGATCGCGGCTTGGTCCGCCTCGAACTGCCGGCCGACGAGGCAGCCCGGCGCGGCTGAGCGCAGGCAGGGCAGGGCGGGCGCGGGCGCGGTCCGGCCAAGGGCGAGGGCCGCGACCCGGCCGAGCGCGGCGACCCGGCCGGGGCCGTTTCTGTCTCAACTATTCACCCACGGACTCAACGAGACCGTCGTGGAGCGATTCGGGCCCCAGGTAGTCGTGTGGTTCGCAGGCGACGACGAAACGGCCGAAATCGGCTTGCCGAACGCAACATTGAGTCCGGGGGTGAATATCTGAGCGTTCGGCGCCGGCGGCCGATGGCCCGCCACGGTCCGGCCGAGGGCTAGAGCGTCTCGGCAGCCTCGCGGGCCAGGCTCGGGAAAAACCGCAGCCGGGCACCCATGGCGTCCATCGCCTCGACCGTGTCACCCCGAACGCGGACGCGGATCGTCCGCGTCCGATGCCGCAACTCCAGCTCAGTGACAGGAGCCGCGGCAGCTGCGGGAACCCGCCCGGTCCAGAGGCCATCAGCTGCGACCTCGGCCAGCGACCCCACCACGCCGCCGACAATGTCGAGGTTGAACTTGATCCGGTCCAGCCCGATCGGGTCGTGGCCGTACGGCGCGGGAAAGCCCCAGGTCCCGCGCAGGCGCGCCGCAACGTTGCGCGTGCCGTCATCGGCGCCGGTTTCGGCCGACTGCGGGATCCACGACACGTCGCGCAACTGCGACGGCAGGAGGTGCGCCCCAACGATTCGACACGCGTCCTCGGCCACGGCCGCGTCCCCGTGCCGGGCCACGATCAGGGCCGTCTCCACGATATCGCCCGACGTGTTCCCCTCGCCCTTGTCCGGATTCGCCTCGGGGTCGGTGGACTCGATGGCCCAGCCCAGCGCGTCGCGGATCTCCCAGAGGCCGCTGCCGTAGAAGGCGGCGACGCGGCCGAGCAGTGGGGCGTCGGCCGTCGCGTCGGCGAGGAGCGCCAGCGACGACAGCGTTGAGGTCGTCGAGTGGGTGTGGTGACCCAGGAGATCGGGCCGATACGCACCATCGGACGGGAAGGCGCCGGACGCGATCACGGCATCAGCGATTCGCCGGGCAAGGCCCAGGGCCGGCTCGTACCGGCACGCAAGCCAGAGCTTCACGAGTGGACCGATCGCCCGGCCAAGGCCCTGCACGAGCGTGAGACGCTCACAGTCGGGCGGCGAAATGCGCACGGACCAGCGGTCCGGCGGCTGCCAGTTGCGCCCGATGAAGTCGATCGAGTGCTTCGCCATCGCGAGCGCCTCGGCGTCGGCGCGCCAGCGCACAAGGGCAGCCAGGCCGTGCAACCCCTCGCGCACGTTGTGCTGGCAGAAGTGCACCAGCGGACCGTCGGGGCGCGCCCGGTTCAGCGG
>JANPDJ010000362.1:0-18915 GCA_031431395.1 Chloroflexota bacterium | reverse complement strand
TTCCAGCGTGGCCCCGGCGGGCCGCTGGACAGGGGCCGTGTCCGTGTCGGCGCCACCGCCGGCAGCGCGCGCTCCCGTGGCTCCAGGCCGTCTGACATGTCGTCCCAACCGGACGTCATCGCGCCGGATCGGTCGGCGCCGGCCTGCCGTGAGGCCTGGCGCACCGGGGTCGGCAGAGGCGCGGGGGACTGCACGGACAACGGCGGCGGCGCGGGCGCGGCCTTCGGCGATGCCAGTCCTTCGATGCCGGGCGCAGCGCGTTCGAAGTCACGACCGCACCAGGCGCAGAGCGACCAGTCGAGGCCGACGAGCCGGCTGCAGTTGGGGCAGACGCGGTTCAGGCGCGTGCGACAGGTGGGGCAGATGATCCACTCGTCGTTCACCCGCCGGGCGCAGGTGGGGCAGCTCTTGACGGCCTCCACCTCGGCCAGCAGCGCCTCCTCCGCGAGGGTGCGCTCATAGACCTCGCCGATCTTCTCCTGCGGCCGTACGACGCGGTACGCGATGATCGCGAAGGGGAAGAAGACCGGCGTGAAGAGGATCACCAGGCTGGCCGCGAAGTACGGCAGGAGGGGATTCGCCGTCCGCAGCTGCATGTCGCGGAACGCCCAGTACGCGCCGGCAAGCCACAGGATGACGATGTAGATCGCGAAGGCCCGGAGGCCGAGCTGGATGACCGGGCTGTCCCAGATCCCACCCAGCAGCGAGGTGATCTGGTTGAGGAGATCCCCCATGGTTGGGGCCGATGCCTCCGTGTCAGCGTGGACGCCGGCCGCACCGCCCGGGCGGACTCGGTCGGGGGCAGTCTAGCAGGGGCAGGTCATCGCTCTTCGAATGGTGTCAGTGCTCAGTGAATGTGGCGTCCCGACCCGGGCGCGTCCGGTCGTTCCACCGGCGCGAAGGACCCAGGCGCGGTGCGGAGCACCTCGAGACTGCCGAGAACGCTGCGCCACGTGACCGCGGTACCCACGAGGAACAGCCCGCCGACCCACACCAGGACAAATACGAATGTCGCCGGCAGGAGCCGGATGATGGGCGCCTCGTCCGCCAGGAGCGCCTGCAGCCGACTCCAGAGGGCGGCCGCCAGGAGCAGCGGCGGACCTGCGGTGATCACGAGGCCCAGCACGCCCAGGATCCAGGTCACGACGGCCGCCAGCGGCCGTCGTGCCACCTGGCGGATCGCCGCTGCCACAGCCCCCGGAACGGAGCGGCCGCCCAGGATCACGTGACGCACGGCGATCCCCCCGAAGAACTCGGCCATGAGCCAGACGACGACGACCACGACGGCGGCATCGACAGCCACGACGAGAATCCGCACGGCCAGTGGGATGGTGAGGTCGTCCGGCAGGATGAGCTGGTGATAGCCGGCAGCCACGAGCCGAGACGTCGCCCAGGCTACCGCCAGCCCAACCGGGACGAGCGAAAGCGCGCGCAGGACGACGAGCCGCCAGAGCATCGACGAGAAACCCGGCTCGACCGGCGGGTGGTCTCGGTCCAGGGCACTGGTGGCCGCCGCGCTGGTGGCCGCCGCGCTGGTGGCCGCCGGCTCCGGGTGGCGTCGGCCGGGAACGGTCCCGCCCGCTCGATCCCGGGCGAACGTTGCGGCCACGCGGCCCAGGACGACATCCGCAAACGCTCCGATCACCAAGCCCGCGGCGACAAGGCCCATGACGACCAGCACGCCCGCCAGGATGAGGCGGATCAGCCCCTCGGATGCACCCGAGCCCGTGAGTGCGGTGCCTCCGACGAGGTTGCTGATCCCGATCGGCGTCGGCAGTACGACGATCGGCACGGCGAACACGACGAGACCGCCCCTCGCAAGGAACCCCAGCATACCCACGGCGATAAGAGCCGGACGATCGCGAATGAGCGCCGCGGCCGCGGCGGCGGCCTCCCGCCAGTTCAGGGTGTGGGCGTGGCCACCACCTGGCCCAGCGCCGCCAGCGCTGCCTGCACGGCCGCGATCTCCTCGCCGTACCGTCCGAAATCGCCAGCACGGAGTGCCGCCTGCGCGAGGTCGAAGTGGAGATTGGCATAGGCGACCAGGGCCGCCACATCACCCGCCGGCGGTGGCGGGATGGCGCCGCTCGGCAGTGGCGCTGCAGTGCTGCCCGGCGAAGGGCCGGGGCCGCTCGAGGGCGCCGGTGATCCGCCGGGACCGGGGGACGGTGTGGGGGTTGGAGCAGAACTCGTGCCGCCCGCCAGCAGCTGCTTCAGGGCGTCGGCAAGCGTGTTGCCCCAGACGATCTTCGTGGATGTCGCGACGATGATCTTCTGGAACGCCGGGAACGCGCTCGACGTGGATTGCAGGTAGATGGGCTGGAGATACACGACGCTGTTCTGGACGGGCACCACGATCAGGTGGCCACGCACGACGTTGCTCCCAGACTGGCTCCAGAGCGTGAACTGGGCACTGATCAGCGGGTCCGCGTCGATCTGGGCTTCGATCTGGTTGGGGCCGCGGACCGCAGTGTCCTGCGGGAAGCGGAAGACCCGCACTTCACCGTAGTTCGGCGCATCGTTTCGGGCCGCCACCCACGCGATCATGTTCGGCCGGCCGCTGGGGACCATCGGCTGCAGGAGGAGGTACTCCGTGGCGGCCTCGCCCGGCATCCGCATCTCCACGTAGTAGGCCTGGTTGGGCAGGGTCTGCTGGCTGCCGGCAGTGGGCGGCACGGTCCACAGGTCGGAGTTGCGGAAGAAGGTCTCCGGATCTGTCACGTGGTAGTTCGCGTAGACGCGGGTCTGGACGTCGAACAGGTCCTCGGGCACGCGCACGTGTGACCGGATGTCGGCCGGCATGGCGTCAATGGGCTGGAACAGGGATGGGAACACGCCTTCGTAGGCCCGCAGAATGGGATCGGTCGGATCCGCCGCGTAGAAGGTCATCGCGCCGTCGTAGGCGTTCATGACCACCTTGACGCTGTTGCGGACGTAGTTGAAGGAACCATTCCGGAGGCCGCTCCCCGCGGGCGCGGCCGATTCGTCGAACGGCTGGGCGTTCGGGAACCGGTCGCTCGTCGTATACGCGTCCTGCAGGTAGAACAGCTTCCCGGCGGCGTCAACCACGACATACGGGTCGTGGTCGTAGCTGAGGAACGGCGCAATGCGCCGCACGCGGTCGCGGAGCGAGCGGTACATGAGCAGCTGGCTGTTGCTTGTAACCTGATCGCTGATCAGCAGGTTGAGGTCCCGGAATCGCGCGGCGAACAGCAGGCGGGAGAAGGTGGAGTCGAGCCGGATCCCGGTGGTCCCGGCCCACGAAGTCTGTGTGCCCTGGTCCGCGCCGCCGCTGGCTGCGGTGCCATTTGCCGGATAGTCGAACTCCGGCTGGCGGGCACCCACAATGATGTAGCCGCTGGGACGCTCGCCGAAGTAGATGCGCGGTTCGGTGACGGTGGGCGCCGACGGATCGGACACGGGCGGAAGGTCCCGGACCAGGAGACGCGGCAGGCCTTCGCTCGTCACCTCGTTGACAGGGACCATGGCCAGCCCGATTCCGTGGGTGTACGTGAGGCGCTGGTTGACCCACGAGCTGGCGTCGGCCTTCTCCTGGGCAAGCTCGCGCGCGGAGAGCAGCACCTGCCGCTTCTGGCCTCCGATCAGGTAGCGGTCGGAGTCCACGTCCGTGAAGTCGTAGTACGAGCGCACGGTCTGGATCTGGTCCAGAGTCGACCCCAGCGGCTGGTAGTCCCAGAGCCTGGCGTTCTGGAAGGTCGCGGCCTCGGAGTCCACCGTGGCCTGGGTGAGCGGGCTGTCGCCGCGATAATCGGCCGTGGACCAGCCGGCCAGGCCGAAGGCCAGGCGCGTCATGGCGATGTTGTTGGCGATGTAGGGCTGCTCCTCGGCGAACTTGTTGGGCTCAACCGTGAAGCGCTGGACCACCTGCGGGTACAGACCCGACAGCAGGATGGCGGCGACGCCCCAGGCCCCCACCGCAAGCCCAAGCGGCCACAGCATCCGAGTGAACGCGCCGCCCACCAGTAGGGCCCCCGCGAACGCGGAGATGACGGTGAGCGCGTCGAAGGCAAAGAATCGGGCATGGAAGTCCGTGTAGCTCACGCCTGCGGCTACACCCTGGGCGCTGTAGACCAGCTCGTACTTGTCGAGCTGATATCCAGCGGCCACGGAGATCAAGTAGAGGCCGCCCAGGACGGCGAGGTGAACGCGGATCGGCGTGGAGAACTCGAGGGAGCCGCGCATCGCGGCAAGGCCGTACCGGCCGGCCGTGAGAAAGAGGGCCGTCAGGATCAGCCCGTTCACCATGCCCTGCACGAGCCGCAGGAACGGGAGCTGGAACAGGAAGAAGCCGATGTCACGCCCGAAGACCGGATCGGTCGCGGGTTGCGCCGGGTCAATCGCGAACGTGGTCTGGTGCTGCCAGACCAGGATGGTCTCCCAGCGGCCGGCCAGGCTGACGCCAAGCCCCACCGCGAGCAGGACGGCCAGTCCCACGAGCAGCCAGCGCCCGATGGGCGTCAGATCGGGCAGATCATCCACGTCGAACGTGGCGGCTGCGGCGCCACCCTGACCGACCCGACCGCGGAAGCCGCCGTCGGGGCCAAGGGGCGTGCCCGGACCGCGCCGGCGAGGCCCCCCCGGGCCCGGTGAGGCGCCGAACGCACTGCCGAGCGGTCCGCCGTCGCTGCGCGCGGTACCCGCCTCGGACAGCCGCTCAAGCAAGGCGCCAAGGGAGCCGCGGCCGCTCGCGTTCGGTGGGGGCGACATGCGCCCGGCGATCCACAGGCTGCCGAGCAGGATCACAAGGCCCACGGCAGAACCGATGCCGAAGAGCGCGAACTGCGCGTTGATCCGGGTCCAGAAGACCGATTCGAACCCGACGCTGCGGTACCAGAGGGAATCGGTCAGCAGGTCCACGCCGCTTCCGGCGACCGTGAAGAACAGGATGAGCAGGATCGTCGCGAGGATGAGCAGGATCCTCCGGCCGGCCCGGCCGAACTGGTCGCGGAAGGAGGCGCCGTCCCGTGGACCGCCGGCGCCGCGGCCGCCGCCCGTGGCGGCACGACGCCTGGAGCGGATCTCGGCCGGCGGAGCCGTTCGGTGGCCTGCCTCGTGTTGCGAACCGTGCGCGGGTGCGTCCGCGTCTTCGGTGTCGTCGGCGGAAACCGGCCGGCCGCTCGAGTCGTCGGGATCAGTCGTGTGCCTGGCTTCTGGCCCGGGCGCCCCGGCATCGTCCGCCGTGGCGTCGGCCCCAGCGCGACCGTCCGCTTCGTCCGGGGCATCCGTGTCGCCAGGTGCGGCCTGGCCGCGCTGTCGCCGCTGCAGGTCTTCAAGGAATTCGTCGAAGAGGTCGCGCATGCCGGCCGTGGGTCCCTCAGGTGGTGTTCCGCGGATGAATTGTTCCGCGGAGCGTATACCCGCGCGGCCTCAGGGGCGGCCGAGGCGCTCCAGCGCCCGCCGCATGGCCGAGAGAACCGTGCCCGCCAGTGCGTTCGGAAGGGTGGCCGCGGCCCTGAGGGGCTCGAACTTGACAGCCAGGCGCATGGCTGCTGGGGCGATCCAGGGGCGCCCGGGGTCGTCCGGGGGAGCGACCACGTTCAGGCGGATGGCGAGGCGGCCGTCCTCCTCAAGGATCCAGCCGGAGAGTTCGCCGGCCAGCGCCGGTCCCAGTCGAAGGAGGGGCGGCTCTGCGGGCGGTCCGCCCGCCGGGGCGAGGTCACGGAACGGGATGACCCCGTCGCCATCCAGGACCCACAGGACCGTGAGCCACCAGCCGTCATCGGTGGAGGTGGGCCGGCTCATGCCGACGCGATAGGCCTCCTCGCGGACGCGCAGATCAAGTTCGCGAATGAAGGAGGGCCCGGGGGCAGGAAGTCGAGGCGGCACGCCTCACAGGATAGGTTCGCGACGGTGGGCCGCCAGTGCGGTCTCGACCTGGCGAACCGCGTCGCTACTGGCGGCCGGCCTCGGAAGGCGCGGGCCTGCCAGTGGCGGCGGCCGGAGCGCCGTCATCGGGAGCGGTATCGGACATCAGTTCGAGGGAGCCATCGGCAGCAACTGAGATGCCCTCGGCCTCCAGCTGCAGTCGGAGCATCTCGCGCCGAACGTCGCGGGGCGGGAGCGCAACCGCATCGGGTGCCGTGCTTGCGCCGGCTGTCGGACCCTGGGTGTCGTCGATCTCACCGCTGATCCACGACAGCAGCTTGCTGCGTCGGGGCGAATCGAGACGGCGCGCCTTGGCTGTCTCGGGAGCCTCCACTTCGGTCAGACCGGGGAGTCGGGCGTCCGCACCGGACACCAGGTTGGCGTGGCAGTGCGGGCACCGGTCTGCGGTTTCGGCCGGCAGGACCTCCGAGCACCACGGGCAGCGCGAGGGGGTGGGCTTCGAAGCGACGGATGCGGTCGCAGGGCCGCCGGACAGGGTCGCAGAGTCGGTCATGCCGGCCACTCTATGCCCTGCCCGCGGCTGGGCCAGTGATCCGACGGTACGGGGTACCCCAATCGATGGTGCCACCCCCGAGGGAGGACCTACTCCCACTCGATCGTGGCGGGGGGCTTCGACGAGATGTCGTATACGACGCGGTTCACGCCGGGCACTTCGTTCACGATGCGCGAGGAGATCTTGCCCAGGACGTCGTATGGGAGCTTGGCCCAGTCGGCCGTCATGCCGTCCTCCGACGTGACGGCCCGGATGGCGACGACGTTGGCGTACGTCCGGTTGTCGCCCATCACGCCCACGGAACGAACGGGCGTCAGGATCGCGAAACTCTGCCAGAGGGAGCGGTACAGGCCGGCTGCCTTCACCTCGTCGATGACGATCCAATCGGCTTCCCGGAGCGTGTCGAGGCGCTCCGTCGTCACCTCGCCGATGATCCGGATCGCGAGGCCCGGGCCCGGGAACGGCTGGCGCATGACCATCGCCTCCGGCAGGCCAAGCTCCATCCCCACCGCCCGGACTTCGTCCTTGAAGAGATGGCGCAGGGGTTCGATGAGCGAGAACCGGAGGTCGGCAGGCAACCCGCCCACGTTGTGGTGGGTCTTGATCTTCTGGGCGGCCTTCGTCTCGGTGGTCTTGCTCTCGATCACGTCGGGGTAGAGCGTGCCCTGCGTCAGGAAGTCGATGCGGCCCAGCTTCGCGGCTTCTTCTTCGAACACGCGGATGAACTCATCGCCGATGATCTTGCGCTTCTGCTCCGGATCCTCGACGCCGGCGAGGCGGGCCACGAAGCGCAGCCGTGCGTCCACCATCACGAGGTTCATGCCGAGGTTCTGCTCGAACGTGACGCGCAACAGCTCCGATTCGCGCTTGCGCATGAGCCCGTGGTCCACGTAGATGCACGTGAGCCGGTCGCCGACCGCCCGGTGTACCAGCGCCGCGGCCACGGCCGAATCCACGCCTCCGGACAGCGCACAGATCACGAGACCGTCCGACCCGGTGGCCCGTGCGTGCCCGTCGATTCGGGAACGGATTTCGGCGACCGTGGAGTCGATGAAGTTCGCGGGTGTCCAGGTGGGCCGGGCGCCCGCGATGTCGATCACGAAGTTGCGCAGGATGTCGCGGCCGCGCGGCGTGTGCACCACCTCGGGGTGGAACTGGATCCCGTAGAGCCCGCGCGTCACGTCCACGAGTCCGGCGTACGGCGTGGAGTCCGTCTGTGCCGTTGCCTGGAAGCCGGGGGGCGGGCGCAGGATGGAATCACCATGGCTCATCCATACGGGCTGCTCGCGCTCGAGGCCGCGGAAAAGCGCGCTCTCGGCCGTGATCGTGACGCGCGCGGGGCCGTATTCGCGGCGCACGGCTGGGCTCACGTCCCCGCCCAGTTCGAGGGCCATGAGCTGGAGGCCGTAGCAGATGCCCAGGACAGGAATGCCGCCCCACCAGATCGCGGGGTCAGGCCTGGGGGCTCCCTCGTCGTACACGCTCGAGGGGCCACCCGAGAGGATGATGCCCCTTGGGTGTCGTCGCTCGATCTCCGCGAACGGCGTGTCGTACGGCAGCAACTCGGAGTACACGTTGAGTTCGCGGACGCGCCGGGCGATCAGCTGGGCGTACTGGCTGCCGAAGTCGAGAACGATGACGGTGTCGGGCTGGCCGCTGCTGGGCTCACCGCGGGCGACTCCCCCGCCGGGACGATCGAACGGGCGATCCGACGACGGCGTCTTCAGGGCGGTCTCGAGATAAACCTCCACTTCGGCGTCGTCGGGGACGAGCACCCGATGTCCGGCGTTGGCCGCCTGGCCATGGACTGTCTTTCCACGCTCAGGCGCCCCCGGTTGACCGGTTCGGTCAGCGGGCGGGTTGTCGCGGCCGTCCGCGGTGGCATCGCGACCGGAGGCAGTCCCGTCGGGACCGGGAGCGGCCCCGTCGCCGGGGGTGGGACGGTTCGAAGAATCCCTCGTGTCCGGCTCGATCGACCGGTCCCTCCTGCGCTGAACGGTACGCATCGCTGCGGCAGCGGTAGGGTCCGTCGCCGGATCAGCGTGCCGCGGTGGGGTTCGGCACAGTGTACCGGTCGCCCGTGGGTGGCGAACGGCTCGATGGCCGTCGTGCGCGGCACTCAGACCGGCGGGATGTCCTGCGGGACGACCGGCCGCAGGCGGAAGGCCGGACCGCGGCCGAGGCGCTCTGCGGGCGTGCCGCCCTTGAGAATCAGTTCGCGGATTGCCGTCACGAAGTCCGCTCCTGAGAGCTGCTCCGCGACGACCGGGAAGGAGCGCTCGCCGATCGTCACGATCGCGGCGGGGTTCGCCACGAGGTTCCGGGTCCAGCCGGAATCCGGCTCGCCGGAGGCGACGAGCAGCGAACCGTCTTCCTCCTGGTGGAAGGACACGATCACCGGGAAATGTCGGCCGGTCCGGCGGCCGGTGGTCAGAATCCGTGCCGCCCGTCCCCAGCGCACGAGGTCCGGGCCGAGGCCGGTATCCTCGCTCATGCCCGGTTCCGCATCGCCTCGGCCGCCATGTCGAAGTATTCCTGGAGCCGCTTGGCAACTTCGGCCGGGGGATCCACCCGGACGATCGCCTCGCGCATGTGCAAGAGCCACTGGTCCCGCTCCAGGGGTCCGATCTCGAACGGGAAGTGACGCATCCGGAGACGCGGGTGGCCGCGCTCCTCTTTGTAGGTGGTGGGCCCGCCCCAGTACTGCGCCAGGAAGAGCGTGAGGCGGTGGCGCGCACCGGCCAGATCGGCCTCCGGGTACAGGCGGCGGAGGACCGGGTCCCCGGCGACGCCCTCGTAGAACCGGCCGACCAGCCCTTCGAAGAAGGGCATGCCACCGGCTGCCTCGAAGAGCGTCGGGGCTTGCGAAAGGCTCACCGCCGGATTCTACGGCCGGCCTTCGGGGCCCGAGTGGAGTGGTGGTCGCCTTCGACGTGCCTGCCGGCGGCCCGGGTTGATCGAAGTGGCCGGCATTCGGTCGGCTGTCCCGATGGGCCTTCAGATTCGCCAGATATTCGTGGAGCGACTGGTACTCGGCCTGGGCGGCGGTTTCTCCGTCACCCAGTCAAGCCGTGACTGATATCCACGGATCTGCGCGATCAGGCCTCTCTCGGTCACCGATTCGTGCGTGGGTGCAGCTGCCGGATGGACTCCAGGGCAACGGACGGGCGTCTTGCAGTCGCCCCACGAATAGGTGACATCGACGCGCCATCCACCGCGGGGCCCTGCGCCCACCCGGGACGCCCGCCGCGCCCGCCTGTACGCCGGCAGAGGCCGCCGAAGGCCGCAGTGGACCGGCCGGCGATGACGGCCCGGCGCGAACTCGATCAGCGACGCTGCTGCCAGGACTTGCCTTCGGTTGCGACTGACGGCGCGTAGACCATTTCGACTTGCTGCATCTCGCGGATGTTGCGGGCACCCAGCGCGGCCATCGACTGGCGCAGCGCACCCATGAGGTTCTCGGAGCCGTCCGTGACACCCGCCGGACCCATGAGGATCTTCTCGAGAGGACCCGTCGTCCGGACGTTGATACGGGTGCCGCGCGGCAGCGTCGGCGAGGGGGCAGCCATGCCCCAGTTGGTCCCCCGGCCCGGCGCTTCGACGGCCCGAGCGAGCGGCGATCCCAGCATCACGACGTCCGCGCCTGCTGCAATCGCCTTCGCGATCTCGCCGCCCCGCCGCATGCCGCCGTCGGCCACGACGGGCACGTAGCGGCCGGTCTCGGCAAAGTAGACGTCGCGCGCCGCGGCAACATCCGAGATGGCGGTGACCTGGGGGACGCCGATGCCCAGCACTTCGCGCGTCGTGCACGCCGCGCCCGGCCCCACGCCGACGAAGATCGCCGCGATCCCCTGCTCCATCAGTGCGAAGGCAGCCTCCGCCGAGGTGGTATTGCCGACGGCGACCGGGATGGGCATGAACCGCGTGAAGTCCGACAGCTCGAGCGGGTCATAGCCCACCGCGAGGTGCCGGGCCGAGGAGACCTGCGACTGGACGAGGAACAGGTCTGCGCCGTGCTCGGCGCAGAAGGGTCCAAACCGCCGCGCAGCGGCCGGCGTTGCAGAAACGGCCACCCTGGAGCCCGTCGCACGAATCTCCGCGATGCGACGTGCCACGAGATCATCCCGGATGGGTGCGCGGTATGCCTCGGCGAGGACGTCGTGGGCTTCGGCTTCCGGGGCGGTGGCAATTCGCGCCAGCACGTCCGACGGGTCGTCGTAGCGGGTCTGCACACCCTCGAGATTGAGGACGGCGAGCCCCCCCAGCTTCGCGAGGGCCCCGGCGAACGCCGGATCCACCACGGCGTCCATCGCAGCGGCCAGCACTGGGATGCGGAGCGCGATCCCCGCGAACACCTGCGCCAGGTCGACATCGTTGGGTTCGACAGTGTTCAGCCCAGGCGCGAGCGAGACATCCTCGAAGCCGTACGTGGGCCGCAGCTGGTCAACCTTGGAGCGGAAAGCGCGGCGAACGGCGAACGGGCGCGGGCTCTCCAGCGTCGCCATGGCGGGCTGACCGGGGCGCGGGGAGGCCTCGCTGGACTCGTAGGGGGTGGGCTTGCCTGACGCGTCGTCCGAACCCTGGCGCAATCGGCCCTCCTAGTGACGGTGTGGCTGGGCAGGTTGCGCCTCAGTCTACAACTCGCGCGACCCCAACGGGATGACGAACCACGCCGCGGTGTCGGGATCGAGAAGGTGATCGACGATCCGCCGCACGGACTCGCGGTATGCCGGCCACACGGAGCGAGCGATCGCTGCCTCAGGGCTGACCCATTCGGCGGCATCGTGCTCGTGCGACAGTCGGGGCTCGAGCCCGGAGGGCAGTCGGGCTGCGAACACGGCGGCCGTGAGGACGGCATCGACGGCCGCAACGTGGAATGTGTTGACCTGGTCGAGGTCGTAGAACGTCTCGAGATCAGAGGGCCGAACGCCGGTTTCCTCTTCGAGTTCGCGGAGTGCGCCGTCGACGATCCGCTCGCCCGGCTCCAGGCCCCCCGAAACCCCCTGCCACAGACCGGCGAGGATCCGCCCGGGGGCGCGGCGGAGGAGGAGGATCTCCGCGCCGCGGGTGCGATCCACGCGGAACATCCACACGTCCACGAGATCGGGGCGGAACGGACTCACGTCGCCGCCCGCGGGCCGTCGACGGGCCTAGAGACGTTCGAAGCGTTCGACGGGGACGATGAACACCGTGGCGCCACCCACCTCGACCTCGAGCGGGTACGGCATGAAGAACTCGCCGGGTTCCATGATCGGCGGCATGGGGTTCACGATCTGCGTCCGTGCCTTGCAGTTGGCACGGACGATCCCCATGACGTCCTCGACCGAAGCTTCGTCCACCCCCACGAGAATCGTGGCATTCGACTGCTTCAGGAAGCCGCCGGAACTGTGCAGGCGCGTTGCGCGGAACTCGCGCTCCAGGAGCGCGTCCACCAGCACGCCCGCGTCCTCGTTGTGGACGATCGCGACGATGAGCTTCATTGGGGCGGAGTATAGGTGTCCGCTTCGCGCGTGGCCATCGCTCGTGTTTCACGGGTCACCTGGTCCTCCCGGCCGGCTTGCGTCCCCCGCCCGCCGGCTGGCCTTCGCCGCGCGTGGTGCGTCCGTGCCAGCCCTGATCGTCCGGTGCCGGGAGTCGTTCGGGTGAATTCGCGGTCCGCACAGCGGGCCGTAGAATGCGGCCAGACCGCCCGGCCGCGTGCACCGACGTCGCACCGTCCCGGGAAGGCCAGCGGGAGATGCTCGTGTCGAACGAAGAAGCCGAATCCGGCCAGCTCCGGCTCCTGACCGTGGCTGCGGCGGCGCTCTCTCGGTCGGCCGACCTGGATTCGGCCGTGGAGCGCCTGCTAGCGCTCGCCGTGGACACGCTCGGCGCAACACTGGGTGTCGTCTACCTCCAGGACCCTGACCGCGTCGAGCTGCAGCTGGGCGTTGCCGTGGGCGTCAGCGATGAGCTGGGTGCCGCGCTCGAAGGGTCGGCCGGAAAGGCAGACGATGTGGTCTCGGAGACGTCACGCGACCGCGTGGCCCGAACCGTGACCGGAGCCGCAGTTCCAGCACTTCTGGGCGCAGCGGGGGTCCAGGCAGCGTTGCTGCGGGCGCTCAGCGTATCGCGGGGCGGGATCGACATCGCGGCGGGCGTGATGCTGGTCGGCTGGGACCACGCGGTGGACCTCGCGCCGGAGCAGGAGGACACGGCAACCGCGATCGGCGACCTTGCCGCGGTGGCGATCGACCGCGCCCGGCTTGCCTCGCTCATCCTGGAGCGCTCCGAGTGGTTCGAGCGCATGGCACACACGGATCCGCTCACAGGGCTGGCGAACCAGCGGACGTTCGCTCGCATCCTGGAGCTGGAGCTGGCCCGCGCGGCGCGGCAGGGCAGCGAGATCTCGCTCGCGGTGTTCGACGTTGACGGCCTGACCGGCATCAACGAACGCCTGGGCCACGAGGCGGGCGATGACGTGCTGCGCGCCGTGGCGTCGGTCCTGGCGGAGTCGGTCCGCCTCGTCGATACGGTGGCGCGTCACGGCGGTGATGAATTCGTCCTGATCGCCCCGGGAGCGGCCGGCGCGACGGTCGCCCGGCGTGTCCTCAATGGGGTCACGGCCCTCGCCTCGGTCGACGGCGCGGCCGTCAGCGTCTCGGCCGGCATCGCGACGTTTCCCGGGGACGGCGTCGGGGCGGATGAACTCCTCACTGCCGCGCTCGCGGCGCTCGCAGACGCGCGAAGGAAAGGACCGGCCCAGATCGCCTCGGCCCAGGCGGGGAGCACCGGCGCGGGCTCGTAGCCCTGGGGCGCTGGGAACGGCGCACGGCTTCGCGCAGGTTGCGACAGGCGGCCGCGCGGCCCCGATTCAACGGGCAGCCGTGATCTGCTCGGCGACCTCGCCGTGGCCGCCGCGCCGCACGTCCCGCGACCTGCCTGGGCGCCGCAGCCCGGGCTCAGCCCCCGACGCCTCGTTGTGCCGCCACCCCGGCCGCGACCGGAGTGGATGAGGGCGCCGTCGCGTTTGGCGCCGGCTCGAGGGTGATGGCCACGGTCAGGGTCTGCCCGGTCGAAGTCGGCATCCGGTCGAGGTAGCCGATGCCGTCCGACCCGACAGTGAACCCTGCCACTGGTGCCGGGGGCTGACCCTCGGCAATCGTCCACGCCTCATACACCTGGCTGCCCGTGGTCGGCGCGAGGCCCGAGACAACGAGGATGCCGGCGCCATTCGCAGGCATCACGGCGATGCCGCCGGGGCCGGGCCCGGGGCCGCCCGTACTCGCGAGCACGGCGACCTGGCTGCCCGGCTGGCCTGCCTGCACGAGGGCGGCGGCAAGGCGCTGCTGGTACGACTGGGCGTCCGCCAGCTGCTGCTGCGTCCGGATGTTCCACGTGCCCAGCGCGACGATCGCAAGAACTGCGGCAAGGCCGAGCACCCACGACCTGCGGTCCCGGCGGCTTCGCGCGGCCGAGATGGGGATGACCTGGCCCATCGTGCCCGGCGCCTGCCGGGCCCCGGTCTCGGGTCGCGGCGCAGGGCTGGCGATGGGCGCCTCTGCTCGCTCTCCAGAGCGCGCCGCGAGGTCCGCGACGGCGGCCGCCATGATCCGCCCTCGCAACGAGGCCGGCGGCTCGACGAGCGGGACCACCTCGTCGAGGTAGGGCACCACGCCGCCCAACTCGGCCAGTTCCGCGTGCGCGTCCGGGCAGGTCCGGAGGTGCTCAGCCACGGCGAGCTCCTCGTCTCGCTCCAGCGCACCCAGGACGTATGCGGGAGCAAGGTCGCGGATCTGGTCGCACGTCATCGTGATCACCCGGCAACCTCATCCGGCCCCAGGCCGGCGAACGCCCCGACTTCGCCGAGCAGAACGCGCCGCATCGCGAGGAGTCCGAGTCGCATCCTGCTCTTCACGGTACCAAGCGGCGCATTCGTGCGGGCGGCGATCTCCTGCTGCGTGAGGCCGCCGAAGTAGGCGAGCTCGATCGCCTCGCGCTGGACGTCGCTCAGAACGCGCAGGGCTCCCTGCACAGCGTCCCGGTCCAGCCGTCCGGCAACCTCCGGCCACAGGTCCGGGAGCGTCAGCTGCGGCGGCGGGACATCCTCGCGCTCGGGCAGTTCCACCGTGGGCCGGCGTCGGCGCACGGCATCCACGGCGCGGTGATGGACGATCGCGAGCAACCACGTCTTCACGCTGGCCCGTGATTCCGAGTAGCGGCCGGCGTTGCGCCACGCGCCGAGAAACGCGTCCTGGACCACGTCCTCGGCGAGGGTGGCATCGGACGTGATTCGCAGGGCGATGGAGTAGGCCATCGTCCGGTACCGGTCGTAGAGCGTGTCGAGCGCATCAAGTTCTCCGGCGGCAACCCGATCGAGCACCTCGCGATCGGCGTCGTCAGCCGGCGACGGCTGGCGAACCCGGACGGACGCGTCGATGTTGCTCACCGGCTCATGCGCACGGACGGCTCGATCGGTTCACCTGGCGGCGCGATTCTCATCTCATGACCGCCGACCTGTCCGGGCCGGAAGGCCTGAACGTGCGGGCCGGCAAGGCGGCCCAGGCGCCCCTCGACCGCCGCGATGATCTGCGCGAACACCGCGTCCGGAGTCCCCCCGGCGTCGATCGTCACGAACCGGTCCGGCTCCGCCGCGGCCAGGGCCAGGAATCCGGCCCGAACACGTTCGTGGAACGCCTCGTCGAACCCCGACTCGAAGCGCGTCTCCTCGATGCCGCGCTTGCGGGCCAGCCCGAGGGCGACGGGCAGGTCCAGGAGTATTGTCAGGTCGGGCCGCAGGCCCCCGGTCGCGAACTGTTCCAGCGCGCGAAGCGCGTCATCCGGCAGGCCCATCCCGGCCCCCTGGTAGGCGAGCGTGGAATCGGCGAAGCGGCTGCACAGGACGGTGGTCCCGGATCGGAGTGCCGGCTCGATCTGCTCCGCCACCAGTTGGGCGCGCGCCGCGTTGAACAGCAAGGCATCGGCGCGGGGCGAGACGGGTGCGGCCTGCGCGTCATCGTCCAGCAGCAGTGTTCGGATTGCCTCGCCGAGCGCCGTCCCTCCGGGCTCGCGGACCAGCAGGACGGGCCGTCCGGCGGATTCGAAGGTCGCACGCAGCCGTGCCGCCTGGGTGGTCTTCCCTGCCCCCTCGGGCCCCTCGATGGTCACGAATCGCGCGCGCTCTGCACCTGGACGTGTGCGTGTCACGGCACGAGTGTAGCCGAGGGTTCCGGGTGATCCATCGGGGGCCCGCTGTCGAATGCACGGTCGAGCGGACGGACCTGCTCGCACGCCGGCCCGATCCCGCTTCCTGAAGGAGAGCCCATGCGGCCCCAGGCCGCCAGACTGCGACGCATCACGATGGCCGGCATGGCGGCGCTGGTTCTGAGCGCCGGGCTGGCCGGCGCGCTCAGCGCCCATCCGCTGGGCAACTTCACGATCAACCACTATGCCGGGCTGCGGATCGGGACCACCGCGATCATCGTGGACTACGTGCTGGACATGGCGGAGATCCCGACATACCAGGAGCGGCTGCGGATCGACGGCAACGGCGACGGCACAGTGGACCCGTCGGAGACTGAGGCAGAACGGCTGGGCGCATGCGCCCGCGCGGCCGGGCAGCTGAGGCTGACGGTGGGGGGGACGCCGTTGCGCCTGCAGCCGGTGGCTGCGGGCCTGTCGTTCCCCATGGGGCCCAGCGGTCTCCAGACGCTGCGCCTGGTCTGCGAGTTCTCCGCCCCGCTGATCGAGCCATTCACGCAGGCCACGAGCGTCAGCTTTCGCGACGACACGTGGAGCCAGCGAATCGGCTGGCGGGAGATCGTCGTGCTCGGCGACGGCGTCTCCGTGAAGGCCGAGGGCCTCCTGCCCACGGGCGCCTCGGATCGACTGGCCGCATACCCGCCGGACCTTCTCGCCCAGCCGCTGGCGATGTACGAACTGTCCGTGACGGTGAGTCCCGGTGGGCCGGCGGCCGAACCGTTCACCGCCCCCGACGCCTCGGCACTTCCGGGGGTCGATGGAGCGGCTCCTGGCGCGGGCGGGCCTCCTGCGGCCGCCGCCTCAACCGGACCCACGGTCGCATCCGCCGCCGCGGCGTCGCCGTCGATCGCGGTCGGCGTCATCCCGGGCGGGATCACCGACGAGATCTCGAAGATCCTCGAGGTTCGGGACCTGACACCGCTCGCCCTCATCGGGTCGCTGCTCGTGGCCGCGTTTCTCGGTGCGGTGCATGCCATCTCGCCCGGGCACGGGAAGACGGTCATGGCTGCCTACCTCGTGGGTTCGCGCGGGTCGGCCCGACACGCGCTCGCGTTGGGGCTCACGGTCACGGCATCGCACACCCTGGGGGTCATGGTGCTGGCGCTCGTGACGCTGTTCGCCTCCAGCATCATCCCGCCGGAACGGCTCTACCCGGTGCTGGGGCTGCTGTCCGGAGCGCTCGTCGTGGGCATCGGGCTGTGGCTGCTCTACGGGCGCTACCGCATCTGGGCGCACGCACGTGCCGATGCCCGCGCGCACGCCGAGGCTGATCGCGCGCTCCAGGCTGCTCATGCCGAGCACCACGCGGCCGATCATGCAGCCGGGCACTCGCACGACCACGCCGCACCGATCCGTGGTGCAGCCGACCACGCGGCCGGGCATTCCCACGACCACGACCACGAGAACGCCACCGCGAGCGTCGGCAGTCGTCCCGCTCCAGTCCCCGGCGAGCACAGCCACGGCGGCGTCCGGCACACCCATCTGCCGCCGCCGGGGACGGGCCTCACGTGGCGCAGCCTGTTCACGCTGGGGCTCGCCGGCGGCCTCGTGCCGTCTGCATCGGCGCTGTTGCTGCTCCTGGGCTCGCTGGCAGCGAACCGGCCGGCGTACGGCGTGATCCTGGTAATCGCCTTCGGCGCCGGGATGGCGGTCGTCCTCTCCGGCGTGGGCCTGCTGCTGGTCTACGCGAGCCGGGTCGTGGAGCGGGTGCCCCGCGGAGGTTTCGGGCGCCGACTGGTGGACGTGATGCCGGTTGCCACGGCCGTGGTGGTCATCGGCGCCGGGGTCTACCTGACCAGCCAGGCGGTCACGCAGGTCTTCTGACCCGGCGGCGCGCTGCACGCCTGCGCGAGCCGCCGCAGCGGCCCAGGACGCCCGCGCGCTCATCCCCCGGATACCGGGGACCACGACCCGCCCAGGGCCCGCCGCAGCAACGGCGCAGGGCAATACCGGGGGAACGGTGATCCGTCCCGGGGGTGCCTGCGAAACCACCGTCGTGAGGGTCCGGCACCCGGAACGAATCGGTCCGGGAGCACGAGCCGGCTCAGGCCCAGGCAGGGCGAGGAGGGGGACCAGACAGACCGGGCAGTTCAATCGACCGGGTCCGGATCTCCCGGCCCAATCCACCATCCGTGTCCCGAAGGAGGACATTCGTGCGTCAACCCATGAGCCGCCTCGCGTCCGTCGCGTCGGCGGCCGTGATCCTCGCAGTCGGCCTTGCGCCCCTGGGCGTACAGGCGGCCGACCACCTCGATTCGCCCACCGTCAGCTCGATGGGCGCTGCAGATCTGACCGACGTCTATGCCTATGCCGTCAGCGGCAACCGCAGCGTCCTGATCGCCAATGTCAACCCCGGCGCAGGGGCGCTGCCGAACTCCACGATCTACTTCGGCAGCGGCGTCCAGTACAACGTCACTGTCGATACCAATGGCGACGCCAAGCCGGACGTGACCTACACGCTCCGCTTCAAGGCCCCGGCCGCAGGCAGCCAGGCCGTCAGCATCTGGCGCAACGGCGTGCTGTGGGGTAACGGCACCACCGGCAACACGATCAACCTTGCGGGCGGCGCCAGGCTCTGGGCCGGCCTCGCCGACGATCCGTTCTTCTTCGACCTCGACGCGTTCAAGGGCAACATCCTTGGAGCCGCCAACGGCCGCATGCTCTGCGACGCCGGCACCGTGGACTTCTTCAAGGGCCTCAACGTCAGCTCGATCGTGCTGATGGTGCCGGACGCCAACATCGGCGGCACCGGCAAGACCGTCGGCGTTTCGGCGAACACGCGCGTCTACAAGGATGGCGGCTGGGTCCAGGTGGACCAGATGGGTCGCCCCGGGATCAACACGGTCTTCAACAACCACCTGGTCGCGGGGGATGCGTCCGTCAACTCCGTCAAGGAGCTGTTCAACCGGACTCTGCCCAGCGAGCAGGCGGGCCTTGGGTTCAAGGCGAACGTGATCGCCACGCTCAAGGCGGTCAGCACGAAATTCGCCCACCCGTACACCGACGCACAGGCCTCCGGTCTCGCCGACATCCTGGTGCCGGACCTTCTCACCTACAAGACGGGCGACAAGACCGGCTTCCTCAACGGGCGCCGCCTGAAGGACGACGTCATCGACACGCTGCTCACCGTCGGCGCCAACACGCCCGGCGCGAGCGACTGCATCGCCAACGACTCCACGTTCCGGAGCCACTTCCCCTTCGTGGGTGCTCCGAACTAGGACGACCACTTCGGGGGGCGCGGCCCCCCCCCGGCCCCCCAAACCCCCATTGCAAAC
>JANPDJ010000361.1:0-4872 GCA_031431395.1 Chloroflexota bacterium | reverse complement strand
GCCGGCACCTCGCCGTCAGTCCCCCAGGATGGCCTCCACTGCTCCGAGCATCTGCTCGAGCTCGGCGTCGCCGTGCGCGAGCGAGCAGTTGTATCGGCCGCCGCCCCCGAAGATCCCGCGCCCCCGCATCCCGCGGGCCAGAACGGTCTTCGGACGCAGATCCGTCGCCTGGGCGGTGCGGTAGTCGTAGACGGGCGTGTCCGACACGTAGAACTCCACGATGGGGCCAACGCCGGTCAACTGGATGGTCATGCCGCGCCGTGCGAACGCCTCCCGCAGCCCCTGGCCGAGCCGGTTACCCCAGGAGTGGAGGTGCTCGTATGTGCCCGGTCGGGCCAGGATGTCCAGCGTCGCGACGGCCGCGGTCGCGGTGATCGGATTGGCCAGCGTGCTGCCCTCCGCAACCACGCGGATGCCGTCGGGCGCGGCAGGATCCAGCGGCAGCATCGCCTCCTCGGTTCCGGCGATCACGCCGATGGGATAGCCGGAGCCCAGGGCCTTCCCGAATACGGCCATGTCGGGCGTCACGCCGTAGAACGCCTGCGCACCGCCCAGGCCCAGCCGGAACCCGGTGATCACCTCGTCGAACACGAGCGGAACGTGCAACTCGTCCGCGAGCACCCGGAGTCCCTCCAGGAACCCCGGCCGCGCGGCGATCCCTCGCATCACCGGTTCGCACAGGATCGCCGCGAGGTCGCCCCGGTGGGCCGCGGCGATGGCGCGGGTCGCCTCGATGTCGTCGTACGGTGCCGTCAGGACGTTCATCTGCTCCGACTCGACGGTCCCCGGCGTGTCGGGCGTGGCGCGCGGCGCCGGCGCCCACGTGGCGATGTTGCCGAAGTTGGTGTTGAACAGCGTCGCGTCGTTGCCGCCGTGGAACGCACCCTCGAACTTCAGGATGGTGTCGCGACCTGACTTCGCCCGAAGCGCACGGAGGGCCACGCCCCAGGCTTCCGTGCCCGAGTTGAAGAAGCGGACCTTCTGGGCGCACGGCACCACCGCGCAGATTCTCTCGGCGAGTTCAACTGCCGGCGGGCTGAGATGGCTGTAGTTCGCGCCCTTGGCCACCTGCGCGGTCACGGCTGCGACAACATCGGGATGTGCGTGCCCCACGAGCACGGTGCCGGACCCCAGGACGAGGTCCATGAGCCGCTCGCCGTCCGTGGTCCAGACGTATGCGCCCTCGCCCCGTTCGATGAGGAAATCGGGTGCGTCGAGCGTGGTCCCGAAGCCCGCCGGGCGGGTGCTGAACGTCCAGATCCCGCCGCCGGGCAGGTGGGCGCGAGCACGCTCCAGCAGGCTCGCCGTGGTCGCGCTTGTGCGCCGTGAACCGCTGATCCGGGTGGGTTCGGCCTGAGTTGTCACTGCCATCTCCATGGCCGGGCGACATCAGCCCGGGCATGCGCATCATGCACCGAGAGCCATCGCGTGGTGACGCTGTCGGGCGCGCATGACGCTGTCGGGCAGGCGTGACGCTGTCGGGCGCGCGTGACCGGCCTACTCTTGTCCCGGTCCCTCCCCCCGCCACTGGAGCAGAGCGTGAAGGTTCTCGACTACGCGCGGTCATCGCTCATCTTCCGGATCGACACGCATGTCAAGCCGCCCATCACGGCCAGCCACAAGCCGCCCTTCTCGCTCAACAACGCGCGAATTTTGCTCGAATCGACGTGCTGGATCACGGACGAACGGGACGGACGGACCCGCAGGTTCGTGCACGCCGCATCGTGCAAGACGGAGCGGGTGGGGGTGGATCGCGACATCTGGATGCTCCCCAACGCGGACTTCATCCCGATCGCGTCCGAGGAGCGGATCCTCGTGCTCAAGACGTACGCTCGCCAGGGCGATTCCATTCCGCTCTGGCCGGCCGGCCGGGGTGCGCAGAACGAACGCCAGGAAGTCAGCCTCGACGACGCCTATTCCGGCTTCAGCGTCGACCTGACCGAAGCCGATGCCGAACTCCTTCCCGATGCGCGCGCCATCGTGAACGCCGTGCTCGCGGCGGATCGGCTTGTCGCACGAACGACGATCACCCAGGGGCCGTACACGGCGGTGATCGAGTATCCCGTCAAGACGATCAACGCGAACGAACGCGACTGGATCTACCAGACCGATACGGGTCCGCACCTCTTCCCCGACCTGACGCGCCCCGCCGACGATCTCCTGGGCGGGATGCAGCTGGCATTCTCGGCGTTCAACGTGCCCGAGTGGATCGAGTGCATTGTTCGCGCCCCCACCAGGGTGACCGACGACGTGTTCGTCTGGCACTACTCGCAGCCGGTCCGCCTGGACGTCCTCAACGAGATGTACCGGATCGGGTAGCAACTCGCAGGTCGTGCGCATCCTCGATCGGTTCCTGGAGCCGCCGGGCGACGCAACGCCCACGGAACGCCACAACTTCCGCGTGGCGTACCGGGAATCGGCACTGATCGGCTTCATCGCCGCGGGCTCGACATTCCTGCCGGTGTTCATGGCACGGCTGGGGGCGACCAACCTGCAGGTCAGCCTCATCTCGGCGCTGCCGAGCCTCACGGGCGTGATCCTGGCCATTCCCCTGGGCAGCCTCATCCAGACCCGTCGCAACATCATCCCGTGGTACAGCCACGGACGCCTGGGCAACCAGCTTGGCTACGTGGCCATCGCCCTGGTTGCCCTGGCGCTTCCGCCCGGCCTGGTGATCCCCGGCGTCCTCGCCATCTGGGCGATTGTCACGATCTTCTCGGTGGTCACAAACGTGTCGTTCGCTGTGGTCATGGATGCCACGGCCGGCGGCCGCGGGCGATACGAGCTGATGAGCCGCCGGTGGTCGATCCTGGGCCTCATGAACGCCCTCTCACTTGTCCTGGTGGGCCAGGCGCTGGGCTGGCTCCCCTTCCCGACGAACTTCGAGGTCGTCTTTGCGGCCCTTGGGCTCCTCGGGATCGTGGCGTACCGTTACGCCAAGGCGATTCGGGTCCCGGACCACCCTCCCACGTCACGTGGGCCGGGTGCACCGCGGTTTGCCACGATCCAGGATCTCGTGGCGAGGGTGAGGACCCAGCCGGCCTTCATGGCGTTCGCGGCCCGCCACTTCCTCTACGCCATCGGGGCGTCGATCGCGGTCCCACTCGTGCCACTGTTCTACGTGCGCGTCATCGGCGCGCCGGACGCCTGGATCGGCATCATCGGGACAACACAGGCGCTCATGCTCCTCGTGGGATACACGGTCTGGCGGCGGGCCAGCCGCAAGCGCGGCTCCGCGTTCGTGCTCCTCTGGTCGACCATCGGGGCGGCGGCGGCTCCAGCCGCCCTGTCACTGACGCGGGACGTCGCGGTGGCAGCAGCGATCGCCGGGATCGGCGCCATCTTCGCGGCCGGGGTGAACCTCGCCATCTTCGACCGGATGATGACCATCGTCCCCAAGGGCTACGGGGTCACGTTCACGAGCGTGGACACCAGCGTGGTGTACGCGGCCGGCATCATGGGCCCGCTCATGGCGGCGATTCTCGCGGACGAGTTCGGCCTGGGACCGGCCCTCGTCGTGGCGTCCGCCGCCAGCCTCGCCGGCGCCCTGCTGTTCGCCCTGGACCGCAGCCGAGCACGCACGCCGACGGCTCCGGGCGCTGGTCCGGCGGGTTCCGCGGGTCGGCCGGATGCCGGCGTGGACGTTGGGCGTGGAGTCGCCGGGCCCATCAGGCCGTAGGCCCGCTCATCCCCCGGCGGTCTCGCCCTCGCTGTCCGACGCGACGGCAGGTTGCATCTGGAACGTCGTTCGCATGGGCGTCTCCCGGAGCAACACCGCGCACGCAGCTGCCACCAGCCCCGCCACGATCCCCACCCAGAACACGGACGCAATGGAGACGGACACAGCTTCGTAGATGCCGTGAACGATGCTGGGGATGAGTGGCGCCAGCTGCGCCTGCGCCGAGGCCGGGGCGCTCGCCAGGATCCGCTGGCCCAGATCGCCGACGCCCGTCACGTCGAACGCGGCTCCGGCCGGCAGCGAATCGACAACCTGCTGGGGTACCCCGGCGGCAACCAGCTGCCCGGGGATCTCGGACACGAGTCGGTTGACGAACGCCGTGCTGGCGAGCGTAAGACCAACAGTCCCACCGATCTGCTGGAAGAACGTGAGGCTGGCCGTGGCCACGCCGATCTCGTCCGGCGGCACGGCGTTCTGGACGATGAGCGTGAAGACCGCGAACGAAGGGCCGATGCCCAGCCCTGCCAGCGCCATCCACAGCCAGAGGACTGGTCGATCCGTGCCGGCGTGGAGATTCGTCAGCAGGAACAGGCCGAAGGAGAGCAGCACCAGCGAGGCTACCGTGAGGAGCTTGTAACGGCCGGTGCGGGCCACGATCTGGCCGGACGCGATCGCGCTGAAGATCAGGCCGGCAAGAAGGGGCAGGATGTTGTACCCGGACTCCGTGGCGCTCGCACCGGCAACCACCTGGAACCAGCGGGGCAGGAAGATGATCGCGGCAAAGAACCCGAAGGCCGCCAGGAACGTGCAGGCCACGGAGATGGTGAAGACCCGCATCCGGAACAGGCCCAGGGGCACGATGGGCTCCTTGGCGCGGGATTCCACGATCACGAACAGGGCACCGAACGCCAGGCCAACCAGGATCAGGCCGCCGACCCACGGGTCCGACCAGTCGGCGGACTGCTTGTTCGTCAGGCCAACGAGGAATGGGGCGATGGCCGCCGCGAAGACAGCCGCTCCCAGGTAGTCGATGTTGCGCGCGGCGTCGGGGCGCTTGATGGCCGGGAGCAGACGCCAGAGGATGACCAGCGACACGGCCCCGATGGGGACATTGACGAAGAAGATCCAGTGCCAGCCGATGTTGTCCGTGATCAGGCCGCCGATGGCGGGTCCCAGCAGCGACGAAAGCCCGA
>JANPDJ010000360.1:0-4375 GCA_031431395.1 Chloroflexota bacterium | reverse complement strand
CCGCATTCCGGATGGACCAGGAATTCGGTGTCGGGCGAGGACGTCTGCCAGCGCTCGATGTCATCGGAGCGGATGCCGGCATGCACGTGGCACTCGCCCAGCCAGATCTTCAACTTGCGCCCGGTGACCCGTTCCAGCCAGAGTCCGAGGTTGACGTCAGGGAGGAAGAGGATCTCGCGATCAGCCGGGATCGCTTCGATGATCGCGCGGGCGTTGCCGGACGTGCAGCAGTAGTCGGCTTCGGCCTTCACGGCGGCGGTCGTGTTGACATACGCGACGACGACCGCGCCCGGGTTCTGTGCCTTCCACGTGCGCAGTTGGTCCGCGGTAATGGAGTCCGCGAGCGAGCATCCGGCCCGCACGTCCGGGATGAGCACGGTCTTGTCGGGCGACAGGATGGCCGCGGTCTCGGCCATGAAGAGGACCCCGCACAGGGCGATGACCGACCGGTCCGAAGCGGCGCCGGCTCGAGCAAGCGCGAGTGAATCGCCCACGATATCGGCTACGTCCTGGACCTCGGGCCGCTGGTAGTTGTGCGCCAGAATCACCGCATTGCGAGTGCGTGCGAGATCGCGGATCTCGGCCTGGAGGTCGGCGATGGACCGCCGGGTCTGGAGTTCGACCATCGCGACCGCCATCAGAGAACCTCCAGGGACACGTCGAGCGCCGGTGCCGAATGCGTGAGTGCGCCTACCGAAATGAAGTCCACGCCGGTTTCCGCGATGGCCCGAACGGTGGAGAGGTTCACCCCTCCAGAGGCTTCCAGCGGGCAGCGTCCGGCGACGAGGGCCACTGCCTCACGCAGCCAGGCGAGTGGCATGTTGTCGAGCAGGATCCGGTCGGCTCCCGCCTCGAGCGCCTCGCGCACCTGGTCGAGCGTGTCCGCCTCCACCTCGATCGGCAGCGGCGGGACCGCGGCACGGGCGCGCGCGATGGCCGGCCGCACGCCCCCGGCCGCCCGCAGGTGGTTGTCCTTGATGAGGATCGCGTCATACAGCCCCACGCGGTGGTTGGTCCCGCCGCCGGCTCGTACCGCAAATTTCTCCAGGCTGCGCAGGCCGGCTGTCGTCTTGCGCGTGTCGAGGATGATTGCTCTCGTGCCGGCGACCGCGTCCACATACCGGCGCGTGAGCGTCGCGATGCCGCAGAGATGGGCCAGGAGGTTGAGCGCGGAGCGCTCCCCGGTCAGGATCGCCCGCGCGGGGCCTTCCAGCGTGGCGAGGATCACCGGCGGATCGGTTCGTCGCTCGCCGTCGCGAGCATGCCGGTCCACCGCGATGCCGGGCGCCAAGGTGGAGAAGACCGCGATCGCGAGATCGAGGCCGGCGACGACGCCGGGTTCCTTGAGCAGCAGGTGCGCGCGGGCCAGTGCGGTCGCGTCAACCGTGAGGGTGGTCGTGACATCGCCCGTGCCGACATCCTCGCGAAGGGCCCGCTCCACCACGGAGGCGACAACCTCCGGATCCAGCACAAGCCCAGGTGGCACCGCGGCGACTGCCGATGTGGTCGAATCGGCGACACTGCGAGCGGACATGTCGGCGGGCCTCATCGTGAAGGTTTACGTCTACGAAGCGAATACCCCGGCAGCATACACGACTGGACGGAGAGCCGCCAGATGAATCAAGCGGAACGGCCGGCGGTGGTTTCGATGGCCGTCGTGCTCCAGGTGCGCGCAGGCCGGCTGGTCGTCCTGCTGTGGGAACGGGCCCGGCCGCCGCAGGAAGGTCGCTGGTCGCTGCCGGGCGGGGACCTCGCTCCGGGCGAATCCCTGGAGACGTCGATCCGCCGCCACCTCGCGACCAAGGTGGACGTTCGCGAGCTCGCGCATCTCGAGCAATTGGAGACGCTCAGCGAGCCCGATCGCCATCCGGGGTCCTGGCAGCTCGCCGCTGCGTACCTCGGGCTGGTGCCCGCGCATCTCGATCCGGCGCTTCCCGCCGATACCGCCTGGCATCCGGTCGATGCCCTCCCGCCCATGGCCTTCGACCACCGCGCGATCGTCCTCGCCGGTCGTGACCGGCTCCGCGCCAAGCTCTCGTACACGAACCTCGGCTTTGCGATTGCGCCACCGGAATTCACGATCTCCGAACTGCGGGATCTCTACGCGGCGGCCCTGGGCCACCGGGTGACGTCAACGAACCTCGAGCGCGTCCTGGTCAGGCGGGGAGTGCTTGACGCGCTCGAACGCCGGCGCGGCGCCAGCCGCGTCGGCGGACGTCCGGCGCGGCTCTTCGGCTTTCGCAGCCACAGGCTCGAGGTCACCGACGCGTTCGCTGTCCTCCGGCCGCACGAGGAGTAGCGCCCCGGGTGATCAGGATGCTGCTGGCGACCTTGCCGTCGGCGTTCCGGGTGGCGACGAACTTGCGCCCGGATCCCCGGCGTCCGCCTCCCCGGCCGGGGTTGCGGGCGAGGCGGCGGCCGGCGGACCTTCGGTGATCAGGCTGCCCCCGAGCATGGCCCGTCCCTCGCGGTTGACATCGAGCCGGACGAAGCTGCGGTAGAAGGCAAGGACGAGTCCGACGCACACGAGGGTGGCCACCCCGAACGTGATCGCGACGGCACCGGCCCCATACGCGTCGGCGAGCGCTCCGGCCGCCAGCGTTCCGATCGAGAAGATGCCCCAGAACGTGAGTTCGAACGTTGCCAGCACCCGGCCGCGGATTCGCGCCGGGGCAAGTGCCTGCAGCACCAGCTGGCACGTCACCCGGTACATGCCCAGGCCCGCCGTGAGGACCACCATGAGGGCCATCGAGAGGGGCAGGACCTGCGACATGCCCAGCGCGATGAAGGCGACCGACGCGAGTGCGAGCCCACCCAGGATCGTCCGACCGCGACCGGCGCGCCGGCCGACGGCGTCGATGACGAGCGCCCCGACCACCACACCGACTCCGCCCGAGCTCGTCAGGACCCCGAGCGCGACGGAGCCGCCCTTGATCACATCACGCGCGAAGATCGGCATGAGCGAGAAGTAGCTGTAGACGAAGGTCGCAGCCGCGAGGCCGAGAACGATGATCGCGATCGACGGCGGCGAGCGGCGGACCCAGCCCACCGCGACACGGACGTCGTCCAGGCCGAACCGCCCCGCGCCGGCGGTGTCGTCCGCCCGGGGAAGGTGTGGCAGCGTCGAGACGATCAGCGCCGACATGCCGAGGGCTGTCACGCTGATGAACAGGCCGGCGACCGGGCCGCCCATCTGGAAGGCCACTCCGGCGACGATGCCGCCCCCGATCCGCCCGGCGCCGTACTGGAGACCCGACAGGCCGACCGCGCTCGCCATGAGCTTCGGATCGACGAGGCGCCCCACGTAGACGATCGAGGGCACGCTCGAGAACGCGTCAAAGCAGCCGGTGACGAAGATCAGCAGCGCCGCGACCGGCAGGCTGATCCCGTTGGTGAGCGCTGCCGCGAGCGCAAGCCCCACGCACGCGACGGCGCACGATTGCGAGATGAGGACGACATTGCGCGGATCACGGCGGTCGGCAAGCGTCCCGGCGGCCATCGTGAAGATGAGCGTGGGTAGCGTGACGCAGACCGTCAGCAGTGACACGGCCGCGGCCGAGCCGGTCCGCTCCAGCGTGGTCCAGACCATCACGGTCTGGAAGCTCCAGAGCGCGACGCTGTAGAAGATCGCTCCGGCGAGGAACCGCCGATAGCGCGGATCTCGCAGGACGCCGAATCCGCCGCCGAAGGCTCGCACCGGGCGCCGGTTCAGCCGGCGCCGAGGAGGCCGGTCCGGATCCGGTCGCCGGCCTTCAGGCCACTCCCCGTGAGCGCCACCACGATATGCTCGCCGGGTGCGATCCGGCCGTGCCTGCGCAGGAGGTCCAGGCCGGCCGCGGCCACCGCGGACGTCGGTTCCACGTAGACGCCCAGCCTGGCGAGTCTGGCCAGGGCATCCCAGAGTTCGGCGTCCGCGACGGCGACGACGCCGCCGTTCGTCTCGGCCGTCCGCCTGAGGATCTCGCGGCCGCGGGGCGGCCTCGCCAGCATGATCCCCTCGGCCGCTCCGCCCGGCTGGGGCTGGACGGCAACGGGCTCGGCGAGTCCGCCCATCGATGCGAGCGCCAGCGGCGCGCAGGCCTGCGACTGGACACCGAACACCCGCGGCACCCGTCCGGTGAGACCGGCGTCACGGAGCGCCTCGAATGCGCGCGTTGCGCCCAGGAGCAGCGTGCCCGCACCAAGAGGCATGACGACGACGTCGGGCACCTCGCCGTCGAACTGCTCCCAGACTTCGAACGCCCACGTCGCGGTGCCGGCGAGGCAGAGCGGGTTCCAGAGGTGTGTCGCGTAGACCGTGCCGTTGTCCGTCGAGCGGGCGGCCGCATCGGCAGCGGCCTGCCGAACGCCCTCGACCGGGATCACACGCGCGCCG
>JANPDJ010000359.1:0-3599 GCA_031431395.1 Chloroflexota bacterium | reverse complement strand
GGGCAACCTCGATGCGACCTCGGGCCGGTACGTGATGAACCCTTCCCCGTAGGCCACGCCGCCGCCCCGACTCCGGCCCCCACCGCTGCGCCGCCGGCGTCAACGGGTGATGTGCTCCCGGGCGACACGCGCTTCGAGGCTGGCAAGCCAGGCGGCACCGTCACGGTCGCCTATGTCGGCCCGTGCTGCGTGGGCGTCGACAACAACAACCCGATGGACCAGGGCGGCGACTACGAGTGGACGCACCTGATCTACGAGCACCTCAACACCAACGCCGTCAACCCGACGACCGTCGACAAGAACCCGTTCGGCGGCCTGTACGGCGGCCTGGTTCCCGAGCTCGCCGACAGCTGGGAAGTCTCGGCCGACCACCTCACGTGGACCTTCAAGCTCCACCCCGGGGTCACGTGGCATGACGGCACCGCCTTCACTGCGGATGACGTGAAGTTCAGCTTCGAGCTGTGCCTCGATCCCAAGATCGGCACCCCGTGCTATCCCGGCGGCAGCCTTCACGGCATCGCCGGTGCAGAGGAAGTCATCGCCGGCAAGGCCACCGATCTGACCGGCGTCAAGGTCGTGGACCCGACCACAGTCGCGATCACGACTGTCACGCCGAACGCGCTGCTGCCGTTCAACGTGCAGGACCTGTTCATCGTGCAGAAGGCATCGGTGAGCAAGATCCCGCGCGACCAGATCGGCAAGAACCCGTACTGGAGCACCCCCGGCCAGGTCGTCGGAACCGGTCCCTTCAAGGTGACCGCGTATGCCGCCGGCCAGTCGATGGAAGTCTCCCGCAATGACAGCTACTGGAGGAGCAAGCCGTTCCTCGACAAGATCGTCCGCCGGGAGTTCAAGGACATTTCGTCCGCACTGATCGCGTTCGAGGCCGGTGAGGTCGACGTGACCTACATCACCGCCGATGACGTCGAGAAGGAACTCGCCAGCACCGTTGGCACCGTCCTCCCCGGTCCGTCCGGCGTGGACCTCGACATCGCGTGCAATCCCAAGACGGTCCCGGACTGCGAAAAGAAGGAAGTCCGCCAGGCGATCAAGTGGGCGATCGACCGGATCTCGATCCTGAAGAACGTCTACCACATCCCTGATCCCAAGAACGACCTCAACTGCCTGTACCTCAACCCGGCGTTCAACCCGGCGGATGTCATGGACTACGGGTTCGACCCGCAGAAGGCCAAGGACCTCCTCGCCGCAGCCGGCGTGGATCCCACCAAGTGGGGCGAGATCGTCTTCGACACCTACTACCAGGATGCCGGCAGCAAGGCCGCCATGGAGGCCATCCAGGCCAACCTGGCCGACATCGGCATCAAGGTCAAGATCCAGCAGATGGACAGCGCGTCCTGGTCTGACCGCTACTACGGCAAGGGCTCTGCCGCCGGCCAGTCGCAGTTGTCGCTCATCGGCGGCGACGGCGGCGGTGCGGCCAATGGCTACGGCTACGGCACCCTCCATTCCACCAGCGCCTACCCCAAGGGCGGCAACGGCTGGAACGGCTGGAAGTGGGTCACCCCGGGCATGGACGCAGCGCTTGACGCGGTCAAGGGCGAGTTCGATCCCGAGAAGCGCGTCCTGGCCATCCAGCAGGTCTGCCGGATCGACGCTGAGAATCAGCCCTATATCCAGATGTGGGCAACCACCCGGTACTGGATGGTCAACAACCGCGTCGGGAACTTCGTCAGCACTCCTGGCCCGGGCATGGGCAACTACTACAAGGCCGCCGAGATGTGGTACATCCGCTAATCGGCCTCTGGTGACATAGCTCGGTTCACCGAACCGATACCGCGGGGGGCGGAGCCGCAAGGCTCCGCCCCCCGTTAACATCGCACACCTTATGCGGCCCAGCGGCCCGGCGGCCCAGCGGCCCAGCGGCCCGGCGAACCATGCCGGTCGCGTATTGTTGGAGATGCATGGGCACCTACATCGTCCGCCGCCTGTTGATCGCGATCCCCATCCTTCTCGGGATCACCGTCCTCGTGTTCCTGTTCCTCGCGCTTGCGCCCGGCGACCCGGTGTCGGCCTTCATCCGGCCGGAGCTTGGCAACAACGAGGAGATGCGGAAGCAGATCATCCTCCGCTACGGGCTGGATCAGCCGCTTCCCATCCGGTACCTGCGGTGGCTCGCGGAGGCGCTCCAGGGCAACCTCGGCTACAAGGCCACGGGCGGGCTGCCGGTCCTTCCCACCATCAGCCGCGGGCTGCTCGCCTCAGCCTCACTGATGGGCGCGGCCCTGTTGTTCGGCATCTTCGTGGGCATCCCGCTCGGCGTCATCTCGGCGCTCCGCCAGTACTCGAAGCTGGACTTCGGTCTCACCGCGGTCGCGTTCCTCGGGGTTTCCACGCCATCATTCATGCTGGGTCTCGGCGGTCTCTATCTCTTCGGGCTCCAGATCAGGATCTTCCCGATCGGTGGGATGCAGGATCCCAAGGTGCCGTTCAACCTGCCGGACTTCTTTGCCCACCTTGCGCTGCCGGCCCTGATCCTGGGCATCGGCTACGTCGCGATCCTCATGCGGTACACGCGATCGGCCATGCTGGAGGTCATCGGAACGCTCTACGTGACGACGGCCGAATCCAAGGGACTGACGCGACGGAGAGTCATCATCCAGCACGCGTTCCGAAACGCCCTGATCCCCATCCTCACCGTCATCGGCCTGTCGCTGCCGGACATGGTGGGCGGCGCGGTGATCACCGAGACCGTGTTCTCGTGGCCCGGAATCGGGTTGATGATGGTGGAGGGCGTCCAGCAGCGTGACTACCCGATGATCATGGGCGTCAGCCTCTTCGTCGGAGTCGCGGTGCTCGCGGCGAACCTGCTGACCGACATCATGTACGCCGCGGTCGACCCGCGGATCCGGTACTAGCCCCATGGCGACCACCAACGTTGGCGCGCCCGTTACTCCACTGGCATCGTCCACCCTCCCGCCCATCGATTCCCCGTTCCGTCGGACACTCCGGCGGTTCCTGCGGCATCGCCTCGCGGTCCTCGGCGTGATCGTGATCCTCACGCTCGTGGTCCTGGCCGCCGTGGGTTCCGAGGCTTCGGCCCTGAAGCAGAACCTTGCCCAAGCCAACAAGCCGCCGTCCGCCGCGAACTGGCTGGGCACGGATCGCAACGGCCGCGACATCCTTGCGCGCACGCTGGTGGGGGGCCGGGTCTCCCTGCTCGTCGGGATCGTGGCGGTCTTCTTCGCGACCATGATCGGCACGGTTCTCGGGGCGATTGCCGGGTACTACCGCCGGGCCGACTTCGTGATCATGCGCGTCGTGGACATCGTGATGAGCTTCCCGACGATCGTCCTCCTGCTCGTCGCCGTTGCGCTCTTTGGTCCCGGGATCATCCAGATGATGGTGATGATCGGGCTCCTGACGTGGACGCATTCGTGCCGGATCCTGCGCGGCCAGTTCCTCCAGCTGCGCGAGGCCGATTTCGTGATGGCTGCTCGCGTGATGGGTGTCCGCGATCGCAAGATCGTGTTGAACCACATCCTTCCGAACTCCCTCGCGCCGCTGCTCGTCTATGCCAGCCTGGGGGTCGCAAGCGTCGACCTCCTCGAAGCCGGCCTGAGCTACCTTGGCCTTGGCAT
>JANPDJ010000358.1:0-2213 GCA_031431395.1 Chloroflexota bacterium | reverse complement strand
TCGGGCATCCAGGCGGCCAGGTCGGCCAGGTGGCGGGCAAAGGCGCCGAATGCGGCCGGGGTCCCGGGCGCCGGGTCGCATGGGGCGCGAATGCAGACGATGCGGGCCTCCGCGTCGCCCGTGAGGATCACCAGTCGCCCGTCGAGCCACAACTCGATCGTCGTCACCGGGGCCCCGGGCGCAACGGTGTCCGGAGCGAAGCTCCCTCCGCCGGCAAGCCCCAGGGCTCGGGCCTCCGCGATGATCCGCGCAAGGCCGGCGGCGCTGACGAACCGCCCGATAAGTGGGTTCACCAGGGGTCCGGGGTAAATGGCCGGGACCGGTCCCGGGATGATCATCGTGCGGTCAGGCCCGATCACCAGGACTGGCAGTTGCCCGAAGGCCGCCTCCGGCCCGATCGTCCATCGCGTGGTGAGGCGGACCAGGTAGGGCGCGTTCGGTGGCGTGGCCGATGGGGTTGCGGGTGAGGTTGCGGAAGGACTCGGGGAGACCAGGCCCGACGCGCCGGGACCCGCCGTGCACGCTGCCACCAGGAAGGCGACGGCGAACGTGACGATCAAACGAACGGGATTCACCTGCGGATCTCCACTGCGTCTCGCCGTGAGGACGCCGGAAGGCCGGTCGCAGTTCCGAGCAGTGAAGTCCCCGTACCCGAGCCGGCGTCAGTCCTCGCTGACCGCACTCGCGACGCGCCAGACCCCCTGCGCATCGCAGGCGGCGTAGTACATCCGGTACCGGCCGTCATCGAGGCGGATGACCGACATGTCCTCGGCGTGCACGGCCCCGATGTCGCTCCCGCCGAAGCCGTCGCCCTCCAGGGCCAGGCCGAGGCGCCGCCACGTGAGTCCATCGGCCGATGTGGCGGTGAAGATCCGTGACCGGTACCCGGCCATGTCCGCGGCGATCGATGCGGCTGCGAAGTCGATATCGTCGCGATCCGCGAGGGCGGCGTCGCTGCTGGGATGCGGCGGGACCACGGTTCCCGACGGCACGTCCTGCCAGGCCGAGTAGAGCATGGTCCACGCGTCGCCGGGCGTGGCCGGCGGGATCACGTCCGCGGCGGTGATCCCGGCTGTTTCGAGCGCCGACTGCCCGCCTCGGTAGCGTTCGCCGGGCTCCCATTCGAACGTGAGCCCGTCCGTGGTGATCGCGCTGATGATGCTGCGATCCGTGCGTGAGAAGCAGTAGATGCGGCCACGGCCGTCGGGCAGGCGCACGAACCGCTGGCCTCCGATATCACCGGGCTTCTGGAGCCGGATGCCTTCGTCCACGTCCCACGTCAGCAGGTCGCGCGACGTGGCGCTGGCGATCACGGTGGGCCGGTCGGCCGTACCTCGGGATTCGAAGTACATCCGCCAGCGGCCGTCGGACAGGGCCGTGACCGCCGGGACCAGCACGCGCCGGCTCCGCGACGGCACATCAGGGTCCGGCGCGAGACGGATGCCGTCTTCAACCGTGAAGTTGAGCCCATCCGGCGAGACTGCGCTCAGGATGTAGCCCTGGCAGCGCGGATACGGCCTGGCCGGCCCCACGGCCGTGTAGAAGAGACGGAATCCGCCGTCCGGCAGGCGGACGATGCCGGGGGCCTGGACCTTGGAGGCGTCCAACGGCCGCGACCCCGCGACCCGCCAGCCCGGTTCATTGCGCCAGCGGCTGGGAATGTGGTTGTTCATGGCGGCATCGTACGGGAGCGGGCGCGAACGCTGACGTGATTCTCGCGGCGCCGAAACGCTATCGTCTCTGGGCTGGCAGCCGTCCCACCGCCGGCGTGAGGAGACCCCATGAGCAATCGCCATGACCCGGCCCTTCTGAGCCCGCGGGCCCGCCTGGAGATCCTGGGGGCCATCCTCCTGGCCCTCTTCCTGTTCGCCCTGGATCAGACCGTGGTCGGCGTCGCCCTGCCACGCATCATCACGGACCTGCGCGGCAACGAGCTGTACACGTGGTCGGTGACCATCTACCTGCTCACCAGCACCATCAGCGGGCCCATTTATGGGAAGTTGTCGGACCTCTTCGGCCGGCGGCCCATCATCATCTTCGCCGTCGCGCTCTTCCTGGTGGCGTCCATGGCGGCCGGCCTCAGCCAGGAGATGTGGCAGTTCATCCTGTTCCGCGGGCTCCAGGGCCTCGGCGGTGGCGCCGTGTTCCCGGTTGCACTCGCAGTCGTCGCGGACCTCTACACGCCGGCCGAGCGGGGCAAGTACCTCGGGCTG
>JANPDJ010000357.1:0-3041 GCA_031431395.1 Chloroflexota bacterium | reverse complement strand
GCACGATCTGTTCGTCATCAGCGACGAGATCTACGAGCACCTCGTCTTCGACGGCCGCCACAACCCGTGCCTCGCCGCCGACCCGAGGCTCGCCGACCGGACGCTCCTCGTGAACGGCTTCTCGAAGGCCTACGCGATGACCGGCTGGCGGCTCGGCTGGCTGGTTGCACCGGACCCCGTTGCCCGTTTGGCGCTCCGGCTCCAGTCACAGGCGATGACGTCCGCGAGCAGTGTCGCCATGGCCGGCGGCATCGCCGCGCTCAACGGGCCGCAGGAGTGCGTCGGTGAGATGGCCGGCGCGTACGCCGAGCGGCGGACGATGGTGGTCGCCCGGCTGAACGCCGCCGGCCTTGCGTGCCCGGCCCCCGAGGGTGCGTTCTACGTCTTCCCGCGCGTGCCGGGGGACGACGTCGCGTTCGCGCGCGACCTCCTCGAGCGCGAGGGCGTGGCTGTGGTGCCGGGCTCCGCGTTCGGGGAAGCCGGCCGCGGGCACGTGCGGATGACGCTCGCCGCATCCTCGGCGCACCTTGCGCGAGCGATGGACGGCATCGACCGGCACATGGGGACGCGCGGCGGCTGACCGACGCGCGGCGGCTGACCGACGCGCGGCGGGCGGGAAGTCGTCGGGTCAGCAGGTTCGCCGGCCCTGGCGCCGAGTTCAGTCACCTATGCGCGGAGCGACTGGTACGTGCCAATCCTCGGCGCGGCGCCGCCCATGGCGGGCGAGCCGTGCACGAATTCGGCCATCGCGACCCATCCGGCACGGCGGCGCGTCGCTTACCAGTCGCCGGGCGCATGACTGGGGCTCGCCGGGGTTCGCCGGGCGGTTACCAGTCGCCCGGCTGCTACCTGGTGGTGGGACCCCGCCCGCCCGGACGCCCAGCCGCCGACGGCCGCGGCCGGCGGCCCAACCCTCAGCCGGCGGCCGCCCGCTTCGCGGCGATCTCGTCCCGGATCCGTGGCTCGATGGGGATCCGGATCGCGTGGTCCGTCATGCCGGACATGAGGGCGGCTTCGACCATCTCGATGGCGGCGCGGCCGTCCTCGCCGCTGATGTCGGGGGTTTCGCCGCGCTCCACGGCCCTCGCGAACTGGTCGCACTGCACCGACGTCATGCGAATGCGCCGCGGCGCCATCGGGTCCACCAGCCAGTTCCACGGCTCCAGGCGGAGGTCGTCGCGCCAGGTGTCGCCCACGCCGATTCGGAGGTTGTCTCGGTCGAACTCGGCCATGCCGTTTTCGCCGACGAGCAGGTACTGCATGTAGGAGCCGAGGCCGGGCGCCGGGATCTCGTAGCTCATCCAGATCTGTGCCATCCCGCCATTCGAGAGGCGGTACGACACCATGGCCGATGGATCCACGGCCGGAATGCCGCCGAAGTTGTCAAACATGCCGAAGGCGAGCACTGCGTCCGCGCCGGAGAAGAAGCGGATCGAGTCGACGCCGTGGGGCCCCCAGTCGAGGAACGCGCCGCCCTCTTTCGGGTCCACGAACCAGCCTTCCGCCGGGACGTCCCAGCCGACGGTGGGGCTCGTGATCTTGATAAAGCGCAACTTGCCGAGCGTGCCGTCCTCGACAAGGTGCTTGACGCGCTGGTTCATCTCGTTGTACCGCGACTGGCTGGCGACCGTGAGGAGGACGCCGGCCTTCTTGCAGGCCGCGATGATCTGGTCGCATTCGTCCACGTTGAGGGCCATGGGCTTCTCAAGGTAGACGTGCTTGCCGGCGGCCGCCGCCTTGAGCGCGAGCGGCAGGTGGGTGGTGTGCGGCGTGGCGATGACCACGACGTCCACGTCACGGCGGGCCAGGAGTGCGTCCACGGTGGGCTCCGCGCTGATGCTGAACTCAGCGGCAAGCTTCGGCGCCCGCGAGCCGCCGGCGACCGCCACGACACGCGCATCCTTCGCCTGGCGCTGGATGCCGGCCGCGTAGGTCCGGCCCATCATGCCGCTGCCGATCAGCCCGAACCCCACGGTCATCGCGGTTTCTCCTCGTCCGTTGCGGTCGTCATTCGGAAGGGATTGTCAACGATGTGGACGCCGGGCGCCCACCAATCGCGCGGGCGCGCCCCGTCGCCCCGGATGGCCGTCGCCCCTGATCAGCGATTGCCGGGTCGTTCCGCCTTCCACGCGTCGAACCGGGCCTGCACCTCGTCGACGTTCCTGGACCACCACTCGTCGTCGAAGGCGGCATCCTCGGACGAGCGATGGCTGAACGTCATGTGCGGCTCCATCTCCGGAGCCACCGTGGAACCGACGTTGATCGGCGAGTACGACAGGTTGCGCGACAGCCGGGATTGGGCCTCCGGCCCGACGATGTAGTCGATCAGTGCCATCGCCTCCTCGCGATGGGCAGTGCCACGCGAAACCGCGAGGTACTCGCAAAGCAGGATCTGCTGCCGCCAGGCGATCTCGACCGCGCTCGACTTGTGGCGCGACAGGTAGGCGTGGTTCTGCGAGTAGAGCGCGGCAACGACGTCGCCGCCGTGCAGCAGGTCCGATGCCTCCTCCAGGTTCTTCACGAGGACCAGGTCGTCGCCCAGCCGGTCGAGGACCCGGAACGCGCGGTCGAGATCGAGGGGGTACAGGTCCTTCGACGCGACACCGTCCGCCATCAGCGCCGCCTCGAAGAGGCCGTACTGGACAACGTCGTATGTCACGCGCCGGCCGTGGACAGCGCGACGGTCGAAGAAGTCCGCCCAGCCGGTGAGCGGCCGGGGCACCAGGTCGCGACGGTAGTTGAGCACGATCGAGTAGACGAGGTCCGGGACGCGGAGCCTGGACGCAAGGCCCGGGAGGATGTCCGGCCGCTTCCAGATTCGCGGCGGGATCGGCTCAAGGTACCGGGCGTCCCGCTCCAGTCCCCAGTTGCTCCCGATCACGACGACATCCCAGGTGACCTTGCCGGCGTCCACCATCGCCTTCAGGTCGCCGTAGCCGTTCAGCGTGGTCTGGTGGACGCGGATGCCGGTCTCCCGCTCGAACGGCTCCAGCCAGCTCCGCGCCTGGGCGGCCTGGTTGTGACCGCCCCAGCCCGCGTAC
>JANPDJ010000356.1:0-21494 GCA_031431395.1 Chloroflexota bacterium | reverse complement strand
CTCCCCTCCGTCAAAATGACGGATCGCCGGTCGAGACTGACTGGGAGGCTAGCACGTTTGCCGTACGGCGACGAGGTGATTCGAGGTCCTGGAACGCGGTGGCCACGCACGACGACGCGGCCGCAGCCGGCTTGGCCACCGCCGCTCGCCGGGGCGGCGCCGGGTCAGTCCGGCAGATCCACCTTTGTGGCGATGATCTGGCGCAGCCGGCGCACGTGGTCCCCCTCCGACTCGGAGGCCAGTTGCAGCAGCCAGTCCGAGACGGGCAACCTCGATGCGACCTCGGGCCGGTACGTGATGAACCCCTCGCCGTAGGCCACCCCGCCGATGCTGCCGATGGTCCCGTCCGTCATCTCGATCCGCTTGCGGGCATAGTCGCCGCCGTACTGCTGGCTCCGCATCGCGTCGATGGCGCGGACCTTCGCTTCGACCACGTCCGTGATGTCCACCACGATGTCCGGGTACCAGCCGAGGCCGGCGCTCAGCACGTTCATCGGCATCTGGAGCGCCGTCACGGTGAAGAACACCTGGGCCACCCGGTGCGGCGGATTGGGGTCGCCCATGCCGACGCCGCCCGCCGCGCTGATGCCCTCGAGAACGAGCTGCGACGTCACCGCGTGATGGACCCCGAAGCCGCCAAGCTCGTTCGGGTGGTGCGTGACGATCACATTGGGCCGCACCTCGCGGATCAGCGAGGCCATCTGCAGGATCAACTCCTCCCGCAAGGTCAGCACCGCGTCGTCGTAGCGGAAGAACCGGACGTCCGTGATCCCCAGGAAGGCGCAGGCGCGCCGGACCTCGTCTTCCTTCACGATCGCGCGCTCCGCCATGAGCGCGGCCAGCTCCGTTGCGTCGGGGACCCGGTCGCGGAACCGGAGCGTGTCCGAGATCACGACGTCGTGGATCCTGGTGCCCGCCGTGAGGGCCACGACGGTGACATGGTCGCCGTTCCGGACATGGTGCGCGAGCGTTCCCCCGGAACAGTCGAACGTGTCGGCCGGGTGCCCGCCGACGCACAACACCCGCAGCGGTTCAGTCACGACATCTCCTTGAGCGGTGCGGTTCGCGGTTCGGATCCTGGTTCGCGGCCGGAGCCCGCGGGCTGAGCCACAACTTCAGCTCAACTGCAGGTCCACAAGACCGGCGCCGAGCCTGCGCCGGATCTCCGCCAGGAGTTCGGCGTCGTACGCGACACCTCGACGCAGCTCCATCGGCAGCGCCTGGCCCGCACTGGCAGGGACGTGCAGGACAACGCGCGTCGCCCCGGGACGGTCGCGGAGCAGGATCCGGAACTCCTCCATGGCCGTGACCAGGCGATCGGCCGCTGCGCCGCCGGAGAACCGGACGTGCAGCACGCTGTCGGGCCCGGCCGTCGCGGGTGTCGTGGATGCCTGGGCAGCCTGCGCCGCAGGTCCTCGGGCCTCATCCGGCAGGGCCGGCTCCTCGTCGCGCTCGGGTCCTGCCAGCGCTGCACCGGCGGGCTCGCTGTACGACGGCATCGGCTCGGCAGGTTGCAGCCGCGGCCCGTCGCCAGCCGGGCTCATCCCATTGTCGTTCCGCAGCGGCGACACAGCACCCGGGGCGCTGCCGTTCCCTCGGACGCTGCCGTTGCCCGGCGTGCTGCCGTTGCCCGGCGTGCTGCCGTTGCCCGGCGTGCTGCCGTTGGTCCCTGCTCCCCCACTCGACCCGGCCGCGGCCCCCCAGCCCGGTCGTCCGCCACGGCCGCGAGGCCGGTCCCCCGCGGCGACGTCCCGGGCGAACGCAACGGGACCCCTCGCAACGGCCGCATCCCAGTCCAGCACGAGATCCGCCAGCAGCGGCGTCTCATCGCCCTTGTGGTCGATCCGGCCGGCCACCAGCAGGATCGCGCCTTCCGCCCAGGTGCCGATGGTCTGCTCGTACAACCGCGGAAAGACGATCACTTCGAGCGTTCCCTGGAGGTCTTCGAGCGTGGCTACGCCCATCGTCTGCCTGCTCTTCGTGACGATGGTCCGGAAACCCGTCACGATGCCGCCCACCACGACGCGCTGCTGGTCCAGCGATTCGTCCCGGAAGTCGCCCGAATAGGCAGTGACGTACTGGCCGATCTCGTCCGCCATCGAGCCGAGCGGGTGATCGGACAGGTAGAGCCCCAGCAGTTCCTTCTCCCATGCGAGCCGCCGGCGCACCGGTTCCTCGGACACCTGCGGGAGCGGCCGCTCGAGCGCCGGGGCCTCGTCCGCTCCCGTGTCGAAGAGCGACGTCTGGCCGGTGATCCGGTCGCGCTGGGTCGCCTGTGCGGCCGCGATCGCGTCGTCCAGGCCGGCCAGCACCTGGGCGGGATGCCCGAACGCGCTGAGCGCGCCAACCTTGGCCAATGATTCGAGGACGCGCTTGTTGCCCAGCCGCAGGTCGATCCGGCCGCAGAAATCCGCGAGCGACCGGAAGTCGCCGCCCTCCGCACGAGCGGCGGTGATCGATTCGATCGCCCCCTCGCCAACGTTCTTGACGGCCAGGAGTCCGAACCGGATCGCATCGTCCTCCACCGTGAACTCGATGTCGGAGCGGTGGACGTCCGGGGGCCGGACGGCGATGCCCATGCGCCGGCACTCGGCCGTGGCGGCCGCCACCTTCTCGCCGTTGTCGCGCACGGCCGTCAGCACGGAGGTCATGTACTCCACCGTGTAGTTCGCCTTGAGGTAGGCCGTCTGGTAGGCGATCAGGCCGTAGCAGGTCGCGTGCGCCTTGTTGAAGCCGTACCGCTCGAACGGCTGGAACGCGGTGAAGACCGCGTCGATCACTTCAGGCCTCACGCCGCGCTCGGCGGCCTGCGTCACGAACTTCTCGCGCATGGAACGGAGCACGGAGGACTTCTTCTTGCGGATCGCGTAGCCCAGGGTGTCCGCCTCCGGACCAGTGAACCCGCCGAGGGCGATGGCCGCGGCCATGATGTCTTCCTGGTACACGAAGATGCCGTACGTCTTCTCGAGGTACGGCTCCAGCAATGGGTGCAGGTACGTGACCGGCTCCTTGCCGTGCTTGCGGCGGATGTACGCGGGGATGTTGTCCATGGGGCCCGGGCGGAACAGCGCCACCATGGCCGCGAGGTCGTAGACGGACGAGGGCTGCAGCTCGCGGATGTAGCGGCGCATGCCGGCCGACTCCAGCTGGAAGACGCCGGTGGTCTCGCCGGACGCCAGCAGGTCGAACGTCTTCCGATCGTCCAGCGGGATCTGCTCCAGGTCGATGGCGATCCCGCGCGTCTGGCGAACGAGATCGACTGCGTGCCGCAGGATGGTCAGGTTGGACAGGCCAAGGAAGTCGAACTTCAGCAGGCCCAGCGCTTCCACGGCGTGCATCTCGTACTGCGTCATCAGCGCGTCCGAGTTCGAGGCCTTCTGGAGCGGCATCAGCTCAGTGAGCGGCTCCCGTGAGATGACCACGCCGGCCGCGTGCGTCGAGGCATTGCGGGCAACGCCTTCCAGCTGCTCCGCCAGGCCGATGAGCCGTCCCACGGACGGGTCCGCGTCCACCATGCCCTTGAGCTCTGTCGAGACCTCGAGCGCCTCTTCGAGACGGATGCCGAGCTGGTTGGGGATGGCCTTGGCGATCCGGTCGACCTCGCCGTAGCCCAGGCCGAGGACTCGGCCCACGTCGCGGATCGCCGCGCGCGCCAGCATCGTGCCGAACGTGATGATCTGGGCGACGTGGTCCGAGCCGTATTTGCGCGTGACGTAGGCGATCACCTCGTCCCGGCGGCTGTCCTCGAAGTCCACGTCGATGTCGGGCATCGTCACGCGGTCGGGGTTCAGGAAGCGCTCGAAGGGAAGCTGGTAGCGGATGGGATCCACGGGCGTGATGCCCAGCGTGTACGTGACGATGGATCCCGGAGCGGAACCGCGGCACGTCGTGGCGATCCCCTGCTCGCGCGCGAACCGGATGAAGTCCGCGACGATCAGGAAGTAACCGGCGTAGCCCATCGAGAGGATCACGCCCAGCTCGTAGTCGAGGCGCGTCTGCAGGAGCGGCGTCACCTCGCCGTAGCGGCGCGCGAGGCCCCGCTGGCATTCCGCGCGCAGCCAGCTTTCCACGGTTTCGCCTTCGGGCACGGGGAAATGCGGGATGCGCAGCTGGCCCAGCGGCAGCTTGACGTCCACCATCTCGGCGATCCGCCGGGTGTTCAGGAGCGCCTCCCGCTGGCCGGGAAAGAGCGCCTGCATGGCAGAGGCCGGCTTCAGCCAGAAGTCGCTGGTCTCGAACTTCATTCGGCCCGGTGTGTCGAGATTGCTGCCGGTTCCCACGCAGAGCAGGACGTCGTGCGCCTCGTGCTGAGGCTGGTGGACGTAGTGGAGGTCGTTCGTGACCACCAGTGGCAGTCCCACTTCGGGCGCCAGCCGGAGGAGCTGCTCGTTCAGGCGCCGCTGCTCGGGGAGGCCGTGATCCTGCAGCTCGAGGTAGAAGCCGTCCCGGCCGAAGATGTCCCCGTACTCGCCCGCCAGGCGCCGCGCCAGGTCCCAGTCGTCCGTTTCCAGCGCCCGCGCCACTTCGCCGTTGAGGCATGCGGAGAGGCCCACGAGTCCCTCGCTGTACTTCGCGAGGTGCTCCCGATCGATCCTGGGCTTGTAGTAGTAGCCGTCCACGTGGGCGTCCGTGACCAGCCTGCACAGGTTCAGATAGCCCTGCCAGCTCTTCGCCAGGAGGATCAGGTGGAACGGCTGGCTGTCAGCCTTGCCTTCCTTGTCGCGCATGGACCGCCGGGCCACGTACGTCTCCACGCCGATGATGGGCTTGATGCCCTTGGCCGTTGCGGCCTGGTAGAACGCGACTGCCCCGTAGAGCGCGCCGTGGTCCGTGATGGCCAGCGAGTCGAACCCGTGCCCGGCCGCAGCGTCCACGAGCTCGTTGATGCGCCCGAGGCCGTCAAGGAGGCTGAATTCAGAGTGGACGTGCAGGTGCGTGAAGTCGTTGGGCGCAAGGGTCGTCACGGGGCGTCAATGGTAGACCGGTGGCCAGCGGGTGCCTCGGCCCCGTGGATTCGGTCAACGGGGACGGCCCGTGTGGCCCTTCCGGACCACCGGCAGGGTGACCATCGGTTGAGTTACCGGCCGACCACTGACGTGGGATACCTGTCTTCCCGCAGCGCCCGTCGCGAGGAAGGGAGTTTGGCGCCCAAAGCCACGTCCGCACATCGTGATCTTGCCCCGGGCTCCCGGCCCCTCAAGCTCGTCAAGCTCCGGCTCTCGCTGGCCCTGCTCGCAATGGCTGTCCTGCCGCTGGCCATCGCCGCCCCGCTGGCCTATACCGTCCTCGACGGCCAGCAATACGCGGAGCGACTGCGGGCCGAGCGTGATTCCACGGCGCTCGCCTCGACCGTCGGCACCAGGCTGCACCGGGCGCAGGAAAGAGTCGCCCGGACGGCGGCGAGTCCCCTGATCGTGGGATTCCTGGCGGTCCCGCAGAAGACCGCGAGCGCCACGGCCCGGGCCGCCCTGCTTGCGCTGGGTTCATCGGACGACGACGGGATCGGCGACGTCCTTGTCGCGGATCTGGACGGAAATGTTCGCGTCATGATCCACGACGGCAAGGTCGCGAGTGGACGACCGAAGCTGCCGGCGGACGACGACGTCCTCGCCGCCACGCTCGCTCTCGATGGTTCCGATGCCTACGCGTCGGGGGTTCATCCGGACACGTCGGGGAATCCTTCCATCACCGTCGCCGCACCGGTCCTGGCACCCGATGGCAGCACGGCGTCCGGCATTGTGCGGGTCGAGGTCTCCCTCTCGGCAATGCTTGCATCCGGCACGGCGGGCCTCGCGGGCGGCAACCAGCTGGCACAGCTCCTGAACCAGTCCGGCGCCGTGCTCGCCCAGGCGCGAGACCCCGACGCCGGGCCCGGCGACGGCACGGCGGCCACGGCAAGGGTGCCGGGCTTTCCCGACTGGCGAATCCAGGTGACCACGCGCCATCAGCCACCGCAGATGCCGATGGGACTCCTGGGTGGCCTCGCGGTCGTCGTGCTCGCGCTGGGCGTCCTGATCCTCTGGATGGCGCGGCAGGTCATCCGGCCGGCCGAGGAGCTGGAGGCGTCGAGACGCCGTCTCCGGGACATGTACGAAGGGGCGCGCCTCGACGCTCTGCACGACGCGCTGACCGGTCTCGGCAACCATCGCGCGTTCCAGGAGGAGTTCGATCGGCAGCTCGACGCGGCCAAGCGCTACTCCACCCCGCTCGCGCTCGTCCTGATCGACCTCGACGACTTCAAGACCGTGAACGACACGTCCGGGCACGCCGCCGGTGATGACCTCCTGGCGGAGATGGGCCGTCTGGCCTCCGTGAACCTCCGCACAGCCGACCGTGCGTTCCGGGTGGGTGGCGACGAGTTTGCCGTGCTCATGCCGCACACGGACGCGGAGGCGGGACGCGTCGTCGCGAGACGACTCCTGGCAGCAGCCCTCGAGACCCGCCCGGGCAGTGACGTCCCCACCAGCTTCTCGTTCTCGGTGGGGATTTCGGCCTTCCCGGCCATGGCGGTGGATCGGCGGCAGCTCTCCGCCCAGGCGGATTCAGCACTCTACTGGGCAAAGGCGCACGGCCGGACGATGGTTCAGATCTTTGACCCCGCGCGTCACCGCAACCTCGCGGTTGACCAGTCGGACGGCGACCTCTCCTCGTCGGTCGCCGATATCGCCGCCAGGCGCGCCTTGCGTGCCGTCTACCAGCCGATCGTGGAACTCCGCAGTGGGCGGGTCATCGGGTACGAGGGCCTGGTGCGGCCGACGCCGGATTCGCATTTCGCCAACGCGGGGGAGCTGTTCGCCGCCGCGGAGGCCTCGGGCCGGCAGACGGAACTCGACCAGACGTGCCTCGAGGTCGTCATCGCCGGCGCGGCCACCCTCTCGCCAGAGGCGATCCTCTCCCTGAACCTTTCGCCTCGCACCCTGGAGGCGCCGGAGTTCAGTGTCGTAGGGCTGATCCGCCTCCTGGAGCGGTTCGGGATCGGGCCCAACCGCGTCATCCTGGAGCTGACCGAGCGCGAGACCGTGGACGACATCGATCGCCTCCGGCTCAACGTCGCGGCGGCCCGGGCGGCGGGCCTGCGGATTGCCGCAGACGATGTCGGTGCCGGCAACGCCGGACTGCGGCTTCTCAGCCAGATACAGTTCGACATCGTCAAGATCGACCTGTCCCTGGTGCAGGGCGGCCCCCAACAGGAGACGTCGCTGGCCGTCCTCAGCTCACTCCATGATCTCGCGCAGCGCTGGGGGGCCTGGGTGATCGCCGAGGGCGTGGAGACCCCGGAGCAACTCGGCCTGATCCGCAACCTCGGCATCAGTGCGGCGCAGGGGTACCTGCTGGGCCGCCCGGGCCTCGCGCTGGACATCGGCAGCGTGGCCATCGACACGCTGCTCGTCCGCGACGACTGGCTGAACAAGCTGACGCGGACGCACGCCACGCTGGCCGTCAGCGCCTCGCCGGGCTCGTAGCGCCGCCTCGCTCGCGGCCACGCCCAGGACCGGGCCGATTGGCACGCTGCGATCGCGAATCGCGCGCGTACAATCCGCCAAACGCTCGCCGCGCCCGAAGCCGCCGTATCGGAACAGCCCGGGTCGCTCACGTCCCCGAGCGAGCTGTGTCTGGAGGAGTACGCATGCGCATCTCATCTGTCCGGATCTCGCTCGTGGCGCTGGCGGTGGTCGCCATGGCCTTCGGGGCCTGCAGCAGCACCGCAGGCCCATCTGCAGCAAAGACCCTGAAGATCGGTTTTGTCACCGACGTCGGCACGCTGCAGGACAAGTCATTCAACGAGGCTGGCTGGAACGGCGTCCTGGATGCCGCAAAGGCGCTTGGCGCCACCACGGCAAACATCGTGACGAAGGCGCCGGGCGACTATGCGGCCAACATCCAGACCTTCGTGGACCAGAAGTACGACATCATCGTGACCTCCGGGTTCGCGCTGGGCGACGCAACGGCCATCGCCGCCAAGAAGTTCCCCCAGGTCAAGTTCATCGGGACGGACCAGGGTCTCTGCGTTGACGAGAATGGCGCCCCTGACCCCAAGTTCGGCTGCAAGGGTGACGCGGCCAAGCTTCTTCCCAACTACCAGGGACTCGTCTACAAGGAGCAGCAGGCCGGCTTCCTCGTGGGCGTCGTGGCAGGCACGCTCAGCAAGAGCGGCGTGATCGGCGCCGTGGGCGGCATCAACACGATCCCGCCGGTCGTGCGCTACATCAAGGGCTACCAGAACGGCGCGCTGTCCGTGAACCCCAATGCCACTGTGCTGGTGAGCTACGTCTCGACGGACCTCACGAAGGCATTCAACGACCCGGCAACAGGAAAGTCCATCGGCCAGCAGATGATCGGGCAAAAGGCCGACTTCATCTTCCAGGTGGCGGGACTGAGTGGACTGGGCGCCCTGGAAGCGGCGTGCGCAGCCCCGGGCGTCTACGGGATCGGTGTAGACGTGGACCAGGCGCCGGGCCTGCCCAATCTCAAGTGCATCATCACCAGCGCAGAGAAGAAGCTCCGCTCAACCGTCGCGGAAGCAATCCAGCGCGTCGCGGCCGGAACGGACAAGGGTGGGACCATCGTCTTCGATGCATCCAGCACACCCGTCGGCGTCGGCGTATCCGACTTCCACGATCTGAAGTCGATGCTCTCACCGGACCTGCAGAAGAAGGTCGACGATGCCCTCGCCGGGCTGAAGGCAGGGACGCTTGATTCCTGCAAGCCCAACCCCTGCGACAAGCCCTGATCGCCCCGCGATCCACCGAGTAGCACAGCGAGCGGGTCGACAACCTCGTCGGCCCGCTCGTATCTTTTCAGCGATCAACCGGTGAGGCAGCCTGTGGCCCAGCCCGAGGCCGCGCTCCAGATGCGCGGCATCACGAAACGCTACCCGGGTGTCCTGGCGAATGACCGGATCGACTTCGATGTCCGGCCGGGCGAGATCCACGCCCTGCTCGGAGAGAACGGGGCCGGCAAGTCCACCCTGATGAACATCCTCTATGGCCTGGCCGGGCCGGATGAGGGCCAGATCCTGATGGACGGCACACCCGTGACCATCGGCAGCCCGGCGGACGCGATCGCCCGCGGGATCAGCATGGTCCATCAACACTTCATGCTTGTTCCGGTCCTGACCGTGGCGGAGAACATCGTGCTTGGAGCGGAGACGATGTCCGGCCCGGTGTTCCTGGATCGAGGCGAAGCCCACCGGAGAATCGTTGAGCTGGGCCGGAGATTCGGATTTGAGATCGACCCGGAGGCGACGGTCGCGAGCCTGTCGGTGGGTTCGCAGCAACGCGTGGAGATCCTCAAGGCGCTCTACCGTGAGGCCCGGATCCTGGTCCTCGACGAGCCAACGGCAGTACTGACACCGCAGGAATCGAAGGAGATCTTCGCCGTCCTGCGACGCCTCGCTTCCGAAGGCCACAGCATCATCTTCATCAGCCACAAGCTGTACGAGGTCCTCGAGATCGCGGACCGGATCACGGTCATCCGGCGCGGACGGGTGGTGGGGACGCGGCTGCCGTCCGAGACCGATGAAGACGATCTCGCGGAACTGATGGTGGGCCGCGAGGTGCAGTTGACCGTGGACCGCGGCCAGTCCTCCCCTGGCCTAACGGAACTTCGCGTGACGGACCTGCGCGTCCGGGACGATACGGGCCGCGAGGCGGTGCGCGGAGTTTCCATCGACGTCCGGGCCGGCGAGATCCTGGGCATCGCCGGCGTGGCCGGCAACGGCCAGGACGAGCTGGTGGAGGCGATCACCGGATTGCGCCGTCCGTCAGGTGGTCGCGTCCAGCTGGGTGATGGGGATGTCACCGGCTGGAGCCCCCGCAGGCTCCGTGACGCACGCGTGGGCTTCGTGCCAGGTGACCGCCAGCGGTGGGCGCTCGTGATGACATTTCCGCTCCGGGACAACCTTGTTCTCACGAGCTACTACCGCCCGCCCCTCGCCCGCGGCCCGGTCCGCGACGACGCCGCGGTGAGTGATCGGGCGACCGGCCTGATGGCGCAATTCGATATCCGGGCGCCGTCGCCGGAGGTCCCGGTCAGCACGCTGTCGGGGGGCAACCAGCAGAAGGCCGTGGTTGCGAGGGAGTTCAGCGAAGACCTCCGCCTCCTGGTCCTGGACCAGCCAACGCGCGGCCTCGACGTGGGGAGCGTGGAATTCATCCATCGGCAGACCATCGCGAAGCGCGACGCCGGCGCGGCCGTCCTGCTGGTGTCCGCCGAGCTGGACGAGGTCCTGGAATTGTCGGACAGGATCGCCGTGATGTTCCGCGGCGAAATCGTCAGCATCGTCGACGGCCGGACCGCCACCAAAGAGGAGGTGGGGCTCCTCATGGCAACCGGTCGCCGGGATCCTGCATCAACCCCCGGGGCCATTGCGGCGGCCACCCGATGACACCAACCGCGACGATCAGGACGCCACCAGCGGTCAGCGCCGATCCTCCCGCGCCGCGACCAGCAGGACGCGCGAGCCGGCTCCTGGCCCAGGCGGCCGTGCCGATACTGTCCGTGGTCCTTGCCCTCGCGGCGGCGGCCCTGCTGATCATCGCATCCAGCCCGGCGATCAGCGGGCAATTGGACATCCTGCTGCCATTGCGCGCCTATGCAAGCCTCCTCGAGGGTTCGGGCCTCTTCCCGCTGGACGCCAACGGCCTCGTCAACACGCTGGTCCAGGCGACGCCGCTTGTCCTCGGCGGTCTGGCGGTGGGCATCGGATTCAAGGCCGGCCTCTTCAATATCGGCGCCTATGGCCAGTTCATCTTCGGAGGCGCCGCCGCCGCCGGCGTCGGAGCGGCCATCGCGAGTTGGCCGGCCCCGCTGGCGATCAGTCTCTCGATCATCGCGGGTGGACTCGCGGGCGCGGCGTGGGGCTTCGTCCCGGGCGCGCTCAAGGCCTGGACCGGCGCCCACGAAGTAGTCACCACGATCATGCTGAACGCGATCGCCGGCTCCATCATCGCCTACCTGATCCTTGGTCCCCTTCTTGCGCCGGGCTTCTCGTTCGCCCGGACTGGAGACCTCGGCAACGCGATGTTGCCCATCATCTACGGCCGGAACCTGCACCTGGGGGTGCTGGTGGCGGTCGCGGCTGTGCCGATCGTGTGGTGGCTGCTGTTCCGGAGCACCCTTGGCTTCGAGATTCGAACGGCCGGGGCCAATCCCAGCGCCGCCCGGTATGCCGGCATGCGGCCGGGCCTGCTGATCGTCCTCACGATGTCCATCTCGGGCATGCTTGCCGGCCTCGCCGGCGCCACCGAGATCCTCGGCCTGAGCCACTTCATGCCGCCCTCCTACGGCACGTCGATCGGATTCGATTCGATCTCGATCGCGCTGCTGGGTCGCGCCCACCCGGCCGGGATCGTGCTGGCTGCTCTGCTCTTCGGAGCGTTGCGAGCCGGTTCCGGGCTGATGCAGGTGCAGGCCCAGATTCCCGTGGAGATCGTGGACGTGATCCAGGGGATCATCCTCCTCTTCCTGGCGGCCGACATCCTGGTGCGACGGTTGTTCCGCATTCGCGCCGCCCAGGCCCAGGTGACCGAACTCCAGACGGTCACCAAGTCGTATGGCGGACAGGCGGCGCGCTGATGGACGGCATCACCAATGCCCTGACCTCGCTCCCGCTGATCGGCGTGGTCTTCCAGCTGGCCGGCTACCTGGTCCAGGTGGTGCCCGACATCTCTCCGATCATCATCGCGCTGGCCGCCCCAATCGCCCTGGGGGCCCTGTGCGGGATCATGAACGAGCGGTCGGGGGTCGTGAACATCGGCATCGAGGGGATGATGCTGACCGCGGCGTTCGTCGGGTTCCTGGTGGCCGGCGTCGTCGCGCAGGGTGTGTCCCAGTCACCCAGTGCCGTCTTTGGCCTGACGCCGGCGATCCTGTTGGGCGTGCTCGCGGCGATCCTGGCGGGAATGACCGTCTCCCTTCTGCACGCGTGGCTGTCGATTACGATCCGCGCCGACCAGATCATCAGCGGCACGATCATCAATGTGGCCGCGTTCGGTCTGACCGCGTACCTCAACCGCCTGATCCTGACACCCAATCCACACCTGGGAGCCGGGACGTTCATCCCCTTCGTCCCCCCGAAGGAGTTGACCGATCTGCCGCTCATCGGCTGGCTTCTGAAGGGGTTTCTCAACCAGGGTCCCATCGCGATCTTCGTCCTGCTCCTGGTCATCTTCCTGCAGATCATGCTGTTCCGGTCGCGCTGGGGGCTCCGGACGCGGGCGGTTGGCGAGCATCCCAAGGCGGCGGATACCGTGGGGATCGACGTCATCCGGCTGCGGTATCGCAACGTGGTCCTGGGTGGCGTGTTCGCCGGCCTGGCCGGCGCGTACCTCACGCTGGAGAACACCGGCTCATTCCAGAACGGCATGACCAGTGGACGCGGGTTCATCGCCCTGGCCGCCGTCATCTTCGGGCGCTGGACCCCGCTGGGCGCGTGGGGCGGTGCGCTGCTCTTCACCTTCGCCGACGCGCTACGGGTGGCCATCGGCCTTCGGCCGCCGACGGGTGACCTCGGGACGATCTTCAATGCCGTGCCCAACGAGTTCTACGGCGCCCTGCCGTACGTGGTCACGATCGTGGTCCTGGCGGTGTTCGTGGGCCGTTCCGTGGCGCCGGCGGCGGACGGCCAACCCTACGTCAAGGAGGCGCGGACCTGACGGCAGATGAGCGGGCGCGAGCCCGGGCGATCCTTGACCTCCAGGAAGGACGAGGCGACGTCCCCACCCTGGGCAACGCGGCGATTGCCGATCTCCTGCGGCGGGCCAGGCGCATCGCGATCGTGGGCGCATCGTCTGACCCTGCTCGGCCCTCCAACGGCGTGTTCGCCTACCTGCAGCGGGCGGGCTACGACTGCGTCCCGGTCAACCCGAATGAAGATGAGGTCCTGGGAGTGGCGGCGTTCCCCTCCCTGACCGAGGCCACAGAGGCGACGGGGCCGTTCGACATCGTCGACGTCTTCCGGCGCCCCGACGTGGTGGCGGCACTCGCCGCGGAGGCGGTGGCGACCGGAGCGCGGGCGTTGTGGCTCCAGCTGGGCGTGGTGAACTGGGAGGCTGCCCGGATCGCCGCCACCGGGGGGCTCGCGGTCGTGATGGACCGCTGCACGGCCATCGAGCACCGCCGGATCCGGTAGGCGCGGTAGCCCGGGGGCGGCCGCGGCGGGTGTCCGAGTACCTGCGTCGGCGGGTGTCCGAGCGCCGGAGTTCGTCATGTAGTCGTGTGGAGACTGCCAGTCGGCTCCGGCGCGGATTGGTCCGTCACCCAGTCGTCCCACGAATGGTGGGCGTGCCATGCGGAGTCCAGACGCCGTCGCCCGCGCCGATTCGTGCGGAGCGATCACTCTGACACGGCGGTGACCGCTGGCAGACGGTGGATACCAGTCGTCCGATGGGTAGGTGACACTGCCGGCCACGACCGCCCCAGGGCTGCGGCCTTCGGCCGAACCGCCGGCTGATCGCCTACTTGATCGCGAACCCGGCGAACACGAGCGCGAAGCCGGCCAGGGCGATCACTGCACCCACCTGAGCGCGGCGCCGGAGCATCTGCATCGCAACCGACGCGCCGGTGGTCGATCGGTCGCGTGCGCCGCCGCGCCAGGCTTCGTACCGGGCGACGTTCGCGTCCTGCTCCTTCAGTGCCTGGTACCGGGCGTAGGGTGCCTTTGCGCGCAGGTAGCCACCGGCGATCAGGACGATGCCGGCGGCCCACAGGACGAGATTCACGACGCCCATGTCAGTCGGCGCGGTCGAGTCGGCGCCGGAGCGCCTCCTGCACCATCGCGGCGTTCGCCTGGCCGCGGGTCGCCTTCATGACCTGCCCGACCAGGAATCCCACGGTCTGCGCCTTCCCGGCGCGATAGTCGGCCACCGCCCCCGGGTTGGCGGTGAGGGCCGACTCCACGGCTGCATCGAGCGCGGTGCTGTCGGAGATCTGGGCAAACCCCTCGCGCTCGATGATGTCCGTCGTCGAGCGGCCGGTCCGCAGGTGGATCGCCAGGATGTCCCGCGCGTTGGTGCGCGAAATCGAGCCGGCGACGGTGGCGCGCGCAAGATCGGCCAGTGACCACGCTTCCGCGAGCCCCACGAGCCCGGTCGCCCCGCGTTCAGCGATCTCGCGGGCATGGCGGCCGTACTCGCCGGTGACGAGGTTCGCGACTTCCTTGGGGGGCAGGTCCGGGGCGACCGCGACGATGGCGTCGAACGCGGCCGACATGTTGGCGTCGTTGACGATCACGGCCGCGTCGTACGGGGTGAGCCCGAGCCTCTCGCGATATCGAGCGCGCCGCGCGGCCGGCAGTTCCGGGATCGCGTCGCGGATCGCGGAGAGCCACGCAGCGTCGAGATGCAGCGGTGGAAGGTCGGGTTCCGGGAAGTAGCGGTAGTCGTCCGACTGCTCCTTGGGCCGCATGTGGTAGGTCGCCTGCCGCGCGTCATCCCAGCCGCGCGTCTCCATCGTGAGTGGATCGCCGGCATCGAGTGCCGCGGCCTGCCGCTCGATCTCGTACTCGATGGCCCGCTCAACGGAGCGGAAGGAGTTCATGTTCTTGACCTCGACACGCGTGCCGAACGGCTCGGTGCCGCGTACGCGGAGCGACACATTTGCCTCGACGCGCATCTGCCCGTTCTCCATCTCCGCGTCGGACGCACCGATCGTCCGCATCAGGAGTTGAAGCTCCTCCGCGTAGCGCCGAGCCTGTTCGGCCGTGCGGATGTCGGGCTCCGTCACGATCTCCATAAGCGGGGCGCCGGAGCGGTTGAAGTCCACGAGACTGACCCGGGAGCCGTCCGGTCCCAGAGCGTGGATCAGCTTCGCCGTGTCCTCCTCGAGGTGCGCGCGCGTGATCGCCACCGTGAACGGCCCCTGGGACGTCTCGATCGCCAGGCGGCCCCGGGACGCCAGGGGCAGGTCGTACTGGCTGATCTGGTAGCCCTTGGGAAGGTCCGGATAGAAGTAGTTCTTGCGATCCCATCGCGTGGCGTCCGGCACCGTCGCCTCGATCGCGAGACCCGTCGTGATCACGTGCTCCACGGCCCGACGGTTGATCGTCGGCAATGCTCCCGGCAGGCCGAGGCACACGGGACAGCAGTGGCTGTTCGGGGCGGCGCCGCCGTAGTCGGTGGAACAGGAGCAGAACATCTTGCTGGCGGTCTTCAGCTGGCAGTGGATCTCGATGCCGATGACGGCTTCGTAGCGATCCATCGCGCGCGAGGCGGGAACGTCCGCCCCGGCCGTCACGCCAACCTCGGAGCGGGTCGGACGAAGGCGGAGCGGGGCGCGGTGGACCCGTCGATCCCGCGGCAGCCCGAGGTTCGAGGGCACATCCCGGGTAGTGTCGCACACGGCCGAACCGCCAGGCGCGAAGCCCACCCGATGGACGGCGAGTCACGACCGGCGCGCAACAGCCCGACCCAAGGGAACAGAGCGGCCGCGAAATCGGTCGCCCCAGGACTTGCGTTCGGCTGCGACGTCAGCTCGCGCGCACGGGCTCCTCGACCGGGTGCGTCCGGGCGGACCGGATCGCCTGCTGGATCGCTTCGTCGAGGCGTGCGCCCGTAGGCAGGCCCACGAGGGGCGTGATCCGGTGCCTGCCGGCGGTCTGCACCCAGTCGAGTTCCATCCCCGATGCGGTCAGGACCACAGGAACGTCCGGGTGCAGATCGCGAAGATTGTCGATGAGCGCGCTCGCGTCCGCACCGGCTCCGGTTGCGAACACATCGTAGACAAGGACGTCGGCCTGCTCGGCAAGCTCGCAGGGCTGTCCGGCGAGCACCGGGCAGATGTTCCTCGTGGGGCCACTGCATTCCTGCACGTCATAACCACGCCTTCGAAGCGAATCCACCTCCTGGTCGGCGATATCGATGTCGTGGTGGACAACCAGCACACGCGTCATGGCCGAACCTCCGGCCCTGGGCTTCGCGTCGCGGAGCGGCGCGTCAGGTTGCCCACACTGTCGAGTTCCGACATGCCAAACGCGAGAGCCGGACGTCAGGGCCGGAGGTCACGATTCGTGCCGCCGGAGCGCCACTCCACGACCGCGGGGTCCCGGGCGTAAGGCCGCTCAGCCGATCGGGCGATGCCGCTCCACGAAGCGGCCGATCCGGACGAGCGCCTCCCGGATCTTGTCCTCGCTCGTCGCATAGCACATGCGGACGTGCCCCTCGCCGGACGGCCCGAAGGCCCCGCCGGGCACGCAGGCCACGTGCTCCTCGGTGAGCAGCCCCTCCACGAACGCCTCGGAGGTGAGCCCGGTGGACGTGATCTGCGGGAACGCGTAGAACGCGCCGCGCGGTTCGAACGTGCGAAGGCCGAGGGCATTCAGCCCATCGACGAGCAGGCGCCGACGCCGGTCGTACTCGGCCAGCATGCGCTGGACATCCGGTTCGGCGCTGCGCAGCGCTTCCAGGGCGCCGTCCTGTGCGGTGGTGCCGGCGGACATGATCCCGTACTGGTGGACCTTGACGATCCCCTCCAGCATGCCGGCGGGGGCACAGAGGAAGCCAACGCGCCACCCGGTCATCGCGTAGGCCTTCGAGAAGCCGCCCATGAGGATTGTGCGCTCGCGCATGCCCGGCAGCGCGCTGAGCGCCTGGTGCCGGTAGTCGCCGTAGGCAAGGCGGTCGTAGATCTCGTCGCTGTACACGAGCAGATCGTGCCGGACGGCGATCCGGGCGATCTCCGCGAGCACGTCCGGGGGCAGGACGGCCCCGGTGGGGTTGCACGGGTAGCCCAGGAACAGTGCCTTCGTCCGCGGCGTGACGGCCGCCTCGATGTCGGCCGGGTCGAGCGCAAAGTCGTTCTCGAGGCGTGTGGCCACGAATTTCACGGTCCCACCGGAGAACGTGATCGCCGGCGCATACGCGACGTACGACGGCTCGTGAAGGATCACCTCGTCACCCGGATCGCAGGTAGCCCGGAGGGCGAGGTCCACGGCTTCGGAAGCCCCCACGGTCACCAGGATCTCCCGCGCGGGGTCGTACGCAACCCCGTACCGCGCGTGGAGATGCTCGGCGAGCGCGCGACGCAGTTCGATCGTCCCGTAGTTGGAGGTGTAGTGCGTCCGGCCCTCGCGAAGGCTCTGGACGCCCGCTTCCACGATCTGGCGAGGCGTGTCGAAGTCCGGCTCGCCGATGCCCAGGCTGATCACATCTTCCATCGTCGCGGCGATGTCGAAGAAGCGGCGGATGCCGGAGGGCGGCACCTCGATGACCCGCTTCGCCAGGGCGCGCTCGGCCAGCGGGATGGCGGGCGCGCTCGCGCCGGTGGGCACCGAGGGGCGGTCGCCGGGTGTCGTCATGCTGAAAGCCTACGCGATTCGCCCGTGATCCCGCCGTCACGCCGGCGGCCCCGGCTCAGGCCCGCGCCGTTCAGAGTCGGACGTCAGTCCGTCGCGGTCGCTCGTGTCCGACGAGGCGGCCCATCCGCGAACCCCTACGTTGCTCCGGCGCCGGCCGCCGCCATCCGCTGCGCAGGCGTGGGCTGCGACGGGTCGTCGGCGAGGGAGAGCTCGGCGGGATCCAGTCGACGCCACGAAGCGTCGGCCGTAATCCCCTCGTAGGCGCGGGCGAGCCGCAGGAGCCGTGCCTCCGTCCAAGGCGCGCCGATCAACTGGAGGCCGACGGGAAGCCCGTCGGACAGGCCGCACGGCACCGAAAGCCCCGGCAGCCCGGCCATGTTGACGGGCAGCGTGCATGCGTCAGACAGGTACATCGAGACAGGGTCGGCGAGACGGGCACCGAAGCGGAACGCGACGGTGGGGCTGGTCGGCGCCACGAGGGCATCAAAGCCGCGAGCCCACAGCGCGTCGAAGTCCTGCTTGATCAGCGTCCGGACCTTCTGGGCCTTCAGGTAGTAGGCGTCGTAGTACCCGGCCGACAGTGCGTAGGTGCCCAGCATGATGCGGCGCTTGACCTCGGGCCCAAATCCCTCGCCCCGCGTCCTCAGGTAGTTCGCGATGACATCGCCACCGCGGGCCGCCTGGCCGTAGCGGATGCCGTCGTAGCGGGCCAGATTCGCACTGGCTTCCGCGGGCGCGACGATGTAATACGTGGCGAGGCCGTATCCCGTGTGCGGGAGCGAGACTTCCTCCACTATCGCCCCGGCCGCCTCGAGAGCGGACACGGCCTCGCGGACCCGCGCCTCCACGCCCGGCTCCATTCCCGGGACGAAGTATTCGCTCGGGAGGCCGATCCGGGCGCCCTTCAGATCGGCCGCGGCCTCGTCGTCGCCCGCCGGCAGATGGAGCAGTTCCGGGGGCACGGGGATCGGCGCCGATGTCGCGTCGCGAGGATCACGGCCGGCCACGGCATGGAGCAGAAGCGCGGCATCGCGCGCGTCCCGGGCGAATGGGCCCACCTGGTCGAGCGAACTCGCGAACGCCACGATCCCGTACCGGCTCACCCGCCCGTAGGTGGGCTTCATGCCCACGATGCCGCACAGTGCGGCCGGTTGGCGGATGGAACCTCCGGTGTCGGTGCCGATGGACAGCGGCGCGTGGAACGCCGAGACGGCGGCCGCGGACCCGCCAGACGAGCCGCCGGGCACGCGGCCGAGGCTCCAGGGGTTGGCTGTCGGGCCGTACGCGGAGTGCTCCGTCGAGGAGCCCATCGCGAATTCGTCCATGTTCGTCTTGCCGAGGATCACCGTCCCGGCGTCCCGCAGCCGTTCCGTGATGTGCGCGTCGTACGGTGCGACGTAACCCTCGAGGATCCGGGAGCCGGCCGTGGCCTGCCCGCCGCGCACCGAGACGAGATCCTTGAGCCCTACCGGCACCCCGAGCAGCGGGTGCGTCGCCGCGACCTCCGCGGGCCCCGACGCCCGCGCGGCGGCAATCCGAACGTCCGCCGCGTCTGCCTCGGCGAGCGCCCGGTCGCGATCGATCGTCAGCCAGGCGTGCAGGGCGTGGTTCTGGCGCTCGGCGCGGTCGAGGTGCGCCTCGGTCAGCTCGCGCGACGAGACTGCCCCCGATCGGAGGGCGGCAGCCATCTCGTGGGCATGCAGCCGGGTGAGGTCCGAGAGGGGCGTCACGTCATCCGTTCGATGATCGCCGGGACGACGATGAACTCGCCCTCGCTCACTGGGGCGTTCCGGATGACGTCCTCCACAGGCAGCGAGTCCGTGGCGACGTCGTCGCGCAGGATGTTCTCCAGCTCGATCGTCTGCGCGGTGGGCGGAATGTGCTCCGTGTCGAGCTGGGCCAGGACGGCGTACTGGTCCAGGATGTGGTTCAGCTGCCCTTAGAGGCGCGCCAGCTCCTCCGGCGTGAGACCGAGGCGGGCGAGGTACGCGACGTGCTCGACGTCGCTGCGGGTCAGCGTGGCCATGCGGTCGATGATACCGGGGGCGCCGACGCGGGCCTCCAACGCCGCCGCTGACCCGGGCCGCCGACGCGCGAGCCCGACCGCTGAGCCGCCGACCGCCCCGCCCGCCCGACCTCAGGCCGGGGCTTCCCCCGCCAGCAGCCGCCGGAAGCCCTCCTCGTCGAGGATCGGGACGCCGAGTTCCTCGGCCTTCGCGAGCTTGGACCCGGCGTTCTCGCCGGCCACCACGTAGCTGGTCTTCACGCTGACGGAACCCGCCGCCTTGCCTCCGGCCGCGCGCACGGCCGCCTCGGCCTCCTCGCGGCTGAAGCCCGCAAGCGTTCCGGTCACAACGACAGTCCTTCCGGCGAGCGTTCGGGCCAGGCCGGTTTCGGGGGGCGCAGGTGGTGCCGGCCGCTCCGGCTCAACACCCGCATCGACGAGGTCCCCGAGGACGCCGACGGAGGCCGGGTCCGTGAACCAGCGCGTCATCGCCGCGGCGACCGTTGGCCCCACGCCTGCGATCTCCTCAAAGCGGGCCGGCGACTCCGCGCCCGTGGAGCGGAGGAACGCGTCCACGCGGGCGAGCCAGCCGGCCGGACCCCCGAGAGCCTCGTCATCGCCCGCCGGCACCTCGCGGGCCAGCCACGCAGCCAGGTCGATGGCAGTCTGCCAGCCGACCTGGGGTATCCCGAGGGCGGCGATGATCCGGGCCAGCGGGCGACCCGTCCGGGCGCGCTGGATCCGGCTGTAGAGGTTCTCCGCGCTCTTGCGCGCGAAGCGGTCCAGCGACTCCAGCTCCTCGACGGTCAGCCGGAAGAAATCGCCGCGGCGCCGGACCATGCCGCGTTCGATGAGTTGCGCCAGGACCGCCTCGCCGGCTCCCTCGATATCCATCCCGGCAACGAAATGCCCGAACTCCTGCCCGATGCGTGCCGGACACGCGGTATTGGGGCAGTAGATGCGGATCGCCCCTTCATCGCGCACCACCGTCGTGCCGCACACGGGGCACATCGCCGGCATCGCGAATTCGCGTTCGGCGCCGGATCGCCGCTCGACCAGGGACCGGACGACCTCCGGGATGACGTCGCCGGCCTTCTGGAGGATCACGTGGTCCCCGATCCGGATGTCCTTCCGACGCACCTCGTCGAGGTTGTGGAGGGTGGCCCGGGCGACCGTGGAGCCGGCTACCTTCGTGGGCCGGAGATGCGCGACGGGCGTCAGCGTCCCCGTCCGGCCAACGTACGCAACGATGTCCTCGACGACCGTCTCCACCTGTTCGGGCGGGAACTTGTAGGCGATGGCCCAGCGCGGCGCCCGACCGACGACGCCCAGGCGTGCCTGCTGGTCGAACCGGTCCACCTTGACGACCACGCCGTCCGTCTCGTACGGCAGGTGGTGGCGTTCGTCCCGCCATCGGTCGAGGAATGCGAGCAAACCGTCGATATCGAGCTCGGCCGCTCGGTGGGGATTCACGGGAAAGCCCAAAGCGGCGAGCCGGTCCAGCGCCATCGACTGGCGGTCGACGCCGCGATCCTCGCTCCCCGCCTCGATCAGCTGGTACTGCCACGTTGCGAGCCGGCGACTCGCCGTGACCTGGGAATCCAACTGCCGGAGCGAGCCCGCTCCGCTGTTGCGGGGGTTCGCGTAGAGCGGCAGGCCTGCCTCCTCGCGTTCCGCGTTGATCCTGGCGAACTCGGCCTTGGGCATGAACACTTCGCCGCGCGACTCGAGCGTGGCAGGCTCCGGAAGCTGCCCCGGGATGCCGGTGATCGTCCGCAGGTTCGTGGTCACGTCCTCGCCCGTGGTGCCGTCTCCGCGGGTGGCGCCCTGGACGAAACGGCCGCGCTCGTAGCGCAGCGACACGGCGAGGCCGTCGATCTTCAACTCGGCGACGTACTGCAGGTCCGCGACCGGCTCGGGAGCCGCAGGCAGGTTCAAGCCGCGGCGCACCCGCGCGTCAAAGGCCCGCAACTCCTCCTCGCTGAACGCGTTCGCCAGCGACAGCATGGGACGGGCATGGCGGACCTCGTCGAACGTGCCCGAAGGCGCGCCCCCGACGCGGTGCGTGGGCGAGTCCGGGGTGCCCAGGGCAGGGAACGCCGTCTCGAGCGCGACCAGCTCCCGGAACAGCTGGTCGTAGGCCGCGTCCGAGAGGTCCGGGGCGTCCCGCTCGTAGTACGCCTCGTTCGCGGCCCT
>JANPDJ010000355.1:0-2978 GCA_031431395.1 Chloroflexota bacterium | reverse complement strand
CGAGGTCCGCGCCCTCGGCGATGAACCGGCGGAGGTTGGCCTTTGGCGGAATGGCGGCCGCGCCGTCCACGATCACGGCGAGGCCATGGCGGTGCGCGATCTCCGCGACCTGCGCCAAGGGAACGGTGCCCGGCGCGTTCTGAAACGGATGGGCGATCGCGACCGTCTGCGGCCCGATGGCCGCCTCGATCTGCCAGGCATGGGTGCGACCACCGCCCGGATAGCCCTGCGTGCCAACGTCAACGAGCCTCGCGCCGGCGGCCCGCAGTGCGTGGTCGTACGCGTTGCGATGGCCGCGCTGGACGAGGATCTCGTTCGGAATGCCGTCGGTGTCCGGCAGCCGGTCGATGAGGACGGGATCGGTGCCGGCGATGGCGGCGGCGGCAGCCAGCGTGAGGCCGGACGAGGCACCGGCCGTGACGAAGCCGGCCTCCGCACCGGTGGCCTCCGCGATGAGCGCCCCGGCCCGCTCCTGGAGTTCGTCGATGGCGAAGTGCATCGCCGCGGCCTCCGCGATGGCCGCGACCACCTCCGGATGCATGCGGTGGCCGCCCACCCGGGTCGCCGGACCGGCCGCATTGACGATCGGCCGCAGGCCGAGATCGCGAGCAATTCCCACGCGTTGACACCCTCCTGAGTCCGTAGCATACGTTCCACCGTGAACACCCCGGAGCAGCCGACGCCGATCGCGCCGTTCGACCTCGTCGTGGCCGGCGGGACCGTGATCGACCCCGGGCAGGGACTGCACGGCCAGCTCGACGTCGGGATCCTGGATGGCCGGATCGCGGCGGTGGGCCGCGACCTGCCGCGCGGGCCCTCCACGGAGGTGCTGGACGCGGGCGGCCGCCTCGTGGTCCCCGGCCTGATCGACCTCCACACGCACCTGCTCGACGGCGTCTCGCAGCTGGGCGTTTCGGCCGATGCGACGTGCCTGCCGAACGGCGTGACCACGGCCGTGGACGCCGGCACGGCCGGCGAGATCGCGTTCGGGGCGTTCCGGGAGCGCTGGATCCGGCCGGCCACCACGCGGATCTACGCGTTCGTCAACCTGTCGTCCATCGGGCTCCCGATCGACGATGGCCTGGAGTACGGCGAGACCTCGCTTCGCTACGTGGACGTCGAACGTGTCGTCGAGATCGTGAAGGCCCACGCAGACGTCTGTGTGGGCATCAAGATCCGTCTCGCGACAAACCAGACCCGCCACAACGGCGACGCGCCCCTTCGCCTTGCGCTGGAGGCCGCGGAGCGGACCGGTACGCGCCTGATGGTCCACATCACGGAGCCCGGGATCCCGCTCGACGGCGTGTTCGACCGCCTGCGGCCGGGTGACATCGTCACCCACCTCTTCCACGGCCGCGCCCAGACGATCGTCGATGAGGGCGGGCATGTGCTGGCATCGCTCCGCCGGGCGCGGGAACGGGGCGTCCGCATGGACATCGGGCACGGCGGCGGAAGCTTCGCGTTTGCGACCGCGCGGGCGGCCCTGCGGGACGGCTTCCCGCCGGACACGATCTCCACGGACCTCCACGTGTTCTCGGCCCGCGGCACCATGCGCGACCTGCCCACCACGATGAGCAAGTTCCTGGCCCTGGGGATGACGCTCGATGCTGTGGTGGCGGCGACAACCGTGGAGGCGGCCCGCTCGATCGGGCGGCCGGACGTCACGGGCACCCTTGCGGTCGGCGATCCGGCGGATATTGCGGTCCTGGAGGATGTCCACGCCCCCGTGGTGCTCGAGGACACCCGCGGCGAGCGCCTCACGGCTGAACGGGTGCTCCGCGCGTGGGCGACCATCCGGGCCGGCGCGATCGTGGCACGTTCAGCGGAGGCGAGATGATCCGGCCGGCCCCAGGCGTGAAGCTCATCAAGAACATCCGGATCCCCATGGCGGACGGCGTCCGCCTTGCCGCGGACCTCTATGTGCCCGATGACGGCCGCGACGACTTCTCGCCGTCGGAACCTCTGCCGGTGGTGGTCGATTACATCCCGTATCGCAAGGACGAGGTCAACCCGGCCCGGGCGCACCACTACCTGTACCTCGCTCGCCACGGCTACATCCTGGCCCGCGTGGACATCCGCGGCACCGGCGCATCCGAGGGCGTGAACACCGACGAGTACACGCTCCAGGAGCAGACGGACGGCGCGGAGGCCGTGGAATGGCTTGCCGCGCAGCCCTGGTGCGACGGCCACGTGAACCTCATGGGCATCTCGTACGGCGGCTTCACGGCACTCCAGGTCGCTGCGCTGCGACCGCCGCACCTCACGTCCATCATCCCCGTGGCCTTCACGGACGACCGCTACACGGATGACTGCCACTACCGCGGCGGCCTGCTGCGGATGTACTACGACATCGGCTGGTACGGCACGCGGATGATCGCCTGGAACGCGATGCCGCCGGACCCGGAATCGTCGCTGGACGACTGGGCGGCCGTCTGGGAGCGCCACATCGCCGAGAACGAGCCGTACCTGCTCAAGTGGCTCGAGCACCAGGTGGACGGGCCGTACTGGCGGAACGGATCGGTGGGAGACGGCGCGACGATCGCGTGCCCCACATTCCTCATTGGCGGCTGGCGCGACGGATACCCGAATCCTCCGCTGCGCCTGTACCGCTCTCTGGCAGCGCGCGGGCTGCCGGTAAAGGTCCTCGTCGGCCCGTGGAACCACGCTCTGCCCGACGCCGCGATCCCGGGCCCACGGATCGACTACTTGCGCGAGGTGGTGCGCTGGCTCGACCACTGGTGCAAGGGCGTGCAGAACGGCGTCATGGACGAACCACCGGTCGTCGTCTACATGCAGGCATCGGAGCCGCCCGTCGTGGACCGCCTGGACGCTGCCGGCGAATGGCGCGCCGAGACCGCGTGGCCGGCCCCGGGGGCGACCGAACGCATCCTCTACCCGGGCGACGGCGGCCGCCTGGGCGATGATCCAGGTGTCCGCGGCGACGACGCCCTGACATACCACCCCGCGGTGGGCGTGAC
>JANPDJ010000354.1:0-2823 GCA_031431395.1 Chloroflexota bacterium | reverse complement strand
CCCAGCGCGAGGTCCACTTCCGCGGCCGTCGTGACCAGCGGCGGGATGATCCGCACGACGTTGGCGTAGGTACCAGCGGTCAGCACGATGAGGTTGCGCGCCAGCGCCTCGGCGTGGACGCGTTTCGTCATTGCGGCATCCGGCGTGTGGGCAGCACCGCTGGCCGGGTCGATGAACTCGAGCGCGAGCATCAGTCCCAGCCCTCGGACGTTCCCCACGGACGGATGACGCGCTGCGATCCGGCGGAGCCCGGACAGGAACTGGGCGCCACGCTCGCGGGCGTTCTCCACGAGGTGCTCGTCGGCGATCACGTCCAGCGTGGCGTTCGCGGCTGCACACGAGACCACGTTGCCGCCGTACGTCCCGCCATGTGAGCCGGGCGGCATCCGGTCGAGGAGTGAGCGCTGGGCGATGATGCCGGATAGCGGCATGCCGGACGCGATGCCCTTGGCGATCACCGTGATGTCCGGCGTCACGTCCCAGTGCTGGACGGCGAACATCTGGCCGGTCCGGCCGAACCCGGTCTGGATCTCGTCCGCGATCAGCAGGATGCCGTGCCGGCGCGTGATCTCGCGGAGGCGCGGCAGGAAGTCCGGCGGCGGGACGATGTAACCGCCCTCGCCGATGACCGGCTCCACGATGATCGCCGCCACGTGCTCCGGGAAGACCAACTGGTGGAAGGTCAGGTCCAGCTGCTCCTCCCAGTCGCAGGTGCAGCCAGACGGATCGTGCGATCCAGCCGCCGACCGGTAGCAGTACGGATAGGCCGTGTGGTAGACCGAACCGGGCAGGGGTTCGAAGTGACCCCGGTAGATGTCCTTGGCCGCGGTGAGGGCCATCGCCTGGCCCGTCCGTCCGTGGAAGCCGTACCGGAACGCGATGATGACGGGGCGGCCGGTGGCGATCCGCGCGAGCTTGACGGCGGCCTCCACCGCCTCTGCCCCGGAGTTCGAGAGGAACGCGCCCCAGCCTTCGCCCGGCAGAACGCGGCGAAGGCGGTCGTACAGCTGCAGCCCGGGCTCGTGGTAGACGATGTTCTGCTGGCCGTGCAGGAGTTTCGCGGCCTGCGCCTGGATGGCGGCCACGACACGCGGATGCGCGTGCCCGGTGCTCGTGACACCGATGCCCGCGGAGTAGTCGAGGTACCGCTCGCCGGACGTCGTGATCAGCCAGGAACCTTCGCCACGGTCCACGACGAGGTCCGTGATGCGGGACCACACCCCTGGGACGGCAGTGAGATCGTGCGTGGCGACGGCAGTGTCGGTCATCGGGGTTGGTCCTCCGTCGCGTGGGTGGCTTCGCCGGTGGCAGGCACGGGCCTTGCGGCACTCCCCGGTCCGTGATTCTGCCCAGATCGTATCCCGCCGACCGGTTCCCGTCGGCCGCCGGCGTCCTTCCCTGTGCCCGAGAATGGACAAGGCGCGATGCCCCCTCCGCGGGCCGCGCGACCGCCCGGGCGATCCCGGCGAACCACGTGAAAGGGAGCGCGCAGCCGACATGACGATGATCATCCAGACCGTCAGCGGACCCATCGCACCGGATGCGGCGGGCGTGACGATGAGCCACGAGCACGTCCTGATCGACGGCTGGCTCATGTTCGGGACGTACGACGCGATCCTCGACGACGAGGTGCTGGCGGCGCGCGAGCTGGCGGATCTCGCGACGGCCGGTGGGCGGACGATCGTGGACTGCACCAGTGGCGGCGTCGGTCGCGACCCGCTGGCGCTCGTGGCGGTCGCTCGGGAATCCGGCGTCCAGATCGTCATGGGAGCCGGCTGGTACCGCGAACGCGTCTACGCCGCCGAGGTGATTCGCTCAACCGCGGACCAGCTCGCGGACTGCCTGGTCGCCGAGATCCGGGACGGCGTGGACGGCACCGGCATCCGGCCGGGGATGATCGGCGAGATCGGCACGGAGCGGTACGCGATCAGCGCGGCCCAGGAGCGCGTGTTTCGCGCGGCGGCTCGCGCGCAGCGTCGGACTGGCGTGAGCATCTGGACACATACCACGCACGGGGGCGACCTCGCGCTCGACCAGATCGCACTGCTGGCGGAGGAAGGCGTGCCGCCGGAGCGGATCGTCGTCTCGCACCTGGGCGACCGGATCGGCTACAGCCACCTTGACCCGGTAGCGCGCACGGGCGTCTACCTGTCCGTGGACAACATCGGCTACGTCGGCGGCGGCTACCCGTCGGACGATGTGCGCGCGGACAACGTGGCGGAGCTGGTTGCCCGGGGCCATGGGGCGCAGGTCATGCTGGGCGGCGACACCTGCACGAAGTCCGGCCTCACTGCCTACGGCGGCAAGGGCTACGGCCACGTCCTTCGCCGGTTCGTCCCGATGCTGCGAGAACGCGGCGTGGACGAGGCCGCCATCCGGACGATCCTGGTGGAGAACCCCCGCCGGGCGCTCACCTTCGACGACATGATGGCGGGGAATGCAGCCGGATCTTGAGTTGCCGCGCCGGGACGATGCCGCCGGCCTGATCCGACCCGGTGCCCGACGGCCCAGACGGGATCCGGCGGGCCCCGGGCGCACCGGCGGGCCCCGGGCGCACCCTTCTGCGGCGGAAACGAAGCCCCAGTTCACAAGGCAAGCGTCCAAGGCCCGGCGCGACATGCCAGGCGGTCGTTTTCACAACTCCTGCTTGATTTTCGGGCCTCTAGCAGCACCGCAAGGGCATGGTTGCGGCTCGTTTGTGAACCTGCAATTCAGAATTGCCGGATCACAGACCGATGGCCCGGATGTGCACCCCCCTCCGCAGCCGCCGCCCCCGCCGGGCCTCGAACCGCCGCCGGGCCTCGAACCGCCGCCGAGCCGGCC
>JANPDJ010000353.1:0-2450 GCA_031431395.1 Chloroflexota bacterium | reverse complement strand
CCGGCTCCAGCCGGACCTGCCAGAACGCCTGGTTGGCCCCGAAGAACCCGAGGTTCGTGCCACCGGCGGCCGCCGCCTCAACCGTGTCCCGAATCCCGCCTGTCCAGTATTCGCCGTGCCCGCTGAAGAGAAGCGTCGTTGCACCCAGGCCCAGGCCGGGGTCGCGATGGAGGTCAACGTCGGTAACATAGCCAGGCGCGTAGCCGTGATCCTCGAGCCAGACGATGAGTGGGAAGTCCAGCCGGAAGAACAGCCCGGCGCCCCACGCCTGGCTGAACGGCCGGTCGAACGACACGGCGTAGGCGCGTGACCTCGGGCCCTTGTCCCAGGCGTACAGATGTGCGCCCCCGTAGTCGTTGTAGGCCGCGTACGTCATCGTGGGCAGAACGAGCGTGAGCCCGGTCGGACGCTCGGGGCGCACCACGAACAGGATGTACGACTGGCCGCCCGAATTGCCGGTGAGCTTGACGAGGTACACGCCGGACTGCGAGTCCGAGGGGACGTGCATGGTGGTGGAGCGGGGCCAGTTCTCTTCCACCAGACCATCGGAACTCCGTGGCGCCGCCTCCGGCTGAGACGACACCGGGACGTCCGGGATGGTCAGGACGTGCCGGGCGTCGCCAGCCCCCACGCGGAACACGTCCAGCTGTGCCAGGCGGTCGCGGCCGCTCAGGTGAAATCCCACGTCCTGGCCAGGCATGACGCTGATCTCGTCCGCATATCCGCGCACGGCACTGGCATCCGGGCGGGCCAGCTCCCAGTCCGTCGGCGTAGCGCCCGAGCGGGTGATGAACAATGGGTTGCCGGACTGGTAGCGCCGGAGTTGCGCGAGCGTCGGCCGTGGACCGCGCGTCGCCAGGCCCGGGTCGAGGTCCGCCAGCGGCCGCTCAAGCGCGGGGGCACGGAACCGCGCGAGGGGGTCCTGCGACGGGCTGGCGGCGACGGGCGACGTGGGCGCCCCGGGCGACGGCGGCGGCGGGGTGGTGGCAGCGCCACCGGCCGCCGGCCGGCTGGACGGCGATGCCGCAGGATCCGGCGTCGGGCCACTGGCCCCGGCAAGCGGGCGCGGCGGCGCAAGCACGATCACCGCAGCCAGAACTGCCAGGGCCGTCACCCGGAACACCAGGGACGCCCGGCGAATCAACCCCCAACGCATCGCCGCGCATGATAGGCGTGCGGGGGGCCGCGGCCGCTCTCTGCCCGCGATCGGGCCGCGCAATCCGGGTGGTCGTGCCGCACAACCGGGGTCCGGGCGGCTCGCTGCGCCTAGACTGCCCAACGTACGAATTGCACGGACGGAGGACTCGAGTGGGCGTCGTCTTCACCGATGCGCGCGTCATCGACGGCATCGCCGACGAGCCGCGCGAACATGTGGACGTTGTCGTGGGCGACGACGGCCGGATCGCATCGATCGAGCCGCACGAGCCGCGGCACTGGGAGGGTGGCGACGCCTCCGACGCACACCGGCCGATCGACGCGGCCGGCGCCACCCTGCTACCGGGCTTCGTGGACTGCCACGTTCACTACACGATGGACGCCCGCGTCGAGGTCCCGGACGGCATCTTCGACGCACACCTCGCGGGGCCCACGGACGCCGCGTTCATCGGGGCGCGGAACGCGCGGGAGGCACTCAACGGCGGCGTGACGACCGCCCGCAGCGCGGGTGCCGCCAACTCACGCGACATCGCGTTGCGCGATGCGATCGCAGCCGGCCACATCCCGGGCCCGCGGCTGCTGGCGGCCGGCGGCTCGATCACGATCACAGGGGGCCACGGCTGGCAGTTCGGCTACGAGGCCGACACGATCCCCGAGATGATCAAGCTGGTCCGGACGCTGGCGCGCGAGGGAGCGGACCACTACAAGATCGTGTCCAGTGAAGCAGCCCAGATCACCTCGGCTGTCGCCGGCGTGGAGGAACTCACTGTCGAGGAAGTCACGGCCATCGTCCGCGAGGCGCGGCGGCTGCATCGTCGGGTCATGAGTCACGCCCAGAGTTCGGGTGCCGTGATTGCGTCGGCGCGGGGCGGCGTCGATTCGGTGGAGCACGCGTTCCTGGCGGATCGGAAGGCGCTGGACACGCTGAAGGAGTGCGGCACCACCCTCTCGCCCACCCTCACCGTGACGGACGTCTGGTCCACGATCCCGGGCGTGAGCCAGGCGATCCGCGACAACCAGGCCCGCCTCTCGGTTCAGCACCGCAGGTCGTGCGAGTACGCCATCTCGATCGGCGTGCCGATGGTGACGGGGACGGACTGCGGCGTGCGCGGCGTGATGCCGGACATGGTGTGGCGCGAGATCTGGAACCTCAACGATCACGGCCTCTCGGCGATGGATGCGATCAAGGCCGGCACGAGCGGCGGTGCGCGACTGCTTGGACTCGAGAACGAAGCCGGCGCGCTGGCCGTGGGCCGCCCGGCCGACATCCTGATGGCGCCAGGCAATCCGCTCCA
>JANPDJ010000352.1:0-4935 GCA_031431395.1 Chloroflexota bacterium | reverse complement strand
CAGCGTCGGCTCCCACCCTGCCTTCGGCCGCCGGCCCGACTCCTGCCGATTCGCCGGTGTACACGCCCATGCCAGTGCCGCGGTCGGAATGGCAGCGGCCCACCTGGGAGCCCGTTGTGCCGCCAACTCCGGAGGCATGGTTCGAGCCCGCTCCAGTCGCTTCGGCGCCGTCGCCGACCCGGATGGGCGGCGGGCGCGCGTCATCCGTGGGCATGGTGCTCTCCGCGTCCATCATCTCGGCCGTGCTCGCGTCGGGCGGCACCTACTTCGCGCTGTCCAGCTCGGGCGCCCTCAACCGCTCGGCGATCAGCATCGCAAGCACGCCGGTCGTGCAGGAGGCCGGCGCGACGACCGCGCCCCAGGCACCGGCGACGCCGCCGGGTTCGCCCGCACCCGTGGACCAGACCTCGGCCGTGACCCAGGTCGCCAGCCGCGTCAGCCCCGCGGTCGTGACCATTGACGCGATCGCCGGCGTGGACACGAATGACCCCTCGTCCTTGCCGCAGGAAGGCATCGGCTCCGGCATCCTCTTCGACTCGAGGGGCTGGATCCTCACCAACCGGCACGTGATCGCTGACAGCCAGAAACTGACCGTGCGGCTCAAGGACGGCCGGGAGTTCGCCGGCACGGTCTACGGGATCGACACGCTGACGGACCTCGCGATCGTGAAGATCGAGGCGACGGACCTGCCCACCGCACGGATCGGCGACTCCAGCGCCATCAAGGTGGGCCAGCTGGCGATCGCGATCGGCAGCCCGTTGGGGACCTACACGAACACCGTCACGAGCGGGATCATCTCCGCGCTGGGGCGGTCCATCACCGTGCAGAGCGGCCGCATCAACAACCTGATCCAGACGGACGCAGCGATCAACCCCGGCAACAGCGGCGGCCCGCTGCTGGACGGCAACGGCAACGTCGTAGGCATCAACACGGCCGTGGCAGGTTCCGCGCAGGGCATCGGGTTCGCCATCCCCGTCAACATCGCCCGGCCGATCATGCAGCAGGCCCTCGCGGGCGAGAAGCTGGTCCGGCCGTGGATCGGGATCCGCTACGTCGCCATCGACGTGAAGGTCCAGACCGAGGAGAAGCTGCCCGTCAACCAGGGTGCGCTCATCTCGGCCGGCCAGGACGTGAGCGGGGCGCCAACTCCTGCCGTCGTGCCCGGCGGGCCGGCCGACAAGGCCGGGCTCCGTGAAGGCGACATCATCTCCAGCATCGAGGGCATCACCATCGACAACGAGCACCCCCTCGATGATGTCCTGACGCAGAACGCGCCCGGCAAGACCGTGACCATCGGCGTGCTTCGTGGCGGCCAGGCCATCCAGCTGCAGCTCACGCTGGGGACACGCCCGGCGAACCTGTAGTCCGCGAGGCGGTTGATCCGGGCTACCCGGTCGCCTCGCCAATCATGGGCCCCGACGTCTCCCCCCGGCGTCGGGGCACCATTCCCGGGGGCTGATCCCGCCCCATCGCGGCGTTGTCGCCTGTGCTCCTCGCTCACGCACCCCTGAGTGCGCTCGCTCCGGTGCTCGGCTCCGCCTTGCGCCTGGGACGGGCTGCGCCCCCGGGACGCTCGCGAGCGTCAGCCGTTGCGGCGCTCAGGGCCCGAGCGACGACGCCAGATCTCGACGCCGGCATAGTCGAAGATCCCGTCGATGGGCGCGTGCGGCTTGCGGACCCGGACACCCACCTCCTGGACCGGGAAGTCCACGAGCAGCTCCTGGGCGATCGCCTCCGCCAGGGCTTCAAGGAGCCGGAAGCTCGTGGACTCGACGATCTGCCGGGTGACGTCGAACACCTGGCCGTAGTCAACGCTCTTGGAGAGGTCGTCGTCCACGGCCGCCGGCTGCAGATTCAGCAGCAACTCCACGTCCACCTGGAACGGCTGGATCTCGCGCTGCTCGCGGTCGAGGACACCGTGGCGGCCCTGGAACACCATGTTGTGCAGCACGATGCGGTCGCTCATCGGGGCGGCTCCGCGAGCAGGGCATCTGCCGATCCGCGGACGACGGCATCGGCCGTGCGCGCAGCCCGGACGTTCGCACGGACGTCGTGGACCCGGATCATGTCGGCGCCGTTGCCGATACCGATCGCGGTGGTCACGATCGTGGCCTCGACGCGCTCACCGGGTGGCAGGTCCAGGATTCGTCCCAGCGTGGACTTGCGCGACGTGCCAAGCAGGATGGGCCGGCCCAGCGCGCGAAGTGCCGCAAGGTCGCGGAGCAGGGTGATGTTCTGGATCGGCGTCTTGCCGAACCCGAATCCCGGATCCACGATCACGTCGTCACGTGCGACGCCGGCCGCCAGCGCACGGTCGATTGCACCCTCCAGGTCGGCGACGACCTCCGCCATAAGGTCGGTGTAGTGCGCCGCCGCGCGATTGTGCATCAGGACGATGGGTACCCGTCGCTCCGCCGCGAGAGTCACGAGGTCCGTCCGCTCCGCCACGCCCCAGATGTCGTTGATGAGGTCGGCACCGGCATCCAGTGCTGCGGCCGCCACCGCGGCCTTGGTGGTGTCCACCGAGATCGGCATCCCGGGCAGCGCGCGGCGAATCGCTGCAATGACGGGAACGACGCGCGCGAGTTCTTCGTCCACGGGTACGTCGAGGTGGACGGGCCGCGTGGATTCACCTCCTACATCCAGGATGTCCGCGCCCTCATCGGCCATTCGCCGCGCCTGCGCGACGGCCCAATCGACGAACGCCCCGCCGCCGGCGCCGGTCCGGTCGCCCGCGCCCGCGCCCAGCAGGCCGTCGCCCGAGAAGGAATCCGGCGTGGCATTGACGATGCCCATCACGTACGTGCGCTCACCCCAGCGAAACTCGTGGGAGCCGATCCGCGTCGGGCGGATGCGCATGGCACCTGGTTCGCGGGCATCCGCGTGCGTCACGGAACAGGCTCCGGAACCGGGTCGCGCAGGAGAGCATCGTCCACGAGACGGGCACGGACGTGGCCGACGAGGTACAGGGACCCGCCCACGACGATCGGCCCACCGGCCTCCCGGAGTGCCTCGTCAAGGGCGCGATCCACGTCCGGCTCGGCGGTCACGCGCAACCGTGGATCGTCACGCGCCCAGATCGCGGCCAGGTCCCGGGCTGGCAGCGAACGGGGACCGGGAACCTGCGTCGCGATCACATGCGCCCCAGCAAGCGCGCCCGCGGAACTGAGCGCCGAAACGGTTCCCGCCACGTCCTTGTCCGCCATCATCGCGGTCACGAGTGTCAGCCGGGTGGCGTCCGTTGCAGAGGCGCCCCGCAGAAACGGCCGCAGATCGTCCATGGCGCGGGCCAGCGTGGCAGCACCGGCGGGGTTGTGCGCACCGTCGAGGAGCACCTGGTTGCCGTCGGGCAGGTCGATGAGTTCCAGGCGGCCCGGCCAGCGGGCGTCTCGATAGCCGGCGCGCCGCGCCTCTGGCGGCACGGTCGCGATCCCCGCGGCGTCCAGTGCGTCAAGCATGGCGTCGGCCACGGCCACGTTCGCCGCCTGGTGACGTCCGCGGAGTCCCACGTCGGTAGGTCCCAGGCCCGGCAACTCCACGCGGATCCCGTCGCGATGGAGTCCGAGGAGCTGCGCCGGCTGGACGACCGCAAGCGGCGCACCCACCCGGTTGGCCCGGCGCCGGATGATGACCAGCGCCTCGCCCGTTGCCCCGGTCACCGCTCGGTCACCCCGCTCGATGATCGCGGCCTTCTCGCGCGCGATCAGGGGGATCGTGGCGCCCAACCGGTCCATGTGGTCCAGGTCCACGTTGGTGATGGCAGCCACGCCCCCGTCCCAGGCATGCGTGGCATCAAGCCGCCCGCCGAGGCCCACCTCGACGATCGCCACGTCCACGTGCTGCTCGGCGAACCAGAGGAAGATGGCCGCGGTGAGGATCTCGAACTCGGTTGGATCGCCGAACCGGCGCGCGACCCGGTCCGCCACGGGGAGCACGCGCTCCAGGAGATCGGCGAACGCGCCCACGCCAATGGGGATTCCATCGACCTGGAGTCGCTCGCGGTACGTGACGAGATGCGGCTTGGGGGTCTCACCCACGCGCAGGCCGGCAGCCCTGAGTGCAGGCCCCGCCAGGGCCAGGACGCTCCCTTTCCCGTTTGTGCCGGCAACGAGCGCGCCGCGGACAACATGCTGGGGATCGCCCAGGCCTCGCAGGATCGCCCGTGTCCGGCCGAGTCCCAGCCGGATCCCGAATCGTCCGCGCGCCTGGAGGGCCGCCACGGCGCCGGCATACGACAGGCCGCTCACCGGCCGACCTGGAGCGGCGCGCCGGCGGCGGCTACTTCTTGGTCAGTTCGTCTTCGTAGAACACGCACTGGTTGAATCGCGGCGTCAGGCACACGTCGTTCACATAGCCCTGCTCGAGGTGCACGCCGCCGCGCAGCTGGCAGCGCGACACGTTCTGGTCCTGCCGGATCAGGGCCTTGAGCAAATGGGGTGCCTGGATGGGAATGGCGCCGCGCGTCCCGGTGACGTAGAAATGCGGGCATACGTTGCGCCGGAGGTTCGGCACCGGCATGGCGCGGGTCGTGCCGGGGGCGGGCCGATACGCGTAGCGGCTGCCCGGAGCCGCGATGGGCGAGACGGGCTGGGTCTGCGGTGGCATCGCCCGCCGGAGGGCAGGGTCCGGATAGTGCCGAGGCGGCGATGCCGCCGGCGGCCGGACGGGTTGCGACAAAGACGGGCGGATCGGCTGCGAGGGAACGCCGGGGCCCGAGCCCGTCGGGGGCGGACCGGGACGGGCCGACTTGGGATCGCGTTCCTGCACTCCAGCCTCGAGAAACGCGCGCCATTGGGCCGGCACGCAACCGCGCCAGAGTACAACGGACCACGCCTCTCCGACACGGCGGAGGTCCGGCGGGCGTCCAACGGGGTCGAAGCCCCGGCGGGGCGGACCGGCATGCGAGAATGCGGGCGATGACGACGCGCCGTGCGG
>JANPDJ010000351.1:0-8373 GCA_031431395.1 Chloroflexota bacterium | reverse complement strand
GGAGCCGGACCGATGCGCACGGCGAGATCCGCCGCTCGGACGTGACCGGCCGTCGCGTCGGCATCACTGTAGATGGCAACAGCTTCCATCCCCAGGTCGCGGCAGGCGCGGATGATGCGGACGGCAATCTCACCGCGGTTGGCGACGAGCACCCGCCGGAACGGCGGTGTCACCGGCTGATCCTGCGTCGTCTTTGCACAAAGACGAACCGGGACGATGCCTCGATCACAGGGGGATGTTGCCGTGCTTCTTGCGTGGATTCACGTCCCGCTTGTCGGCCAGCATCTCGAGGGCCGAGATGAGGCGGCGGCGTGTCTCGGACGGGACGATGACCGCATCAACGTACCCCCGGGCCGCCGCAGCATAGGGATTGGCAAATTCCGCCTCGTACTCGGCCACCAGGCCGGCTCGTTCGAGGTTCTGGTCCTGCGCCGCGGCAATCCGGTCTCGGAAGATGATGTTGACCGCACCCTCGACGCCCATCACCGCGATTTCGGCCGTGGGCCAGGCGAAGTTCATGTCGCCGCGGACGTGCTTGCTGCTCATGACGTCGTACGCGCCACCGTAGGCCTTGCGCGTGATCACGGTCACCTTCGGAACCGTCGCCTCGCAGTACGCGAACAGCAGCTTGGCACCGTGCCGGATGATCCCGCCGTGCTCCTGCCCTACTCCGGGCAGGAAGCCGGGCACATCCACGAATGTCACCAGCGGGATGTTGAAACAGTCGCAGGTCCGCACGAACCGCGCGGCCTTCGCGCTCGCGTCGATGTCCAGGGCCCCGGCGAGGATGGCGGGCTGCTGTGCGACGATCCCGACGCTCCGGCCGCCGAGCCTCCCGAACCCAACGATGATGTTCTGGGCCCAGTTCGGCTGGATCTCCAGGAATGTGCGGTCGTCCATGACGGCGTCGATCACGCCGTGCATGTCGTAGGGCTTCAGCGGATCATCCGGGACGATCGTGTCGAGTGCCGCATCGGCGCGATCAACCGGATCAAGGGTGGGCATCAATGCCGGCGCATCGAGGTTGTTCTGCGGCAGATAGCCCAGGATCGCCCGCGTCAGGTCAAGGGCAGCCGCCTCATCCGGCGCGGCCAGGTGGGCGACACCACTGCGCGTCGTGTGCGTCGTCGCGCCGCCAAGCCGCTCTGCGTCCACGTCCTCGTGCGTCACGGCCTTCACGACACTGGGGCCGGTCACGAACATGTAGCTCGAGCCCTCCACCATCACGATGAAGTCCGTGATCGCCGGCGAGTAGACCGCACCACCCGCGCATGGGCCCATGATCACGGAGAGCTGGGGCACGACTCCCGAAGCGAGGGTATTGCGCAGGAAGATATCGGCATAACCGCCGAGCGATACGACACCCTCCTGGATCCGCGCCCCGCCCGAATCGTTGAGGCCGATGATGGGCGCACCAACCTTCATCGCAAGGTCCATCACCTTGACGATCTTTTCTGCGTAGGCTTCCGCGAGCGATCCGCCGAACACAGTGAAGTCCTGGCTGAACACGAACACGAGGCGGCCGTCGATTGTGCCGTGGCCCGTCACAACCCCGTCGCCGAGGATGCGCTGTTCCGCGAGCCCAAAGGCGGTTGATCGCGACGTCACGAACGCGTCAAGCTCGACGAACGACCCGGCATCGAGCAGCAGGTCCAGCCGCTCCCGCGCCGTCAGTTTTCCACGCGCGTGCTGCTGCTCGATTCGCGCGATGCCACCACCCAGCCGTGATTCCTCGCGCATGCGCATGAGGCGCGTGAGCCGCTCCTCGTTCGTTGGCACAGTCTCTCCTCGCAGGCAGCCGTGCACGCGCCGATCCCCTGTGGCCGGGCGGAGTTCCGGTCGCGTCGCGACAGCGGCACATTCTAGTGTGGTCCCGCCGCACGTCGGCGAGCCCGAGGATATCCACAGATTCGGTGAACAAGTGGTCCCGGGTGTGGATAACCCTGCGCCGCCCGTAAGTGCCACGGAGTAGCATGTGTGCCCGCCGCTCGCGGAATGCCAAGTTCCTTGCTCATCAAGTAGTCGGCTCGAGGTGACGCCCGTGACGAATGTGATCGCGATCGCGAATCAGAAGGGCGGGGTCGGCAAGACCACGACGGCCATCAACCTGGCCGGCGCGCTTGCCGAGGAGGGCTACCGCGTCCTCTGCATCGACATGGACCCCCAGGCAAATCTCACCGCCGGCCTGGGCATCAACCTCAACACGGTTGAACGGTCGATGGCCGACGTGCTGGCCGACGGCCGGTCCACGATTGACGACATCATCATTCCCACGCAGACCAGCGGCGTCGACGTGGCCCCGGCGAACATCGATCTCGCCATGACCGAGGGCGAACTGTTCACCGCGCTGGGCCGCGAGCAGATCCTGCGCGAAGCACTCGCCGACCGAATCGACGGCCGCTACGACTACGCGCTGATCGATTGTCCGCCAAACCTTGGCCTGCTGACCGTCAATGGACTGGTGGCCGCCGACTCGGTGATCATCCCGGTTCAGACGCAGTACTACGCCATGAAGGGCGTCACGAACCTCGTGAAGGTCATCAACGCAATCCGCGCCAAGCTCAATCGCAACCTGCGGATCCTTGGGCTGCTGCCGACGTTCTACGATGGCCGGACGCTCCTCGCGCGCGACATGCTGGAGGAGATCAAGGTCGTCGGCGATCACCACGTGTTCAGGACGATCATCCGGAACACGGTCAAGCTCGGCGAAGCACCGCTGGCCGGCAGACCGATCACGACATACGCGGGTTCCTCCGAAGCAGCACGCGCGTACCGGGAGCTTGCTCGAGAGGTGATCGAACTTGGCTAGACCGGATTTCCGCGCAGTTGCAGCGCGGCGCCTCTCCGAAGAACGCGAGCTCTCGCCCGCGATCGTCAGCCTGCTCTCGCCCGAAGTCGGCCGGCACATGGCCATCCGCCAGATTGCGCTCGATCAGATCGAACCGAATCCGGATCAGCCGCGCCTCGCGTTCGACGAGACCACGCTGAGCGAGCTGGCCGCATCGATCCGCGAGCACGGAGTGCTCCAGCCCGTCCTGGTCCGGCCGCTGGGATCGCATCGCTTCCAGCTGATCGCCGGCGAACGCCGCTGGCGTGCGTCCCGCCTCGCACAGATCGCCACGATCCCGGCGATGGTGGATGACATCGATGATGAGACGGCGATGGAGATCGCCATCATCGAGAACCTGCAACGCGAGGACCTCTCCCCGCTTGACGAAGCGGCCATGTACGACCGGATGATCCGGGATCATGGCTACAGCATTCGACGCCTCGCCGAAAAGCTGGGCAAGGACAAGGGCTACGTCGAGAACCGGCTCCGGCTGGCCGACGCGCCGCCAGAGATCCGACAGCTGGTGTCTGTGCGCAAAGACACCCTGTCGCATGCATACGAGCTGCTGAAGGTCGCAGACCCAAAGCGGCGCCGGCGACTCGCCGACCAGGTCGCCCGAGGCGAGCTGTCACTCGCGAAGCTCCGCGAGAACATCGATGTCCGACGGCGGACGAAGCGCCCGACGGATGACACCGCTGTAAACCAGCCGGAACCGGAGGAACTCGTCGCGGCTCCGGCTCCTTCTCCGGCACCAGCTCTGGTTCCGGCTGAAGATCTCATGTACTCGGGCCACGCGTCGGGCGCCCCGATCAACGACGATTCTCTCGTCGTGGCGAAGCAGCACCTGGCCGACGCGCTGGAGGGTCTCGTCGAGGTCCTGTCCGCACCGGACGTGATCAGCTCCATCCACGAGGTGGATCGCACGAACCTGGCCAAGTACCTCACCATCGCCAAGCTCAGGCTCGAGAATGCCATCGCACTGGTGCGCCGCTCCTGAGACGAGACGAGGGCACAAGTTCTACCTGCACAAGAGCCGCGGGCCACACCCCCGCGGCTCTTGTGAATCTCAGAGCCGGCCGGCCTCTGCGAGCGCAGCCACCCATCCGGCCGCGAGCAGGCCAAGCCCGACCGCCTGTGTCTCCCACGCCACCTCGCGGCGCCCGGGCCGGCCGCTCCGGCCGATCGCAAGCCCAGCGGCCATCACGATTCCGCCTGCGGCCGCCGCAACCACGCCTCCTCCCCTGCCTTGCAGGGCGACCAGTGACCCAAGGGCCACGACAAAGACGATTGCCTGGAGCAGGGCGCAGATCAGCCACGCCCGGCCGGCACCGAGGCGTGTCGCCGCCGTGACTGCGCCGGCGGCCCGATCGCGTTCATGGTCGGCGAGCAGGTTCGCGAGCGCCAGAGCTGCGCCGGCGACCATGGCCGTCGGGATGAGAACGAGGAACGATCCGGGGATTCGCCCGGCGGCCCCCAGCCAGGCATAGACCGGAAGCAGCGGGATCCCCAGCGCGAACGGCAGCCACGACCAGACGGTGCCTTTCAGCCAGCGGTCGTAGGCGAGGCCGATCCCCGTCCCGGTGAGCGCCACGGTGAAGACCGCCGGGCCCGATAGCGCCGAGAGTCCCAGCCCCAGGGCGAGTGCCACCGCCAGCAGCATGCGGGCCGCACCCCGCGTGATCAGCCCGCGGGGCAACGGCTTGGTGGACTTGTGGACGGCGTCAACCGGTTCGTCGACCAGGTCGTTGGCCGTGCCGATCGCCGCCTGGAGCGCGAACATCGCGATGCCCAGGCGCGCCGCGAGCATCGGCGTGCCGCCGGCAATGACGACAAGGGCCGCGGTGAGCACGGCATTCAGCGCCGATGGGAAGGGGTGGACGATCCGGAACACGCCTGCAGCGGTCCGTGCCACGGAGCGGGCCGTGCGTCCCCGGACAGCCGGATCGGCCACCGCGGGGCCGGGCCTACCGGGAGCGTCAGACGTAGACGAGATCCTCGAAGTTCTTGACGAGGTACTCAATGATCCGCTCGCGCCCGTCCGGGGTCTGGGAGCGAATCCCGGGCACGAGTGCCCAGAGGGTCACGGACGGGACGATGAGGTTGCCTTCGCCGTCACGACCCACCACGGCCGGCGGGCCGCCACCTGCTGCGAACACCCGCTCGAATCCCCGGTCATCGAGCCGCGCAGCACGCCGGAAATCGTCCACGACCTTGACGATTCCACGCCGGATCACGACGTCTCGCATGAGCTCGGCCGCCCAGGCGTCGAGCTGTCCGTCGCTCTGCTCCTGCAGGCGTTCCCGGTATTCCTTCGGGTTCGCCGCCAGCCCCGTCGCTCCCACGCAACCTCCTCGCGCAACTCAGCCGCGCGAGTATGCCAGAGTCATCCCTCCTTCTGATGCCTCCCCAACGGGCGAGGACAGCCTCGATCGGCATACCGAACGCCCGTTCTACCGAACGCCCGTTCTATTGTGCCGGCGTGACCTCCGGCCGGGCTCCCTCCGGCCAGTCGTTGAACATCTCCGTGATTCGCCTCCACGCAGGACCGGGTGGCGGCAGTTCCGGAAAGTCCGCCACGAGGTCGCCCAGCCGTTCCCTGACCTCGGCTGTCACCCGCGCCGCATCGGCCCGGCGGTCCAGGCCGGCAGTCGAGATCGGCTCACCGATCCGGACGCGAATCTGTCGTCCGAACCCGAGCCAGCTCGTCCCGTTGATCGCGACCGGGACGATGGGAACGTGCGAGCGCAGGGCAAACACGGCCGGGCCGTCACTGAGCGACCGGATCCCGGCCTCTCCGACGTGGATCCGGCCCTCGCCGGCGATCGCCAGCATTGCCCGCGATTCCATCAGGGCCTCCACGCGGCGAACGGCCTGGACCATGTCCCGCCGGTCGGTCCCATACGCCACCGCGTTGCCCGCCCAGCGCATCAGGCGATTCTTGGGGCCGGCGTACATGTCCCGCTCCTTCGGCCCGAAGAAGTAGACCGGCGGATCCGCCGGCAGGGCCGCGAGGATGACGATCGGGTCGATCCAGTTCAGGTGATTGAAGCAGGCGACGCTCGAGCCGTCGGGCAGCCGCTCCAGTCCCTCGACGCGAAGCCGGAAGAATGGCCGAACGACCCAACGCACCACGAACCGGGCCAGGGCGTGACGGAACCCGGGGAACCGGCGCGGTCCATAGCCCATGTCCAGCCAGGAGTGCGACGAAGCCATGCGAGGAGTATGCGTTGACGCGTCACCCGGCGAACAGGCGACGCGGATCCAGGTCCCGGATGTCGGCGAGCACCACGCTGGCTGCTTCATGGGAACCGGGAGCCGGCGGCACGCCCGCGTTCGGCACGAGGGCCACCGTCATCCCCGCGGCGCGACCGGCGAGGACGCCGTTGAGCGAGTCCTCGACCACGAGACAGGTGTCCGGAGAGACACCCAGGCGTCGGGCCGCCTCCAGGTACACGTCCGGGGAGGGCTTCCCCAGCGCGACGTCATCCGACGAGACCACGGTCCCGAAGAACGCCGCCAGACCGGTTCGGTCGAGGGCGGCTCGGATCACCGCCGGGTGCGCGGACGACGCGAGGGCCAGTGGGTAGTCGCCCGCAAGGCGGCGCACGACGACGTCGGCCCCGGCGATGAGGGGTACGGGTCCGCTCCCCCACCGCCCCACCATGCCGGCCACCACCGCTGCCTCGATCTCCGAGGCGGGGATGTCGAGGTCCAGCAGGCGCGCCATCGTGCGGGACCACTGCCGCGAGTTCGCGCCCATCACGGACGCCCGGTCTGCTTCCGTCCACCGGCGGCCGTGGGCGGCCGCGAATTCCCGGCGCACCTCGTCCCACCAGATCTCGGTATCGACAAGGACGCCGTCGAGGTCGAAGACCACGGCGGCGATGCTGGTTGACACGCGGCGCAACTCCCGGGGACAGATCACTTGCGGCGCGGCAGGCCGGGGGCGGAGCGTAGCAGCGTCCCGGTTTCCCAGCCGCGCGAAGCCTGCTCCCGGGGGGTCGAAGGGTGCGTCAAGGAGCGACCTTCGGCCGGTGCAGGCGCCGCAGCGATCGCGATGATGAGGAGCGACGGCGAGCGACAGCAGCCACGCTCCGCGCTCGCGCGATTCGAGGTGCCACGCTCGGCTTCCCCGTGCAGGCACGAGGGCATGGAGGCCTGCGCGGGTCGGGCGCGCGGGCCGATGGAGGGCAGCAAACGGTGCGAATCGACAGGCGCTTCCTGAACTGGGGGGTCTTCTTCATCCTGCTCGGCGTCATTCCCCTCGCCGTGCAGGCCAACGTGCTGGATCGCGACGTTGTCGCCCGGTCGTGGCAGTTGTGGCCACTCCTGATCATCGGCGCGGGCGTTGGCCTGCTGCTGCGGCGGACCGCGCTCGCCTTCGCCGGGGGCCTCATCGCGGCCGCCACGTTCGGGCTGATGCTGGGCAGCCTGCTGGCTGTAGGTTCGGACTTCTCCGGCCTGGGGCGGTCATGCGGCGGCGATTCCGGCACGGCCTTTCCGGCGACGCAAGGCACCCTCTCGAACGGGAGGGTGCGGCTCGAGTTCGCCTGCGGAGACCTGACGGTCGGCACGGCGTCCGCGAGCGGCTGGGCGCTCACGGGCACGTCGAAGGATGGTGCACTGCCGCGGATCGACTCCTCGGCCGACCGTCTCAGTATTCGCTCCCGTGACGCCAACGTGGGCTTCATGGGCTTCGGCAACCGCCAGGCGTGGGCCGTGACCCTGCCCCAGGATCCCACCCTGGACCTGGACGTCCAGCTCAATGCCGGAAGCAGCACCCTCGGCCTGGCGGGAGCACACCTTGGAACCTTGGACGTCCAGGGGAACGCCGGCTCCGTCACGGTTGACCTCGGGGCCGTGGCGGCTGTCCAGCGCGTCCAGGTGCAGGTCAACGCGGGTTCGGCCCGGATTGCCCTGCCGGCCGCGTCGCTGACGGGCGATTTCCAGGTCAACGCCGGGTCCATCGCGTTCTGCGTGCCCCAGGGAACGGGCCTCCGGATCACGGCTGCCGACAACCTCACGGCATCGAACAACTTTGCCGACCAGGGCCTCTCGAAGAGCGGCAATACCTGGGAGTCGTCAGACTACCCATCGGCCACCAGCCGGATCACCCTCTCGACCTCCGCCAACGCAGGATCCCTCACGCTCAACCCCAAGGACGGCTGCCGATGAACGATCGCATCTACCGGTCGCGCGACGACCGGATCATCGCCGGGGTGGCCGGCGGCCTGGCTGAACAGTTCCGTGTCGATCCGTCCCTGGTGCGGATTCTCTGGGCGATCCTTGTCATCCCCACCGGCGGCCTTGCGCTCCTGCTGTACATCGTGATGGCGTTCGTGGTCCCGCAGGAACCAGCCGGTGACGCCCGCTGGGCGGCCTGGGATCGCGCGCCGGGCGGATCCCCCTGGCCCCAGGGAGACCCGGGAGCCCCGGTGAGCCCGACTGGGGCGGCGGCGCCTGCGTCGGGCTCCGGACTCGATGCGTCCGCCGCGGCGGCCATGCCGGCCGAGGGCACTGCCGGTGCTCCTGCTGCCGGTGCT
>JANPDJ010000350.1:0-5559 GCA_031431395.1 Chloroflexota bacterium | reverse complement strand
GCCCTCGGCGAGCTCCTCGAATGTGTCCTTCTCGCGGCGGTAGATGACCAAGTCCGCGATCCCGTCCGCCGTGCCGACCGGCGACCCGCCGAAGGTGAAGAAGTGCTCGAATGCCACCTTCGCGTCCACGAACGCCTGGCGCACGTGGTCACGGACGGCCACGGCCGCCAGTGGCGCGTAGCCCGACGAGATCCCCTTCCCCATGACCAGGAGATCCGGCACGATCCCGTAGTGCTCGATCCCGAAGTTGGCCCCCGTCCGGCCGAAGCCCGTGATCACCTCGTCGATGATCAGCAGGACCCCGTAGCGGTCGCAGATCTCGCGGATCTTCGGGAAGTACTCCGGCTGGGGCTGGATGGTGCCGCCAACGGACGCGACGATGGGCTCCGCGATGAACGCGGCGACCCGATCGGGCCCGACACGCAGAATCTCCTGCTCAAGCTCGTCTGCGCACGCGACCTTGCAGGTAGGGTACGTGAGCCCGAAGGGACAGCGGTAGCAGTAGGCGGGCGGGATCTTCGGCATGTCCAGCAGCATCGGCAGGTACTTCGCCCGCCGGCCAACCGCGCCACCAACGGAGAGGCCGCCCAGCGTTGCGCCGTGGTATGACGTCCAGCGGCCGATGACCTTGTCGCGGGACGGCTCGCCACGGTCCACGTGGTACTGGCGCGCCATCTTGAGCGCCACCTCCACGGCCTCCGAACCGCCACTCGTGAAGTGCACGTAGTTGAGGTCGCCCGGGGTCAGCTCCGCGATGATGGCCGCCAGCCTGATCGCCGGCTCGTTGGAGAAGATGTTGCCCGCGTTGAACGGCATCTTCGTGGCCTGGGCGGCCATCGCGGCGCCCACTTCAGCCCGGCCGTAGCCGATGTTCACGACGCCGAGCCCGGCGACCGCGTCGAGGTACCGGTTGCCATCCGTGTCCCAGACATGGACGCCGTCGGCGTGCTCCAGCACGGGATAGACGCGCTGGGGATCGAGCGTGAACAGGTGATCCTCGGGCGGATGGCGTCGCGGAGCTCCGCCTCCGACCTCGGAGGGCGATTGCCGAGACGTTGGGGAGGTTGCCGGTTCGGAGTTCGTCCTATTCACGGTCAGCTCCTCCTCCGTTCGCGACGCCCGTTGCGGCCCAGATCCGTGGCGCGGTCATTGGGAGGGCCCGCATGCGGGTGCCCGTCGCCGCGGCGATCGCGTTGCCGATGGCGGCAGCGCTCCCGCAGACCGGTGCCTCACCGATGCCCTTGGCGCCGAACGGTCCATCGGGCGCCGCGACCTCCACGATGATCGTCTCGATGGGCGGCGCCTTCCCCGCATTCGGGATCGCGTAGTCCATGAACGAGCCGGCCAGCAATTGCGCCTGGTCGTCGAACGTCATGGACTCGTAGAGCGCCCAGCCGATGCCCTGCACGACGCCGCCGCGCATCTGGCCCTCGACGAGCGCGGGGTTCAGCGCCCGGCCCACGTCCTGGACGATGACGAACTTGAGCACCGTCACTTCGCCGGTCTCGGGGTCGACGCGGACGTGGGCGAGGTGACCCGACACCGAGGGCGCGAGGCTGGGCGGCAGGCCGGTGCCGTGACCCTCGATGGGCTCCGTGGCGACGCCGAAGCCTTCCAGCTTCTCGGCAAGCTCCGTGATCGAGAGGCCCTTGCTCGGTGTTCCGCGCGGCTCCACGCGACCGTCGCGCAGCTCGAGGTCGGCGACGTCGATCTCCAGCTGCTCGCTCGCAAAGCGGAGCAGCCGGCCCTTCAGGTCTTCCACGGACCGCTGGATGGCACGCCCGGCCGAATACGTCACGACCGAACCGCCGCTCATCGGGGAACGCGGAGCGGACGACGTGTCGGACGCAACGACGTTGATCCGGCTGGGATCGATCCCCAGGGTCTCCGCGGCGATGGTCGCAAAGCCCGAGGCGACGCCGCTCATGTCCACGACACCCGTGATCACGGTTACGGTGCCGTCACCCTCGAGGCGGCACATCGCCGCGGCCGGCTCCTTGCCGCCCGGCCACACGCCCACCGAGAGCCCCACGCCCTCGCCCGCGGGGAGCGAGTGGCGGCCCTTCCAAAGCGGATGGGCGGCCACGGCCGCCAGGACCTCCGGCGTGCCCAGGCGCACCCATGGCGCGCCATCGACCATCGTGTCGCCCGGAACGACGGAGTTCCGCATGCGCAGATCCACGGGGTCAAGGCCGAGCTTCTTGGCGAGGTCGTCCAAGAGGCTCTCCAGCGCGAACGATGCCTGGGGGCCGCCGGGGCCACGGTACGACCCCGTCCCGACACGGTTCGTTTCGACGCCGAACGCCTTGACGTCCCATGCCGTCCAGCGGTACGGGCCGGCGATCAGGATCGCGCCGATGCTCTCGATGGTCCACTCGGAGAACGCGCCCGCATCGAAGACCAGGCGGGACTTCAGGCCCGTCAGCCGTCCCTCCTTCGTGGCCCCGATCTCCAGCTCGATCTTCGTGGCCGGTGCGGGGTTGGTCATCGTCATGTCCTCGCGCCGCGTGAGCGCGAGTCGGACGGGCCGGCGCAGCCGGATGGCGGCCGCCGCGATAAGAGGCTCGACCACCATGGTCTTGGATCCGAAGGCGCCGCCGAGGGGCGTGCCAATGACGCGCACCTTGCTGACCGGGAGGCCGAAGATCTTGGCCAACTGGGAGCGCGTGTAGAACGTCCCCTGCGTGCCGGCGGCGACGACGAGCTCGCCGCTGCCTTCGAGCCACGCCGTGCCGCCGTGGGGCTCCAGGTAGCCCTGGTAGATCCACTCCGTGGTGTAGGTGCCGGACACGGTCACGTCGGAAGCGGCGAGTGCGGCATCCACGTCGCCGCGACGATGCCAGTGCTTGCCGATCACGTTGGGCGACATCGCCTCCGTGATCTTCGGCCGGTCCCCTCCCCCGCCCACAGCGGCGTGAGGCGAGGCCGACGGCTCCACCTCGTCCGCGTGGCCGACGGCCGCGTGCGGCGACGCCATTTGCCCGCCGTCCTGGCCTGGGTTGTGCTTGTGGGGCCGCGCGAGCGGCGCATCCACGGCCATGGCGCCTTCCAGGTCCACGGTGGGAGGGATGGGCGTGTAGTCGACGAACACCAGGTCGACGCCGTCCTGGGCCGCCGTCTCGCTCTCTGCGACGACCATCGCCACCGGCTGCCCGGCGAACACCGCCCGCCCGTTCGCGAGCGGCTCGAACATCCGCATGTCCTCGTAGCCCTTGATCGGCAGATCTGCGGCGGTGAGGACCGCGACGACGCCCGTCACGGCCAGGGCCGCCGACGAATCGATCCGGTCGATCGTGGCGTGCGCGTACGGGCTCAGGACGAGGCGCCCGTGGAGGAGGCCGGCAGCGGGCACGATCGTGTCGGCGGCGTACCTGGTTGCCCCAACCACCTTCTCGCGCGAATCGAGCCGGGGCCATGAGACTCCCAGGGCCGATTGTCGCGGGGCGTCGTCACGTACGGACGCGGACATCAGGACACCTCTGTTGGGACGCTGGGTGAGCGGGGCCATCTTCCCATATCGTCACCGCCAACGACAGAAATGGCGCGTCGCGAACGCGCCGGGTCGGCCCGGGCACGCGCGCGACGATGCACCATTGACAGCACTGGAGGAGCAGCCGTGAAGATCCTTGTTCTCAATCCGTTCGCCGGCGTCGCGCAGGAACTCGAGCGCTGCCGGACCGTGGCCCGGCCCGACACGGAGATCACGTTCGAGGACATCGCGGACGTCTACCCGCTGAACTACGTCACGTACACGTGGTACACCGCCCGCTGTGCCGACGCTGTCGTCCAGCGCGTGCGCAAGGCCGAGAAGCAGGGTTTCGACGCCGTCTTCATCTCGTGCTGCTACGACCCCGGACTCGCCGAATCGCGGGAGCTCGTCGACATTCCCGTGACCGGGGCCTTCGAGGCCGGGTCGCATTACGCCAGCCAGATCTCGCAGCGCTACTCGGTGATCGGGACGGAGCCCAAGACGCTCCATTTCTATCGCAAGCTGGCGTCCTACTACGGGACCGATGCGAAACTGGCCTCTGTGCGCCACATCGGGATCTCGGCCAGCGTGTCGTACCCGGAGCTGACGCCGAACGAGGTGATCGTCGAGCGGACCCTCGCGGTCGCGCGGCAGTGCATCGAGCAGGACGGCGCCGAGGCGATCCTCATGGGCTGCACGCTCCAGAGCTGTCCGCTGACGGTCGCCGGGGCCACGGACGCGCAGGGAGCCCCGATCATCGACCCGGTGCTCGTCGGCATGAAATGGACCGAGATGATGGTGGACATGGCGCGCGCGGGCATCCCGACCGTGAGCCGGTACGGCGCGTGGCAGAAGCCGCCGGCCGCCGAAGTCGAGCGTATGGCGGCCCTGGCGGAGCGGGCCGAGGCCGCCATCGCGGGGCAGCGGGCATGACTCGTCCTCTGTCGGATCGCGTCGGGGGCGTGCGCGAGTCGGCCACGATGGCCGTGGAGGAGCTCGCCCGCACGCTTCGGGCCCAGGGCCGGGAAGTGGTCTCCCTCGCCAGCGGCGACCCGGATTTCGCGACGCCCGCGCACATCATCGAGGCGGCGCACCAGGCGATGCTGGCCGGCGACACGCACTACCCGCCGTCGCGCGGCACGCCGCGCCTCATCGAGGCGATCGTGCAGAAGCTCCGCCGCGAGAACGCGGTGGAAGCCTCGGCGTCACAGGTCATTGTCACGCCGGGGGGCAAGTGGGCGCTGTTCCTCGCCCTGGGCGCCATCCTCAATCCCGGCGACGAGGTGATCGTCCTGGAGCCGGCGTGGGTCAGCTACCGGTCCATGATCGAACTGAACGGCGGGACGCCGGTTGGCGTGGCGCTGCCGGCACCGGGCTATCGGATCGATGAGGGTGCCCTGCGAGCGGCGGTGACCGCGCGGACGAAGGCGATCATCGTGTGCAGCCCCAACAACCCCACCGGGCGCATCCTGGAGCCGTCCGAGGTCGATGCGATCGCGGCGGTGGCGCGCGAGCACGATCTGTTCGTCATCAGCGACGAGATTTACGAGCACCTCATCTTCGACGGCCGCCGCAACCCGTGCCTCGCGGCCGACCCGCGGCTGGCCGACCGGACGCTCCTCGTGAACGGCTTTTCGAAGGCCTACGCGATGACCGGCTGGCGGCTCGGCTGGCTGGTTGCACCGGACCCCGTTGCCCGTTTGGCGCTCCGGCTCCAGTCACAGGCGATGACGTCCGCGAGCAGTGTCGCCATGGCCGGCGGGATCGCTGCGCTCAACGGGCCGCAGGAGTGCGTAGGTGAAATGGCCGCCGCGTACGCCGAGCGGCGGGCGATGCAGCTGCCCCGTCACACCGCGCCGGGCCTAGCCTGCCCGGCGCCCGCACGGGCGTTCTCCGTCTTCCCGCGCGTGCCGGGGGACGACGTTGCGTTCGCGCGCGACCTCCTTGAGCGCGAAGGCGTGGCCGTGGTGCCGGGCTCCGCGTTCGGGGAGGCCGGCCGCGGGCACGTGCGGATGACGCTCGCCGCATCCTCGGCGCACCTTGCGCGAGCGATGGACGGCATCGACCGGCACATGGGGACGCGCGGCGGC
>JANPDJ010000349.1:0-1817 GCA_031431395.1 Chloroflexota bacterium | reverse complement strand
GTCCACACATCGCGCCCTTGGTCGAGCGGCTGGACAAGCTGCTCGGCGTCGGCTCAAACGCCAGCGCCGAGGTCGTGCGTCGCATCCGCGTTCAAACCGTTGGCGCGCGCAAGGTTCATGTGCCGCACTTTCAAGCCGTCGGCGCGGCCCTGCTACAGCGGCGCCGGCTGTTGATCGACTACCACGGCCGCGGGCGCAATGAGCGGCGCGAGCGCGAAGTCTCGCCGCAACGCCTCATCCACTATCGCGACAACTGGTACCTCGACGCTTGGTGCCACGTCAAGCGCGGCCTGCGCAGCTTTGCTGTCGATGCCATCCACGCGGCGCGCGTGCTCGACAAGCCCGCCATCGACGTGCCCGACGCCGAACTCGATGCCGTGCTCGGCGCCGGCTACGGCATCTTCGCTGGCCGCGATGTGCAATGGGCCACGCTGCGCTTCACCCCCGAACGCGCACGCTGGGTGTCGGCGGAGACCTGGCACCCGAAGCAGCGTGGGCGCTTCGAGGCGGACGGCCACTACCGGCTTGAGCTGCCCTACGCAGACCCGCGCGAGCTGGTAATGGACATCCTGCGGCATGTGCCGGAGGTAGAGGTGGTGGGGCCGGAGGAGTTGAGGGTGGCGGTGGTGGAGAAACTGCGGGCGGGGGTCGAAAAGATGGGCGGGAGGGTCACGCCATGAGCCTGGCGAGTGGGAAGATCAGTGCCGGAGAGCACAACGCAAACAAATGAAGCCCGCCCCCGCCTTCGCTGCTCACCATCGAGAATCAGACGGCAGTTGGCAATCGCTCGACGATCACCTGATCGGTGTCGCTGCGCTAGCCAAGACCTTCGCTGCAAAGTTAGGGCTGGAACAAGTGGGCGAGTTGCTTGGGCTTTTGCATGACCTTGGCAAGTACAGCCAAGCCTTCCAGACATACCTCAAGTCAGCCATCGGCGCGCTCAATCAGGACGAAGACGAGGACTGGGTTGACGCCGCCAGCCTCAAGGGAAAGGTCGATCACTCGACGGCCGGCGCGCAGATGGCATGGCGCGCCCTCAGCGACAAAGGCGCGACCAACCTTGCGGCGGCGCAGGTCATTGCGTTGTGTGTCGCCTCTCACCACTCGGGACTGATCGACTGCATAGCGGCCGATGAGGCGCGTTTTGGAGAAGACGGCTTCACCAAGCGCATGAACAAGCCGGCGGAGAAGACCCACTTCGACGAGGCCCAGAGCGCCGCCGACCAGAACATCCTGACACGCTGCGCAGAACTTCTGAGTAACCCGACCCTCACGTCTGACCTGGTGTGCCTACTGCGCGGCATCGGGCAACGCAACAGTGTGGCGAAGGGCACCGGGCCTCAAGTCACATTCCAGCAGTTTGGCCTCGCCGTACGCTTCCTGTTCAGCTGCCTGATCGATGCCGACCGCATCGATACAGCCGACTTCGAGCGTCCGCGCACCGCCCGATTTCGGCCGACAGGTGAATACGCCGAATGGCAGGTACTGATCGATCGGCTCGAACGCCACCTGAGCGCCATGTTGCTAACTCGCCCGATCGACAACCTGCGCCGCGAAATCTCAGATCATTGTCAGCAAGCTGCAGAACGCCACCAGGGAATCTACACGCTGACCGTACCCACCGGCGGCGGCAAGACACTCGCCAGCCTTCGCTTCGCACTGCACCATGCCCGGCAGTGGCGCTTGGACAGAGTGATCTACGTAATCCCGTTCACCTCGATCATCGACCAGAACGCGCAGGTCGTGAGATCGATTCTGGAGCCGATCTCCTCACCGACAGATCAGGGGCGGGTCGTTCTCGAACACCACGGCAGCGT
>JANPDJ010000348.1:0-3744 GCA_031431395.1 Chloroflexota bacterium | reverse complement strand
CGGCAGGATCGGCGCGGGCGGGATCCATGCTCACCGTGTCAGGAACGGCCGGACCCGGACCGCTCCGCCGGCTCGTCGCGCTGCGCCGCTGCCTCCACGTCGAGCGCGTTGATGGCCACTTCCAGCTCGCCGACTTCCATCGTCGCCTGCCTGAAGTCCGCGCCTGCCAGGGGCGCGGCATCGCGGCGGCGGCGCGCGGCCATCCAGCGCGAGAGCAGGTCGGCGCGCGTGGGCGCCGGTCGGGATGGGGTCGTGGTGGGGTTCCGCGTGTCGGGCATCTCGTCCTCCGGGGCGCCGGCCCGGTCGATGACGCCGGGCGCTGGTCTTGCGTGCCGATACGCTACTCGGGTGGCGACCAGGCGGGACGGCGCTTCTCCATGAATGCGCGGAATCCCTCCTGCGCTTCTTCGGTCTGCCGTTGCCGCGCAATGACCCGCGCCGTGTGCCACTTCGACGAACCGTGGGGCAGCCCGCGCACCTCGTGGATGATCGATTTCGCGGCCCGGGCGGCCGTGGGGCCCGCCCGCAGGAGGTCCGCCACGGCGGTCTCCACGGCAGCGTCCAGCGCGGCGAGCCCTTCGACCACCTCGTGCACCAGCCCGATGCGCTGGGCTCGGACGGCGTCGAACCGGCGGCCGCCCGGGAACAGCGCTCGCGCGTGGGTCTCGCCGATCTTGGCGATGACGTACGGGGCGATGGTGGCCGGCAGGACGCCCAGCCGGGTCTCCGTGAAGCCGAAGCGCGTCCCGGATTCCGCGATCACGAGGTCCGAGACGGCGCACAGCCCGGCGCCGCCTCCCAGCGCAAGCCCCTGGACCCGGGCGATCACGGGCGCCGGGCAGATGTCGATGGTCTCGAACATCTCTGCCATCGCCATCGCGTCCTGCTCGTTGGCCTCCTGGTCGAGGTGGGACGCGGCCCGCAGCCACGCGACGTCGGCTCCCGCACAGAACGACGGCCCGTCGCCGGCAAGCACCACGCCGCGCAGCCGTTCTGCCGGTTCGCGGGCAAGAATCGCGAAGGCCGTGCGCAACTCGGCAACGACGGACGCGTCGAAGGCGTTGTGGACGTCAGGCCGCGTGAGGGTCACGTGGGCGATCACGCCGTTCGGGCCGCCGCGCTCGACGCGGATCCGCTCGCTCATGCGGGCATCGTACGCGGCGTGCCGGGTTGTGCGGGGCCGCTGGACGGGCGTGCCTGTGGTCGCCCCGCGGGACCGGTGGGCAGGTGCGCCGCAGGGAGGCCCGGCAGTCCAACCGGTCGAGCGCCGATCGTCGTACGCTCCGTGCATGCTCCTCGGGATCGACCACATCGTCATTGCGTGCCACGACCCGGATGCGGCCGCGGCGCTCATTGCGTCCGAGGCCGGCCTCACTGCCGGCGGAGGCGGTCGCCACCCCAGGTTCGGGACGTTCAACCGGCTGATCTGGCTCGGCGATGCGTACCTCGAACTCATGGGCGTTGAGGACACGGAACTGGCCCGGGGCCGCGGCATCGGGGCAGCGACCCTGGCGTTGCTCGAACAGGGCGCCGAGGGGTTTGCCTCGTTCGCGGTCGCCAGCGATGCGCTCGGTCGGGACGTGGCGGCTTTCCGCGCCGCCGGTGCCCCGTACGCGCAAGCGAAGCCGGGCGAGCGCGAGCGGCCGGACGGGGAAGTGGTCCGATGGGCGACGGCATTGCCGGACCGCGTTGGCGCCGATGGTCTGCCGTTTCTCATCGAGCACCGCTACGAGGGTGCCGAGTGGGGGCCCGAGGCGCGCGCGGCACGGGCAGCGGCCATCCAGCCCTTCGGCGGCACGGCCAGGCTGGCACGCCTGGAGCTCGCCCTGGACGATCCCGCCGCCGCGGCGGCGCGGTACCGGGCAAACCTGGGGCTCTCCGTGCTGCGGGAAACCGATGCAGCGGTCGATCTGCAGATCGGCCCGCACGTGCTGCGGCTGGTGCGACAGACCGCCGGGACACCCGCGGCGGCGATCGTCATCACTGCCAGCGCAGGCCTTCCGCTGACGGTGGATATCCTGGGCTGCCGGGTCCGCCGGGAACTCCTCGAGAATGCCACAGGTACCCCCTAGCATTCCGCCAACGGCTCTGCTACATTTGCTCCGTCCTCGTTTGGACACCAGCCACATAGCGCTCACACGACACTCCTCTCGGGTTCTCGCGAGATCGGTCGCGAGAGCGAGAAGGAGTGTTTTTCTTTGTACACGGATCAGACGCTGACCTGTCGCGACTGCAACCAGGCGTTCGCTTTCACGGCGAGCGAGCAGGATTTCTACGCGCAGCGCGGGTTCAGCACACCCCTCCGCTGCCCGTCCTGCCGCGCCTCGCGCAAGGCGGCTCGCGGTGACTCCGGCGGCGGCGGCGGCGGTAGCTACAGCTCGGGTTCGAGCTATGGCAACGGCGGCGGCGGCGGCGGTGGTGGATACAGCTCCGGTGGTGGGTATGGTGATCGGGCTCCGCGCCAGATGTACACCGCCACCTGCTCAAGCTGCGGGAAGGACGCGCAAGTGCCCTTCCAGCCCACCAGCGGCAAGCCGGTCTACTGCTCGGATTGCTTCCGCGCTCGTCGCTAGAGCGCGTCCTTCGGGACGCACCAACGACCCTCGGCCCTTCGGGACCGGGGGTCGTTCTCGTTTTCGGCCTGATCCCCGCCGAGCAGCGTCGCCGGGGCGGCCCGGCATCGGCTCAGGTGTCCGTGTCGTCCGGCAGGACCGTCACGACGTCCCCGAGGCGCACCGTGCCCTGGCGCACAACCCGCGCATACACCCGCGTGTCCAGGGGATGGAGCTTGGCGGACAGCCGGGCGAATCGACCGTCGCTGAAGTTACCGGCGATGGTCCGGCACGGGCTCACTGCCGAGGTGAGCTCCAGCACCAGCTCTGGCCCGATTGCCAGGCGCGATCCGTACGGCAGCGCGCCGAGCTCGATACCCTGCGTGGTGAGGTTCTCTCCTGCAGTGCCGGGGGCAATCGGATTGCCGTCCGCCGCCACGCGGCGGATCGCCTCGACTGCGAGCAGGCTGACGGCGCGCATCGGGCCGCCGTGACCATCCGTGTCGTTGTGGCCGTCGCCCTCGAGGCCGAGCCGGTTGACGCGCACCTCGGCCACCGGCAGCTTGGGGACGCCCCCCGCCGAGATGCTCACCTGTACCACGCGCCCGGGACCAGGTGGCGCGGACGGGTTCACGGCGCCGGCGCGCGACTCTGCGATCCCGATCAACACGTCGCGTTCTGGCATGGCCCGAATCCTATCGGCCCGGGCCGGCGGCGACGGCGACGGCCGTCGCGAACCGATCAGGCGATCCGGGTCCGTGCGCGAGGAAGAGGGACGGCTCGGCCAGCTCCACTTCGATGACCAGCGGCCCGGGCAACAGGTCCACGCGCGCATACACCGGCAGACCGAACCGGTCGCTGACGAAGCCCATGACCCGCTCGCCAAGCGTGATCTCGTCGGCGGTCGGCGTGCGCGCGGAGATCTCTTCCGGCGCGAACAGCTGATCCGTCATCAGGCCGCCTGGCTGCAGCAGAGGGCCTTTGCGGATCGCGTGCGAAAACGTGCCTTCGGCGTAGACCAGGGCCGTTTCGCCGGCATGCTCCACATCGTGCAGGTACGGCTGGAGCATCGCCACGCGGCCCTCGGCACCGAGTCGGTGCACGTGCGATTGCACGCCCGGGTCTGCGCGGTCGTAGCGCGCTGTGTCCCGGGAGCCGGCCGAGGTGGCCGGCTTCACCACCACCTCGGTCC
>JANPDJ010000347.1:0-2270 GCA_031431395.1 Chloroflexota bacterium | reverse complement strand
GTCACGCCCCTGTGCTGATCGAGGCCCGGACCTACCGCTTCTATCACCAGAACGGGCCGCTCCCCGGCAGCGCCTTCAGGTATCGCACGAAGGCGGAGGAGCAGGACTGGTCGTTGCGAGACCCATTCACCGTCCTGCCGCAGCGGCTGCTGTCCGCCGGCATCGCCTCGCCCGGCGAGGTCACGAACGTGACCCGCCTCGCCGAGGAACTGGTAGCGCGAGCCGTCGCCCGGTGCACGGTAGATGGGCCGCAGGGGCCCGAGATCCCGACCGGGCACTACCCGTCCATCTCGACCATCGCCAATGGCGTCCTCGGCCCGGGCCTCCCGGCGATCCCGGAGGTCCTCCTCGATCCTGAACTGGATCCTGAGACCCCCGAGGTGACCTTCGTTGCCGCGATCTCGGGGACGATCGCGCGCTGGCTCGAGCGGGAGCCGGCCGCGTTCGTCATGGGCGAGGAAGTCGGGCACATGGGCGGCGGCGCGTTCGGCGCCACGAAGGACGCGCTCCTCCGATTCCCGGAGCGGGTCCTGAGTACGCCCATCTGCGAGAACGGGTTCGCGGGAGCGGCGCTTGGTGCGGCCTTCGCGGGCATGCATCCGATCGTCGAGCTGATGTACCCCGACTTCGTCCTCGAGGCCGCGGACCAGCTCTTCAACCACATCGCGAAGGCGCGCTACATGTACGGGGGCGATCGCCCCATCCCCATTGTCCTGCGCACCCGCACGGCCCAGGGACGCGGATACGGACCGCAGCACAGCTGCGACCCAGCCGCCGTCTTCGGACTGTTCCCCGGCTGGCGCATTGCGGCGCCGTCCAGCGCGGCCGAGTACATCGGCCTGTTCAATGCCGCGATGCTGACGCGCGACCCGGTCGTGATCATCGAGGATCACCGGCTCTGGCCGATCCGCTCACGGCTTCCGCGCGCCGGGTACGACCACGTGATCCCGCTGCGGTCGGCGCGCGTCGTGCGAGCGGGCGGGGACGTGACCGTGCTCGCGTGGTCCCATGCGCTGGGCCGCGTGACGGCGATCACCGACAGGCTGCTCGAGCGGGGAATCGAGGCGGAAGTCCTGGATCCGCGCTGGCTCGACTGGAACGGCTTCGACCGTGAAAGCCTGCTCCGATCGGTGCAGAAGACCGGATCGCTGGTGATCGTCGAGGACGCCATGTTCAGCCACTCGATCGGCGGTCAGATCATCGACCGGGTCCTGCCCGAACTCTTCCCGCATCTTCGCGCTGCACCCGTGCGGGTCACGGGTGCTGACGTCCCGACCCCCGTTTCCCGGCCGCTGGAAACCCATGCGCTGTTGCGGGACGAGAGCATCGAGACGGCCATCATTTCCGCAGCCGGCGGAGCCGGGACGACCCGGCGGGGAGGAGCCGCATGAGTCGCACGTCGATCCGCATGCCGAACCTGGGGGCAGAGGCCCCGACGGGGAGGGTCGCCGCCTGGCTTACCCAGGTGGGCCAGGTGATCGCGGTGGGCGACGTGATCGCCGAGCTCGAAACGGACAAGGCCACCGTGGAGTTCTCGGCGCCCGTCGGAGGCCGTATCGTGGAATTCGTGGCGGCGGCCGGCGTGGACGTGAAGATCGGCGACGTCCTGGTGATCCTGGAAACCGACTGAGCCGGCTCGGCCGCACGGCTGCCGGACCGCGGCCGCCGCCCGGTCTGGGGCCGCGTCGCCGCGGCTCGAACCCGGTAGGCTCAGCCCGATCACCCCACGCGCCGGCCGGCGCCGACATCCACAGGAGTTCCGCAATGGAGTTCGACGTCATCATCCGCGGCGGTACGGTCGTGGACGGCTCGCGCGACGCGACGGCCGCACGCGCGGACCTGGGCATCCGGGGCGACCGGATTGCCGCCATCGAGCCGCCCGGCGGGCTTGCCGGTGCCACGGCCGCGCGCGACATCGATGCGACGGGCCGAATCGTCAGCCCGGGCTTCATCGACGCCCACACCCACACGGAGACGGCGTTGCCGGTGGACGGCGCGAAGGGCCGCTTCGCGAACCTGCTCCAGGGCGTGACCACGATCCTCACCGCACCGGACGGGTTCGGCTGGGCGCCGCTTTCCGCCGAGAAGGCCCGCGAGCTGTGGCGTTCCACGATCTTCGCGACCGGCCCGGGCGACTTCGACTTCGACTGGACCACGCCCGAGAAATACCTCGCGATCTTCGATCACGGGATCCCCGAGAACGTGGTGCCGATGGCGCCGCACAACGCCATCCGGTTCGCGGCGATGGGCTGGGAGCCTCGCGTGGCGAC
>JANPDJ010000346.1:0-6029 GCA_031431395.1 Chloroflexota bacterium | reverse complement strand
CCTCCGGCTCGCCCTCCGGGCCCTCGGCCTGGTCGCGCTGCTCTGGATCGTTGCCCAGGGCATCGTCGGCGGAACGTCCAGCGACGCGGATGCCGGCTCGCTGTTCCTCTGGACGTACGGCTGGGTGGGCCTGCCCATCCTCTCGGCGCTCATCGCGCCTGCCTGGGAGTGGCTGGACCCGTTCGGCACCCTGCACGACGCCGGACGGATCGTCGTTCGCCGCCTGCGACTTCCGACGTGGCGGACCGTTCCGTACCCCGAATGGCTGGGACAGTGGCCGGCCGTCGGCGCGCTGGTGGTGTTCGTGTGGCTGGAACTCGTCTACACCTCGGCGCGGGGCGGCCGCGTCCTTGCACTCGCCGTCGTCCTGTACGCGGCGTGGACGCTGCTGATGATGGCCCAGTTCGGGCGCTCCACATGGCGGCGGCACGGCGAGGTGTTCACGGTCTGGTTCGGCATCCTGAACCGGCTGGCATCGCTCGCGCCCAACGACGAAGCGGCTGCGGTACTGCGCACGCGCCGGTTCGGGGCCGGCCTGCTCGAGGCGACGTGGACCGGGAGCGAACTCACCCTGGTCGCCGTGGCCACGGGCTCCATCCTCTTCGACGGGCTCTCGCAGACGCAGGCCTGGTTCGACCTCTTCGGCGTCCCGTCCCTCGCCGCCGGCACGGCGCTCCTTCTTGTGTTCCTGGCGGTGATCGCGGCACTGGTGATGCTCGTCGCGAGGGTGGTGGGAACGCGCGCGATGGCGGCCGGGCTGGTCCCCATTGCCTTCGGCTACCTCGTGGCCCACTACTTCACCGCGCTGGCTTTCGACGGGCAGCGCATCGTGACCCTGACCTCAGACCCCCTGAACGCCGGCTGGGACCTCTTCGGCAACGCATCGTTCGAGCCCAACGAGACCTGGCTGCCCTTCGGGATCGTCTGGGCCATCCAGCTCGTGGCCGTTGTGGGCGGCCACATCTTGGGCGCGGTGACCGGCCATCGGGCGGCGATCGGCGAGGGAGAATCCGTCGCGGACACGGCTGCCGCGAGAGGCAAGGCCGCCGCGGGCGCCAGGGTCGCGAGAGGCGAGGCCGCCGCCGCTGCGCGCCGGGGTCCGTGGGCCGATGTGCGCGCCCGCCAGGTCCCGCTGGCCGTCCTGATGGTCTTCCTGACGGCCCTCACGCTCTGGTCGCTGGGTCAGAACCTGGTTCACACGGTCGGGTAGACCCGCGTCACGGCGCGCTGATGGACCAGGGACTTCGGATCTCCAACCCCGGATCCACCGAGGGTCTCCGTCTGACGGTGGTTGAGTTGGCCATCGGTCGTTGCCCGGCGGTTTTGAACTACAGGTTCACGAGGGAGCCGCAACCACACCCTCATGGCGCTTAGAGAGGCCCGAAAAGTAAGCAGGAGTTGCGAAACCGACCGCCTGGGGTGTCGCGCCGGGCCTTCGACGCCTGCCTTGTGAACTTGGGTTTCGTTTCCGCCCCACAAACGGTGTGCCCCAGCCGTGCTGCCAAGCCAAGGGACTTCGTGACAGCGTTAGCCGGCGGCCGCCGGCACCACCCCGCGTCGAACGCGGTCGAGCGCGGATTCCGGCACCCACTCCTCGAGGGACCGGACTTCCGAGAGGCGGGCGGTGATCGCCGGATCCAGCGCCTCCGCTGCGGCTACCGCGGTCTCGATCGCCGTCAGGCAGAGGATGCCCTCCGCCGTTGCGGCCAGTCTGATCTCGGCCGCGTCGCGGACCGCGCCGGACTGGGGGGTTGGCGTGTTGACCACGAGCCGGACCTCGCCGGATTTGATCAGGTCCAGGATGGACTCCACGCCGGCTACCGCGGGCTCCCCGACTTTCGCGACGATCCGGACGGCCAGTCCCATCGCCGCAAAGCCGCGCGCGGTGCCCTCCGTGGCGGCGATCTGGTAGCCGGCCCGGTCAAGCGCACGCCCCAGCCGCGGCAGCAGGGCCTTGTCGCGGTCCGCGATCGACACGAGAGCGAGGGCGCCGCCGGGTCCCGGACGTGGCGGCACAAGCGACGCCCCCAGCAGCGCCTTCGCGAGGGCGACCCGCTCATCCGTGTGCAGACCGATCACCTCTCCCGTGGACTGCATGCCCGGCCCCACGGAGGGATCGACTCCGCGCAGTTTGGCGGTCGAGAACGCTGGCGCCTTCACCGCGATGAGTGCAGGCGGCGGGAGGAGGCCGTTGGGCCAGCCAAGGTCCTTGAGCCGCGCGCCCAGCGCCACCCGGACGGCCAGCTCCACCATCGGCACGCCGGTGACCTTGGAGAGGAACGGCACCGTCCGCGATGCCCGCGGGTTGACCTCGATCAGGTAGACGCCGTCGTCCCGTACGATGAACTGCGCGTTGACGAGCCCGCGCGCGCCCAGTGCCCGCACGATCCGCTCCATCGTGTCCACGATGAGACCCTGGTCCGATGCCGACACGCCGGTGGGCGGGAAGATGCCGACCGAATCGCCCGAATGGACGCCCGCCCGCTCCACGTGCTCCAGGAGCCCGGGGATGACCACGGTCTCCCCATCCGAGACGGCGTCGACGTCCACCTCCACGCCTTCGAGGTACCGGTCGATCCTGACCGGCCGGTCCGGATCCACCACGGTAGCGACGGCGAGCTGGCGCTCCAGGTCGGCGGGCGAGTAGCAGAAGTCGATGGCCAGGCCGCCGATGACGAATGACGGCCGGACGATGACCGGGTAACCGATCCGATCGGCCAGCGTGAGTGCCTCCTCGACCGAATGGGCGCGGCCGCCTTCCGGCTGCGGGATGCCGAGCCGGTCAAGCAGCGCGGAGAACCGGGTGCGCTCCTCCGCCTGGTCGATCGCCTCGAGGTCCGCGCCCAGGAGTGGCACTCCGCCGGCGGCGAGCGAGGCCGCGAGATTCAACGGCGTCTGTCCCCCGAACTGCACCATGACCGGGATAAGGTCCCCACCAGACTCCCAGCCGGGTGACTCGGCGTCGATGACCGACCGGACGGATTCCGGGTCGAGGGGCTCGAAGTACAGGCGCGTGGACGCGTCGAAGTCCGTGGACACGGTCTCGGGATTCGAGTTGATCATCACCGCCGACCAGCCCTGGTGGCGCAGCGTGTCCGCGGCCTGGACGGCGCAGTAGTCGAACTCGATCCCCTGGCCGATGCGGACCGGGCCGCTGCCCACCACCAGTGCCGCCGGTCGCGGCACCGCGAGCGCCTCCGGAGCGGAACCGGCCGCCGCGTACGTCGAGTAGAAGTACGGGGTCTCGGCGGCGAACTCGGCGGCGCACGTGTCCACCATCGCGTACCCGGGCACGAGGCCCACCGCGAGACGCGCCGCCCGGATCTCCGCGGCCGTGACGCCCGCTAGCTGCGCGAGCTCCCGATCGCCGAAGCCCCCGCGCTTGACCGTGGCCAGCAGCGCCATCGCCGCAGCGTCGGCCGGGTCGGCCATCCGGCTGCCGAAGACCGCCACCTCGCGCTCCAGCGCCACCGCCCGCCCGAGCTCCGAGACGAACCATGAGGCGATCCCGGTGATGGCCTGGACGAGGGTCTCGGGCACGTCGCGTCGCAGCAGGCCGAAGATCCGCCACAGCCGCGAATCCGACGGCGAGAGGAAGGCGCGGAGGCGGGCGTCGAGCTCGCGGCTCTCCGGTTCCGTCGCCACGGTGGCCGCCAGCCAGCCCAGTTCGTCCGTCCACGCCGGATCCTCGGCCAGCGGCCCGGCTCCTGCCTGCTCGAGGCCCCGCAGGGCCTTGTTCAGCGCCGCCCCAAATGTCCGGTCGATCGCCATCACCTCGCCCGTCGCCTTCATCTGCGACCCGAGCGAGCGGTCCGCCGTAGGGAACTTGTCGAACGGGAACCGCGGCAGCTTCACGACGACGTAGTCGAGGGCCGGCTCGAAGGCCGCCACCGTGGTCCCGGTCACGACGTTCGGGATTTCCGCGAGGGTCCGCCCCATGGCGATCTGCGCGGCGACGCGGGCGATGGGGTACCCGGTGGCCTTGGACGCGAGCGCCGAGGAGCGCGAGACGCGCGGGTTGACCTCGATCACCGCGTACTCGCTCGAGTCGGGCGAGAGGGCGAACTGGACGTTGCAGCCGCCTTCGACGCCCAGGCCGCGGATGATCGTCAGGGCGGCGGAGCGGAGTCGCTGGTGAACCGGGTCCGGCAGTGTCTGGACCGGCGCCACCACGATGGAGTCGCCGGTGTGGACGCCCAGCGGATCCACGTTCTCCATGGAGCACACGGCGATGCACGTGTCCTCCCGGTCGCGCATCACCTCGTACTCGACCTCCTGCCAGCCGACGAGACAGCGCTCCACCATGACCTGCTTGATGGGGCTGGAGCGGAGGCCGGTCCGGATGCGCTCCCAGTAGGCCTCCTCCGTGCCCACGATGCCGCCGCCGGTGCCGCCCAGGGTGAACGCGGGACGGATGATCGCGGGCAGGCCGATCTCGGCAAGTGCCGTCACGGCCGCGGCGTGGCGCGCCTCGTCCGTGGGCCCGTCCACGATGTGGGAGGGCGCGTAGGGCTGGCCCAGCCGGTCCAGGAGATCGCGGAACTTCTCCCGATCCTCGGCCATCTCGATCGCCTCGAGCGGCGTCCCCAGCAACCGCACGTTGTGGCGCTCAAGGACCCCGGCGCGGGACAGCGCCACGGCCAGGTTCAACGCGGTCTGGCCGCCGAGTCCCGCGAGCAGCCCGTCCGGCTTCTCGCGGGCGATCACGGCTTCCACCGCCTCGACGGTCAGGGGCTCAAGGTAGACGGCGTCCGCGACCTGCGGGTCCGTCATGATCGTGGCCGGGTTGGAGTTCACGAGGATCGTCCGGACGCCCTCTGCGCGCAGCGCCCGGCAGGCCTGCGTTCCCGCGTAGTCGAACTCCGCCGCCTGGCCGATCACGACCGGCCCGGACCCGAGAATCAGGACGGAGCGCGGCCGCTCCCCCACCCCCATGGGGGCCGGATCGGATGGACTCGTCAAGCCCGGCCGCCAACCGCCGCAAGGAAGCGGTCGAACACCGCGAGCGCATCGAGGGGACCCGGCGCCCCTTCCGGGTGGTACTGGACGGTCTCGATCGGCAGCGTCGCGTGGCGGAGTCCTTCGACGGACCCGTCGTTGAGGTTCACCTGGCTCACGTGGAACCCGCTGGCGGCGGGCAGCGAGTCGGCGACGACGGTCACCTCGTGGTTCTGCGCGGTGACCTGCACGAGCCGGGAGTCCAGGTCCTGGATGGGGTGGTTGGCACCGTGATGGCCGAACCGGAGGCGCCGCGTATCGGCGCCCGCCGCGCGGGCGATGATCTGGTGGCCGAGGCAGATGCCCAGCAGCGGCCGGCCCGACAGGATGGCCGATCGCGCCAGGGCGACCTGGCGGTCCAGCCGTGCCGGATCACCCGGTCCGGGCGAGAGGACGAGGCCGTCGATCTCCGGGGCGAGGGCATCCTCGACCGACACGGTGTGCGGCAGAACGCGAACACGCGCCCCGCGCCGCCGCAGGCTGCGAACGATGTTCGCCTTCAGGCCGAGGTCCACGATGCCAATCAGCGGGCCGCCCTCGGAGGCATCGCCGACCTCGTACGCCTGCTCGGGCGAGACCTGCCCGACGAAATCCTGGTCCTCCCAGCGCGCCACGTCCCGGGCCGCCGCGACCGCCGCCGTCGAGTCCATCTCACCCGGCATGCCGATGCGGCCGCGAAGCGAGCCTACGGTCCGCAGATGCCGCGCCAGGGCGCGCGTGTCAACGCCCGCGATGGCCGGGATTCCGGCCGCCCGCAGGAGTGCCGCCAGCGGGCCGGCCTGGTCCACCACCGCAGCCGTCGCGTTGGCAACGATGAGGCCCCGTAGCCACGGCCGGCTGGACTGGTCGTCCGCGGGCAGTCGGCCGTAGTTGCCGATCAGCGGGTACGTCATCACCACGAGCTGGCCCGCGTACGACGGATCCGTGCAGACCTCCTGGTAGCCGGTCTGGCTCGTGTTGACCACAAGGTCGCCACCGGCCGCGACGGGCGCGCCAAAGGCGATGCCGGAAAACGTGTGGCCGTCCTCGAG
>JANPDJ010000345.1:0-31123 GCA_031431395.1 Chloroflexota bacterium | reverse complement strand
TGCGATTCCAGATCGGCGAGACGGCGGAGCTGTTCCGCAATACATACGGAAAGCACCTGGAGGCCGACGTTATCGAAGACGTCAACCGCCGCACGGAAGGGTGGGCTGCCTCGCTGCAGCTCGTCTCGGCTGCTGTCCGGGACCGGTCGCCTGCGGAGACCCGCACATTCGTCCGGGGCCTCTCGGGTGCGAAGGGCGACCTCTACGACTACCTGGCCGAAGAGGTCGTCGCAGACCTGGATCCAGAAATCCAGGCGTTCCTCATGCGGACATCCATCCTCCAGCTCGTGGACCCGGAATTGGCGGCCATCGTGACCGGACTGCCCACGGATGAGGTCACACGGCTGATTTCCACGACGGAGACGCTGGGACTGCTGGGCCGACGCGGTCAGCACGCGCCAGAAGGCCATCGATACCACCCGCTCGTCCGTGAATTCCTCGAGGCCAGGTTCCGCGCGGCAGAAGGTCCCGACGCCGTCGTCGCCGCTCACCGACAGGTAGCCAGAGCGACCGAGGAGACGAATTGGCGAGATGCGGCGTTTCACTACGCTGCGGCTGCAGGCTCGCCCGATGTTCAGCGAGTTCTGGTTGCCTCAGCGGCAACCATCATGGCATCCGGTGAATTTGACTTGGCGGCGGCCTTCGCAAGGGACCTGGGACCTGGACTTTCTCAGCCAGTCTTCGACCTGTACTACTCGCGCATCGAACTGCGTCGCGGAAATGATCTTCTCGCGCTTGAACGGGCCAACGCCGCGTACCGATCCGGGCAGATGGCTGCTGGAACGCTCAACCACCTTGCCGCTGCCAACTTGGCATCTATCAACTACCTCGTCGGAAACTTCGAGGCCGCCCTTTCACTGGCGCTGTCCCTCGAGGAGTCCGCGCCTGATTTGACGATTCGCTCCATTGCGCGAGCCATGGTGTTGACGCTGGAGGTCTCGCTTGCGAGACCTTACGCCGACTATGTGCGCCAACTCGAGGAAATGGAAACCGAGCATCGTCGCACAGGGATGCGTCACTATTTGGCGGTAACTCTGTTGAATCGAAGCGTGGCGGATCAGACTGCCGGCGACGCCGACTCATGCCTCGCACGAGCAACCGAAGCCATCGGTTTGCTGGAGGGTGAACCGCTGAGCGCGGAACTGGCCGCTGTGCGGCTTACACGCGCGTGGGCCTTGTGGCATCTCGGCCGGGTTGAGGAAGCGCGGTTCGAGCTATGGTCGGCAATCGAAGACACGACCGGGTCAGCTCGCAGCGAGGCGCTTGTTGAAGCCGCCAATCTCGCGGTCCGCTATGGCAGCCAGGACGAAGCCCTACAACTCGTGGGCCTCGCACGCCAGGGAGCACCAGCTTCGCCGGGTATGCTCGACGTCCTGACACTTGCGGAATGTGAGCTGCTCCTCCGGCAAGGGCTCGTTGTTGAGGCCGCGAACAAACTCCAGGAGCACGGAGGGCCCCGCCTATCAACAGAGGGCGCACATGAAGCGCGGCGACGCGTTCTTCTCGCTCGAGTTGCGGTCTGCTCAAATGCGCCGCGAGCGATCGATGAAATCGACGATGCGCTCGAGTTTGCCGAGCGTCAAGGCGCGACGTTCTACGTGAACTGCCTTCAACTAGTACGTGCGGCAGCGAGTCCGAGGCATGCCTTCGACTCGCGCACGTCACTGCTTGGTAGGGTCAGTCCAGCATATCTAAGCGTGGTCGCCGAAGCGGTGGTTGCCCGCCTGCACGACCTGGGAGCCGGGGCATTGTTGCTCGTTGCGTCCGAGGCGGAGATTCGACCAGACCGCTGGCGAGAGACGCTGCGCGCTGTGATACGTCCTGGACATCCGAGTGCAGCGCGGGCTGCAGTCTTGCTCGAGAAGATCGGGAATGCGTCCGATGTTTCGTTCCTCCGCGAGGCGGCGAGGGCTCTGAAGGGTCGCGGGGTGAGCACGCGCTTGGGGCGAGACCTCGCGCGTCGCCTCGCGCCCAAGGTGTTCGTGGAGGACCAGGGTCGGCTGCAGATGCGGGTAGGAGACGTCCTCGTGCCCGACGACGACATCCGTCGCAAGGTCTTCGCGGTACTTTGCTTCCTGCTCACGCGGCCCGCACTGTCCGCGACTCGCGACGAGGTTGTCGATGCTGTTTGGCCAGACGTCGACCCGGACTCGGCCACGAATTCGCTGAACCAGACTCTCTATTTTCTTCGGCGCGTTATTGAGCCCAACTACCGGGACGAATTGTCCGCGAACTACGTGCACCACAGCTCCGATGTTGTTTGGCTGGACGAGGGGCTTGTAGATAGCCGAAGCCGACGTTGTCGTCGTTTGATCGAGCAGATCTCGCAGGATGGGGCCAGCCGTGACGTTGCTGTGCTCGCGCGTGAGTACCGAGGGAAGTTCGCTTTGGACTTCGCCTACGAGGATTGGGCGACCAGCTATCGCGAGAACGTACACGCTGGGTATCTCGGCGCGATTGAATCGGCCATCGTGGCAAAGATCAAAGCGGGCGAGCCAGCACACGCCATAGCCCTAGCTCGCAGGGCGATGCAGATCGACCCCGATGCCGAGCAGCTTGAACGACATCTAGTGCGGGCATACCACCTGGCTGAATCGCACGCGGCTGTCAACGAGCAATACGCGCACTACGCCGCCTACCTCAGAAGCGAGCTTGGGCTCGAACCGCCTGAACTGAAGGACCTGCTCGCGGACACTCATTGGTCTGCTCACGATAGGTAACGTGCGGTATTGACGGGATATGTGCGGTTCAGGATAGTCAGTGTTGCTTGCGGGACGACGTTGCTCGTAAGTGCAATCTAGGAACCCCGGGCGCGCAGATGCATCTCCTGAAATGGGCACTTAGGGAGACGCGGAGCGGCTAGTGCAACCGACCGACCCATCAGTCAGGTCGGTTTTCGTCTTTCCAAGGTGAATGCGAAGACCGGAGAGGAGAGGCCAAGTGAATCCGGAATCGCAGATCAAGCCCTGGTAGTGGCGGACTCGAGGATCGAGGAATGAAGACTGGGATCTTCCGTCTTCTCTTAGCGATTGGCGCGGTCGCGGCGACCGTACTGGGCGGAGGGGCGTCCCTAACGGGCCTCTAACGCCTTCAACCCTGGTCGCTCCGCCGGTGAAGGGATAGCATTCCGGCGTGGAAAGCGCAGATCCGACGTAGATGCCAAGATCCCTGAAGCTCTACGTCGCGGTAGTCGCGGTCTCAAGTGTCGTAGCACTTGTGGCCGCGACTGTTCTGTTTCCTGTCAGTTCGGCGATCGCGGTGCGCGGGCCCGACGCGACCGGGCAAGTCCCATCGGTCTTAGAAACGTGGGCTGGCATCGCCTTCTGGACGGCGTTTGTCCTTCTGGCTTCGAGCCTCCCGATCCAGATGCGGCGCGGCGCATTCGTCGCTGTGTCGATCGCGCCCGTTGTCGCCGCCATGAGCTTGGGCGGCCCGGCAGTTGCTGGATGGGTCGCTGCACTTGGAACGACGGAGCTCCGCGAACTCCGAGGTCGGATTCCTTGGTATGCGACTCTGACCAATCACGGTGGCATCGTCCTCCCGGCCATTGCAGGCGGGATCGTTGCGACATGGATTGGCCACAGTTCGGTCGGGGCCGACTTCGTTGGCGTACTACTCGGCGCAACCACGAACGCAGTCCTCAACATTGCAATCGCGTCGCTGGCCCTTTCCCTTAGACGGGGGGAGGACTTTCGCAGGGTCTTCGAAGGTGAGATCAGGGAACTAGCGGGCGGCCAGATTGCGCTTGCGCCAGTCGCGTGGCTGATGGCCCAGGTGTACCTGCATGTGGCGTGGTGGGGGGCGCTTCTGTTCGCCGTGCCGCTGTGGACCACGCGGCTCTCGTACAAGCGCGTCATGGAACTGCGCGACATGTTCACGCAGACCGTCTCCAGCCTGGCCCAGGCCGTGGACGCGCGGGACAAGTACACGTCGGGCCACAGCATCCGGGTGAAGGAAATTGCCGTGGACATCGGTCGGGTGCTGCGCTGCAACGACGCCGAGATGGAGGCGCTCGAGTGGGGCGGCCTGCTGCATGACGTGGGGAAGATCGGGGTGCCCGATGCCGTGCTGCTGAAGCAGGAGCGCCTGACCAGGGAAGAGCGGATGATCATGAACTCGCACCCGGTGCTGGGAGCGGAGATCATCGCTCCCGTCACCAAGCTCGCGCCGGAGTTGCCGCTCATCCGCCATCATCACGAGTGGTACAACGGCAGCGGCTACCCGGATCGGCTGATTGGGGACGAGATCCCGCGGCTCGCCCGAATCCTCCACGTGGCCGACGCCTTCGAGGCCATGACCGCTGCCCGACCGTACCGCATGAAGCCTCTCTCAGCCGAGCAGGCCCTTGGCGAACTCCGCAAGTACGCCGGCGTCCAGTTCGATCCGGTCGTGGTGGACGCGTTCGTGAAGACGAGCTGGGTGGAGGGCACCGTCGACCCCGGCCGCACGCTGCCGCCGCGGCCGGTGCCGCTCATCTCTCAGGCCGCCGGGCGCACAGCGCAGCCCCCGCCTGGACCCGCCGCGAGCGACACGCCGCCTGACCTGGGTTAGGCCGATGGACCAGCGGTCAGATCCCACGGCTGACGCCGCGTGCTGATCCTTGGCGTCGTCCTTGGCCTCGTAGCCGGACTGCTTGCCGGCGGCAAACTCGAGAACCTCGTCCTTGTGCGGCTGCGCTGGGTGGGACTGCTCTTTCTCGCGGCGTCGATCCGCTTTGGAACCGAGATCCTGCTGATCCGGGGCGACAGCGTCGTCGATGCACTCCGTGCACCGCTGCTCGCATCTGCCTACACGCTCCTGCTGGTGGCGCTCTTCGCGAACCGCCGCCAGCCCGGCATCCCGATGGCCTTCGTGGGCATCCTGGGCAACGCCATCGCGATCGTGGGCAATCGCGGCTACATGGTTGTCTGGCAACCCAGCCTGGAGGCGGCCGGGTTCCGATCGGGCGAATCGGTTTCGGCACTCCACCTGACAGTGCCGGCCCCGCTGGACGCGTACTTCCTGGGCCACTTCGCCTTCCTGGGCGACATCATTCCCATCCCGCTGCCCTTCGTGCAGAACGTCGCGTCGATCGGCGACATCTTCCTCTCGGCAGGTTTAGCGTTTTTCCTGTTCGCCACGGTGCTCCGGGGGCCTGTTGCTACCGGCGCCCTGGGTGCCGCCGATGCTCGGGCAGACGCCCTGTCCAGGAGGCGGTTCGGCGCACCACGGCCCGGCGAGACCGGCGTCACCCCTGCACTCGCCGGCGTCGCCGCCCTGGAGCGCCCACTGGTCCTGGGCAGCACGTCCGCGGGGCTGTCCGGCGCGGCGATCAGCCCTGTCGTGACCGCCCACGAGACCGCCGCCGAACTTGAGCGCCGCCGCGCCCTTGTTCCCGCCCTCCTGGATCGGGCCCGACACCACCCGTACGTCCATCTCGCCCTGAACCCCGCCTTTTCGGCGCTGTGGACGGGGCAGCTCATCAGCCTGTTCGGCGATCGCATGCACCAGATCGCGCTGGCGTTCCTTGTGCTGACGGCAACGGGTTCGCCCGTTGCGGTGGGCATGGTGTTTCTCGCCGCGACGCTGCCGAACCTGCTCCTGGGTCCGATCGCCGGCACCTTGGTGGACCGCTGGGACCAGAAGCAGGTCATGGTGGTCAGCGACCTCCTGCGGGCGTCGCTCGTCCTGCTCATCCCGATCGCTGCCGTGACGAACCTCCTGCTCGTCTATCCGCTCGTGTTCCTGATCACGTCGATCTCGATCTTCTTCCGCCCGGCGCGGACGGCCGTACTGCCACGGATCGTTGGCGAGGACGAGCTGCTGACGGCGAACTCCGCCACCTGGATCGCCGACACGCTCGCGGACGTGATCGGCTATCCGTTGGCCGGGCTGTTCGTGGCGTTCCTGGGTCGTGCGCTACCGCTGGCGTTCTGGTTCGACGCGGCGACCTATGTCGCGTCGGCCCTGCTGATCGCGACGATGGCCGTGCCCACCGCGGCAGAAGCCCTGCGCTCGAGGCTCGGGCAGCAGTCCGCCGACGCGGATCGGGAGGCGGAGCCCAACATGGCATCCGAGCATGCCGTGCGTGACGCCGCGGCATCGGCGAATGTCTCGGCCAACACCCCGACCGGCGGCGACGCTTCGGCCGGCGGCGGCGTCGGCGTCTTCCTCGAAGAGGTTCGCGTTGGGTGGCGGTTCCTCCGCGGTGAAACGGTGCTGCTGGCGAACACGCTCCAGGCCGTTGCAGGCCAGTTCACTCTCGGCGTCCTCCTGACACTCACGCCGTTCTACGCGCGCGATGTCCTGGTCCGCGGAACGTTCGATGCGACGGCCGCCTATGCGTTCCTCGAAACGGGGATCGGCGTGGGCAACCTCGTGGGCGGCCTCGCGATCGGGCTGATTGGCGCCCGGCTCGCGAAGGGCCACATGGTGATTGCGGGCTACGCTCTGTGGGGCCTGTGCACGATGCTGCTGGCGGTGACGGGCAACCTGGGACTTGCGCTGGGCCTGATGGTGGGCTCAGGGGTGGCCAACATGGTTTACGTGATCCCCAGCCAGACGCTGTTCCAGGAGCGGACGCCGGCCAACCTGATCGGTCGTGTCGTGGGGTTCCGGTTCTCGCTGGTCTTTGGGTCCATGACCCTCGCCATGGCCGTGAGCGGGGTGCTTGCCGCGCAATTCGGCGTGCCGGCGGTCATCGGGTTCTTCGGCGTGGTCACGCTGGGAGCCGGGCTGGCAGGTCTCCTGGTGCCGGCTGTTCGGGATGCCTGAGCGCTGACGCCCGGCTCTGGACCGGCGACGGTCGGCTGGCGATGCGCGACGGTGCAGGGTCGCGCGCCGCGTCGCGTGCCCACGCGTTCCCACGCGCCGCACGCGCACGTGGGAGAACCCTTCGGTACACTGGCGCCCGCGCACCGCGGTCCCGTTCCGACGGCTGCAGCAGCGCGATCCGGTCCTGCGATGACTGCGCAGGCCCCGCACCAGCGGAGAGCAATCACGGCATGACCCTACGTGAAGGCGGCCCCGGCTCGCCCGAAGAGCCGGCGGACGACTCGACCGATCTCGACACCGACGAGGAACTCGCCGACGACGCCGGTGACGCATTGAGCGACGACGACGCGGCCGACGACGCAACCCCCGAGGCCGACGGCGCAACCCCCGAGGCCGACGCCACCCCCGCCGACTTCCCACCGGCACCGCGCGGCTCCCGCAGTGCGAGACGGGCCGCCGCGGCGGCGAAGCCTGCGGCCGCCCCCACCACGTCTGACCTGGCGGTCCGGATCGACGACCGCATCTCGGCCATCTTCGTGATCGTGACCGTGGGGTTCTTCATCCTCCTCTTCGTCTACGCGATCCTCTTCGGGGGCAGCGGACTGCTCACGCCCAAGCCGACGCCCTCCCCCACCGCGGTGCCCACGGCCACGGCGGCACCTAGCCCCACGGCGGTGCCCACGGCCGCACCCAGCGCCACGGCTGCGCCAAGCGCCACGGCTGCGCCAAGCGCCACGGCCGCACCCAGCCCGTCCCCGTCGAGCACGTAACGGCGGCGTTCGTGCACGGCGGTCGTCCGTATACTTTCGCGACATGACCCACGTGTTCGTCGCCCCCCACCCCGACGACGCTGCGCTGTCCTGTGGCGGCCTCATCGCCAGCCTTCGGGAGCTCGGCCAGAACGTCACCATCCTGACCGTGTACTCGGGCACGGGCGGCGCCGGCGACCTGACCCCGTACCAGCGCGAGGCGCTCGGTTTCGGCAGCAAGGCGATCTGGCCGGCCAGCGAGGCATTCAACCGGGCCAACATTCGAAACGATTACCCCGTGGACCAGGATCCCACCATGCTGCCGCCGTGGGCCGCAACCGGCGACCGGCTGGATGCCACGCAGGCGGACGCGGATGCGGCAGCCCGGCGGTTCTGGCAGCGCTCGTCCTGGTACCGGCGCGCGAACATCCACAACCAGCCCATGGCGGGACAGCGCCTCGCGGATGACGAGCCACAGCACGGCGCCGTTCTGACCGATGAACTGATCGAGGCCGAGAGCGCCGGCGATGTCGGTGCCACCCGTCGCCTGGAAGACGAGCGCTTCGCCTACTTCGCCGAAGCGTCGGTGGTGCACCTGGACCTCCCGGATGCCGTGTACCGCGGCTACGTGGGCGACGAGGAACTGCTGGGCGCTCCTCGCGCGGATGACGCGGCACCCATCGACGTGCTGCGCCGCGAGATCAACCGGCTGGAGCCCCAGAAGGTCTACTTCCCGCTGGGCGTGGGCAATCACGTGGACCATCAGCTCCTGCGCGAAGTGGGCATCGCGCTGCTGGAAGAGGGCCGCCGCTGGGTGATGCCCGGCCCGGAGTACACCGGCATCGTGACGTTCTACGAGGACTTCCCGTACGCTTGGTGGAACGACTTCGGCCGGCTCGAGGACCTCCCGGCGGGCGCCCTGGACAGCCTTCCGGCCGACGTATCGCTCTGGCCGAGCTTCGCCGACATCTCCGACCAGGTGGAGCGCAAGATCTCCGGGATCACCCTGTACCGGAGCCAGCTGCCGAACCTCTTCGGCGATCGGAAGAAGATGGCGGAGAGCGTACGAGCCTACGGCGTCAAGGTGGGTGCCCTCGGCGGTCTGCCGGGCATGGCGGAGCGCTACTGGAGTTCCGTCCGCGTCTAGACGGTCCGCGCCGAGCGCGATGGCGACGGCGACCGGGGCGGCAGAGACCACTGGGGCGACTGGCGAACAGTCACCTGGGGCGTCATCCACCATGGACGGGGGCCCCGGGACATCGTTCCTTGCGAACGTGTCGCGCCGTGCTGCCTGGCTCGGCCTTGTCTTCCTGGTGGTCTACCTCGCCATCATCGGCGGGGGCTGGCAGGGGATCTACAGAGCGGAGCTGCGGGTCGCGAGTCTCGTCCTGAGCGTAGTTGGCCTCGGCTCCTGGATCGCAGTGGCCGTCTTCGTGCCGGCCTGGCGACCAGGGACGGTGCTCTGGCCCGCGTTTGTCGCCGCACTTGCAGTATTCGGCATGTCGCTGGCCGCTTCGCATACGCCGCGGCTGGGGGCGGACTACCTCGCGTACGCGATCCTGCTGACCGCCCTCTACTTGCTGCTCCAGCGTTTCATGGCGCATCACTTCTTCCGCGTTCGGCTCTCGGCCATCTCGATCGCCCTCCTGGTGTTCATCGCCTCGTGGTATTGCCTGGTGGTCCTCCAGGACTGGATTCGGTGGTGGGGCCTTGTGGGCCGCTTCGCGACGCCGCCGCTGCGACCCTATTTCGAAGGGCTCACGTACGGCAACCCAAGTGCAGTGATGACGATGGCGCTGTTGCTGCTGGCGCCGGCTTTGGCGTACCTGGGCTTCGCGACCCGCGGTCGCCGTGCGGCGGCGATCGTCCTCATGACGCTGGCCCTGGCCGTCACGCTGCTCAGCGGGTCACGTGCGGGCTGGCTGGGGCTCGTGCTGGGACTGGCGATCACCGGGCTCGCCTGGCTCGCGCTGGCCAGGAACCGACGGACCCTCGGCGGGCTCCTGGCCGGCGGCCGGACGCGAGTCGGCGGCGCGGCGCTGCTCGCAATGGCCGGCGCAGCCGGCATCGTCTTCGGACCGGGGATCCTTCTTCGCGTCGGGGCGGGAGGCGAAGAACTGCGCGGGACGCTCTACCTGGCGGCGATTCGGATGTTCCAGTCGTCGTCGCTGCTCGGGACGGGCCCCGGAACGTGGGTCCCGCTCCGGACATCCTTCACGCTCCCCGGGGAGATCGACTACTACATCCCCCACGCGCACAGCCTCTACGCGCAGACGCTGGCCGAATTCGGGCTGCTCGGGGTCGCGGCCGGGCTCCTTGTCGTTGGGTGCCTGGCCTGGCTGATCCGCGGAGCGATCACGGATCCGGACCCGGTTCGCCGCCGCGTTGGCTGGGCCGCGCTGTTCGCGACCACCTATTTCGGAGCGCATCAGCTGCTGGACTTCTACCCGAACATGCCGGCGACCCTGTTCGTCTTTGCACTCCCCATCGCGTGGCTGGACGCGACATCACGCCGGCCGATCCTGGTCCGAGGGCGCAACGGCCTGTCCGCGTGGAGCCGCCGTACCCGATGGCTGGTCTACCCCGTCTCTGGGGCGCTGCTGCTCGCATCGGTGGCCTGGCTCGCCATTTCGGAGGCGTCTGCGCTCCGGATGAGCGACGGGGTGGCCCTGGCCAACCGCGGCGAGTGGGCAGCCGCACTGCCGGCGTTCGCCGCGGCTGCCGCCGCGGACCCGGACCTGCCCCCGTACCAGCTGGCGCTGGGGATCGCCTCCGCGAACACGGGCAACCTGGCCGCAGCAGCGGTCGCGTTCCAACGAAGCGCCGGAACCGACAACCTGCCGGCCGCCTGGCTGGACCTGGCGGCGGTTCGGGCGGGATTGGGTGATGCGCGAGGCGCCCGCGAGGCGCTTTCCCGCTCCCTTGTGCTGGGGGAGCAGCAGGCGTCCATCAACCTTGGCGCAGGCGTGGTCTTCCTGGGACTCGGTGAGAAGCCGGAGGCAACGGCGGCGTTCGTTCGGGCCCTGAGGCAGGCGCCCAGCCTCGCGGGCGACCGCTGGTGGCAGTCAACGCCTGACCTCGCGGCCCTGTGGCCCGGGATTCTCGACGGGGCGATCCGTGAAGCCTCGCCGGCAACCGGGGTGGACCTCGCCCTGTCTGCGGGAGACGTGGGACGGGCCAGGACAATCGCGGCCTCGCGCACCGATCCCGCGGATGCCGCCGACCGGGAACTCACGAACCTCGTCATCGCCGCCTGGGACGGGGACCGGGCTGCCCTGGACGCGCTCTACGCTCGCGCTGCCGCTCGGCCGCTGGACACCCGCACGGTGACTTGGTGCGCACGACTGGCGGCCCGCGCCGGCGACAGCCGACGTGCCAGGGCGTTCCGATCGTGGCTGGATGGGTTCAGTCCGGGTGCCGGAACCGGCGGCCTGGAGGTGCGGGTGACTGACGCCGCACCGGGCTATGGTGTCGCCGGCAGCAGCGCCATGTTCTACGGCCACTACTCGTACCGGCGACCCACACCCTGGGACTTGCTGGTGCCGAGCCTGCCGCACCTCGTGTATCAGGAGGGCGGCTCCTAAGCCAGCCGTACCATTGCCGCGCCAAGCACCCACGATTACGCTGCTCCGCAATGATCCGCCGCCACGCCTTCGGGTTCCGAGTGGCCCTGATGGCCGCCGATGCGCTGCTGGCCGCGGACCTGCTCTTCGTCCTCTCCCTGTGGCGCTTCGGGCCCGACTGGGCAGTCGTCTGGAGACTGGTGATCCCCGAGCCCAGCGTCTTCCTGGTCCTCTACTCGGTCAGCTGGGTGGTGGTCCTGACGATGAACGGGCTGTACCGTCCCAGGGCCCGCTGGACGCTACGGGCCGAGACGGCCGACGTTGTGCGCGCGACCGGGCTGATGGCCCTGGCGACACTGAGCGTGCTCTTCCTGTTCAAGCTCCCGGACGTGAGCCGGCTCTTCCTGGTGGTGCTCTTCCCGACGCAGGGGCTCGCAACGATCGGGTCGCGCGCGATCCTGCGGTTGTCGCTCGAGCGGCACCGGCGCGCGGGCCGTAACCTCCGGCACGTGCTCGTCCTGGGCGCAGGTCCCCGGGGACAGGCGTTCGCGACGAAGCTCATTGAGCATCGGGAGCTGGGCCTGCGCATCGAGGGATTCCTGGACGACCAGGCGGACGTCGTGCTGCCCGCCGGCTGGCCGCTCCTGGGGAGCCTCGACCGGCTGGAAGAGGTCTTACGGACCCGAATCGTTGACGAGGTCGCGATCTGCCTCGCATTCTCGCAGTGGGCACAGATCGACGCGCTCTCCCAACTGTGCGAAGAAGAAGGCAAGATCGTCCGGATCCCGATGGACGCCCTGGGCCGGGCCATCTCCACAGGCCGGATCGAGGAACTCGACGGTACCCTCGTGTACTCGCTGGTTTCCGGGCCGGACCGGACGCTCGCGCTGGTCACGAAGCGTGTGATGGACGTAGCCGTTGCGGGGGTGGGCCTGATCGTGCTGTCGCCGCTTCTGGCGCTGATCGCCGCCGCGATCGCGGCCGGCGACGGGCGCCCGGTCATCTTCCGGCAGACACGAATCGGGCTCCACGGGCGACCATTCCTCGTCCTGAAGTTCCGGTCCATGACCCGCGACGCCGAGGCCCGCAAGAGCGAGCTCGCAGCGCAGAACGAGCTGAGTGGTCCCGTCTTCAAGGCGACGAACGACCCGCGGACAACGCGGGTGGGTCGCTTCCTCCGGCGTTCGAGCCTCGACGAGCTGCCGCAGCTGTGGAACGTGTTGCGCGGCGAAATGAGCCTGGTGGGCCCGCGTCCGCCCCTTCCGAACGAAGTGGAGGACTACGACCTGTGGCACCGTCGCCGTCTCTCGATGAAGCCCGGGATCACCGGCCTCTGGCAGGTCCGCGGCCGTCGCGACCCGGACTTCGACCGCTGGGTCACTGCGGACCTGGAATACATCGACCGCTGGTCACTCTGGCTGGACCTCAAGATCCTCGCCCAGACCATTCCGGCGGCCCTGGAGGGACGATGAGCGGGGCGGGCCCAGCCGCGGTGCCCGAAATTGCCCGGGCGCTGGTCGATGCCGGCGATGATCATCGGGCTCCGGCGTCGCCGGTGACGTCCGCCGTGTAGCGCGAGAACCACGGCATCGGGTAGACCCGCTGGCTGACGAGCCAGGTGAACAGGAAGCTCAGACCGAACGACATCGCCATCGCCTGGGCCGCACCAATCGCGCCGTTGAGCTGGATCAGGACATAGGTCAGCGGGATATTGACGAGAGCGACGGTGATCGTGACGGCCGCCAGCCAGGCAGTCCGCTGCACGTAGAAGATGTAGTTCGTGACCATGTAGTACATGCCACTGAAGAGGAAGCCGATCGCAAACCACGGAACAAACTGGCCTGAGCCCGCGAAGCTGCGCCCCAGAAGGACCCCGGCCAGCCATGGCATGACGATTGCCACCGTCGCGGACAACCCGGCCATGAGCCCGAATTGGAGATACGTGCGCCGGACAAGGCTGTGCTTGGTCGCCTCGTCGGCATCGGTCAGCCTGCGGAACAGCCATGGCGCGTAGGCAAAGTTGAACGAGATGGCGACGAGCTCGATCACGAGCGCCAGCTGATAGCCGACGGTATACAGCCCGGTTTCGCTCACCCCGACGAGATTCGTGACGAGCAGCCTGTCGGTCTGGAGCATCAGAATGGCGCCGAGCGTGTGGGGGATCAGGGGGATTCCGAATCGAGCCATCTGACGGGCGTAGGGCTTGACGAACGCGGGGCGCATCCAGCCGCTGCGCCAGAGCCAGACGAAACCCACCAGCGCGAAGGACGACGCCGCGAGGATCTCCGCTTCCAGACGGCCCTGCCACGTCCGACCCAGCCCTACGACGAGGGCGATCGAGAGCATAAGCAACCCCGCACTCTGCAGGTTCTGGAACACGCCATAGACGAGCGCCTTCTCGCGAACCCGCAGGAGCGCCAGCAGGGCGTTGATGATCGCTCTCGCCACGGCCAGCGGAACGACGAGCACCAGCCACGCGGGCGGCACCTGGGTGAGCTCGCTGAGTGGATCGCGAAACAGGTACACGAGGAGCGTGAATGGCACCGCGACGGCGGCGACCAGCGCCGCTCCTGTGCCCAGGTAGGCCGGCAGGTCTGTTGCGCGGTCGTAGAACTTGACCGTGATCGCTCCGGCGAATCCAAGGCTAATGAACGGGTCGAGCAACATCGTCACAAGCATGAACATCGCCACGACGCCGTAGTCGGCAGGCGAGAGGTATCGCGTGAGGACCGGCAGCAGCAGGAACGGGATCGCGCGGCTGGAAAACTGCGAGAAGGCATAGATGCCGGCCTGCCGCATAAGTGGCGGTGCCAGGCGAGCCACACGACGTCCAGGGATGGCCACGCTCCGCTCCCCCCGATGGTGAGGTTGATCGCCCTTGCCCATGCAGGGCCACTCTCAGGCTCCGCGACCGAACGCATCGTGTACATTCGCCGCGTGCCAGCATCGCACGCACGCGCCAGCAACGGGCTCGGATGCGGACTGCCCTGGTCCCATCATCGCGGAGTGTGTGGTAGACCACAGCACCGCCTGGACGCATCCCGAGGCAGCGTACCGGCGCCTCGCTGCGGATCGACGGCGCGATGATCGGCGACCGGCGTGTTCTGGGACTCATCCCGGCCCGCGGTGGCTCCAAGGGGGTCCCGCGGAAGAACCTCCACCCGCTCGCGGGCAAGCCGCTGCTCCGGTGGACCGCCGAGGCGGCGCTCGCATCCCGCTATATCGATCGCGTGATCCTGTCGACGGACGATGACGAGATCGCGCAACTCGGGTCATCCCTCGGTGTTGAGGTCCCGTTTCGCAGACCTGCCAGTCTCGCGTCCGATGCTGCGCTGGCCGTCGATGTCGTGCGCCACGCGATCGCGTCGCTGGAGGAGCGCTTCGACTATCTGCTCTACCTGGAGCCCACGTCGCCGCTTCGTTTGCCGCAGGACATCGATGCTTGCCTGGAGCGGCTCGCCGCCAGGGACGGCGACTTCTGCGTATCGGTAAGTCTCAGTCCCGAACGTCCCGAGTGGATGTTCTTCCTGACTGGAGATGGCCGGCTCGAGCCAGTGATCGGCCGGTTCGACGCACGGCCTCGACAGGATCTCCCAGCGTGCTACGTCTTCAATGGCGCCGTCTACGCTGCCCGCGTTGACGCATTCCTCCGGGACGGAAGTCTCACGAATGAGTCCACGCTGGCCCACGTGATGCCGATTGAGCGCGGCATCGATGTGAACACGCAGGCGGACTTCGACGTGGCGGAAGCGATTCTCGTGCGTCTCGGAGCCAACCCTGGCTGAGCCCGAGGCCGCAGCCGGCCGGGTGGGACTCCAGCGGCTCCTGGACCTCGAGGACGACCCCGGCTTCGTCGATCTGACCTGCCCGACGACGGGCGTGCTGGCCTGGCCGGCGGTTCGGCAGGACGTATTCCGGTTGCTGCTCGGCGATCGCCTCTATGGGACCCCAATTGTGGACCTCGCGCACCGGCCCGTGATGTCTCGGCTCGCCGCTGCGGGAGTCCGGGCCAGGGCATACAACGTGCGACACCGACCGCAGCGTTCGGACGTTCTCATCGTCTCGAACGGCGCCGGCCTGATCCCTCGCGATGGCAGGTCGTTCAACAGGTACATCGACTACTTCGCCAGCTCTCTCGGCGAACGCGCATGGACTGCTGAGTCGTTGTTCGGCGACACCTGGCCAATCCTGCCGCGGGCCAATCGCCGGCTCGGATTCACCGCGGACCACCGCCTGCACCTCGGGATCCTTGCACGGGTATCGGTGCGTGCGATCCACCGCCGCATTGCCGGCGAGCTCATCGACCTCGCGGCCCGCCGTGGGCGCGATCGGCTTGGATGGGACATTGGCGATGTCCGCAGGGCAGCCCTCGTAGCGGCAGCAGCACGCCGACTCGCCGGATACCCCATCCGTGCCCGGTACATCAACGGACTTCTCACGCGCATTCGGCCACGACTGGTCATCGCCCAAGAGAGCTGCTACGGCCATATGGCAGTGTTGAACGCAACGGCACGTGAACGTGGCGTGGCAGTCGCGGAATTCCAGCACGGTCTGGTAACGCCGGGCCACGACGCGTACAACGTCGCGCCCACGCTCGCCCAGAGTGCCGCCTACCGGCTGACGCAACCGGAAGCGTTCCTGGGATACGGTCAATGGTGGAACGACCAGTTCAACGCGCCCGTCGACGCCAAAGTGGTGATCGGGAATCCACACCGGTCAGAAGTGCTTCGCTCGTGGCGGCCGAAATCGGTGCGTAGCAACGTGGTTGTCCTCGGAGACGGGTTCGAGACCGATGCGTATCTCTCCTTCTGCCGGCGACTCAACCGGATCGTCCCAGACCCCCTCCGAGTGCTCTTTCGCCCACACCCGGTGGAACGGGCGCGGGTGGGACGGGGAGGCCACGACGACGTCGAGATCGATCAGGTACCGGATCTCTATGAGTCACTGGCAAGTGCGGAAGTCGTTGTCGGAGAGGCCTCGACCGCGCTCTTCGAAGCCATCGGCCTCGTCCCTCGCATCTTCGTGTGGGATACCGACAAGAGCCGGTTCTATCTTGGCGACCACCCGTTCGAGCGCTTCGCAGACCCGGACAATCTGGCCACGATGCTGGCGACGGACGATCGCGGGCGCCTGAGCGCCGGCGTGGCCGATGGAATGTGGGCGGACAACTGGCGGGAGCGGTTCATCGACTACGTGGCGATGCACTCCTGAGGCGCGTCGCTGGAAGAGCGCGGATGTCAGGGGTGCGTGCAGGTTCCCGGGGCAGTATTCCGTCAGATCGTCCCGGTGTCCGTCCGCATCTCATGCAGCAGTGAGGACCAGCCCTCGGCCTGCCTCCGGCGATCGAACAGCCCCAGGGCGTCATCTTCAATCCCGGTGAACTGCCCTGACCGGACAATCGCGGCGACCTCGCTGATGGCGTCCTGAATGGAAGGAGGGTCCCGCGGGTCCGCCACGACGCCCGCGTGGCTGTCGCGCACGAGATCGGCCGCCGGCCCGGGTGGCGAGAGAAGCAGAATTGGTCGTCGAACAGCAAGGCATTCGAAGATCTTGCCCGTCATCGTGCCCGCGCCGGCCTCGGAGACGCTGCTGATGACGACAAGTGCGTCTGCCCCCGCCATCCGCCGGAGCGCCTCCTGGTGGGGAACGAACCCATCGATCGAGAGACTTGCCCCAGGGATCGCCTGCCGGGCGCGGGCCGCGTTGGATGGACTGACGGACCCGAGCAGGTGCAGAACCAGCGAGGCGTCCCTACCGGCCGCGGCGCCGAAGGACTCGAACAGGTCCTCGCCGCCGGCGCGGTCATATCGGAGCGAGCCGGGGTGGAGGAATCGGACGCGGCCATCAGGTGGCCTGCCTGAACCCTGGCCCGTGGCCGGCGGCAGATCCTCCGGAGCGTAACCGTTAGGGATCACGTGGAGGCGGTCGGCGGCCCAGGGGTACCTCTGCGCGTAGATGCTCCGGGAGGCCTCGCTGACCACCACGATGGCGCCAGCGTCGCGGACTGTGAGCCGCTCAAGTCGTCGGTCGATCGGATCCCGCCAGGGAGCCGAGCTCGCGAACAGCGGATTGCCGGCCCAGTCATCACGCAGGTCCATCGCGAACGGCACGCGAAGACGGCGCGACTGGGCGCGCGCAGCAAGGTGCGCGCTGTGAGGCGGCCCGGATGACAGGATGACATCGGGATGTCCGATCTCGGACGTACTCAGCCGGCCAACCTTGATCGACCATCCGATCCACCGGTCAGGCAGCGCGGCTGCACGGGCCACTGCCCGTGCTGCGTCCCAGAGCCATGCCCCGCCTCGTCCTGACCTGCGAGCTTCAACGGTCCTGCGCGCGGCAGCCCCAACCTGCCGCAGCGGACCCCTGATGCGGACGACGCTGGCCAGCCCCGACACCTCGTGGAGCATGGCCTGATCCTCTGTCTCGCCGACCGGCTCGTCTGAGCAGACAACCGTGACGTCCCAGCCAAGCGGAGCGAGGTACTTGACCAGCTTGGCCACGCGGACGACACCGCCACCTCCGCGAGGGGGGAATTCGGCCGCGATCAGGAGCAGGCGAGGCTTTGCTGACTGCGTCATGCAGGTGGATCGGCCCTTCTGCATCGGGCCCGAGGTCCGTTGCGTGCCGCGAGCAAGCGCACGATATCGTGAGGGAGCCCCAGCTGAGATCTGCCCCTGGAGACTCGACTCGCGATGCGCATTGCCATTATCGGCACGCGTGGCATCCCCGCGGCCTACGGGGGCTTCGAAACGCTCGCCTGGGAACTCTCAACGCGCCTCGCCGCGCGAGGGCACGAGGTCACCGTCTACTGCCGGCGCGGACGGACCGACGAATCCACAAGCGTCCCGCTCGACATCCGCCGCCGCTTTGTGCCGTATGTGCCGGGGAAGTACCTCGAGACGGTGACCCATTCGGCGCTCAGCACCCTCGATGCGCTGGTCCATCGCTACGACGCCATTTGGCTTGGGAATGCGGCAAACGCGGTGTTCGCAGGAATCCCTCGCGTTCGCGGCACCGCCGTCGTCCTCAACGTTGACGGCATCGAGCGCCAGCGGCGCAAGTGGGGCGCGGCAGGCCGCGTGTGGTACTCCGTCGGTGAGCGGTTGGCCCTCGTCTTCCCCAACGTGGTCGTGTCCGACGCCACCGTGATCGCCGAGTATTACCGAGAGCGGTATGGCAAGTCCTCTGAACTCATCGCCTACGGTGCCGCACTCCTCGATCGTGAGCCGCCACCCGACCTTGCCAGACACGGGCTCGAGGGCATCGAGCCCGATGGATTTGTCCTGTACGTCAGCCGGCTGGAACCAGAGAACCAGGCGGACCTCGTGATGGAGGCGTATCGCCAGGTGCCGGGCAACTTTCCTCTCCTCATCGTCGGCGACGCTCCGTATGCCGACGCCTACAAGGCGCGCCTGCGAGACCTGGCGGCGCGAGATCCGCGGGTACGGCTGACGGGTGCCATCTATGGCGAGGGATACCGCGACTTGCAGCGGGCCGCGCTCGCGTACATTCAGGCGACATCGGTTGGCGGCACGCACCCTGCGCTGGTTGAGGCGATGGGCGCCGGCAACCTGGTGCTGGCGTATGCGACACCCGAAAACGCCGAGGTTACGGCCGGCACAGGCCTGCTCTTCAAGAGCGCCGCGGAACTCGCGCAGCACCTTCGCGCTGTCGTCGCGGATCCGCATTCGGCCGATCTCGAGACGCTTCGGGCCGCCGCGCGCCGGCGCGCCGCGCTCAGCTACTCGTGGGACGCCGTCACGACGGAATACGAGCTGCTGTTCCAGCGGCTCGTCAGCACCCTCCGTGCGCGGTAGCAGACGACGCCCCCACGAGCCCACGATCGCCGCAGCGAGTTCGCCCTGGTCGCGCGGCGGCGCCAGGAGGCCACTCACGCGGTGCCCGATCATCTCGCCCGGTACCACCGGGCCGCCACCGAAAACGCCGGATCAGCCGCGGAGGCCTGGCTCCTCCACCTGCCCGCGGCCGTCCGGCGGCCGGCCGATGGCGGCCAGCAGCGTCACGTACTGGTAGAGGAGCAGACGCGGATTTGCGAAGACAGAGAGCGCGACGGCTGCCGCCCAACCCAGCCGCGTGGGCGCCAGCTTGTACACGAGGATCCCGGCTCCGGCGACGAGCAGCGCCCACAGCACAGGCGACACGGCGAACGGCGAGAGGTTGATCGCGTGGCCTACCTGGTCAAGGTTCGGGAAGGTCAGGAAGGCGAGCGTCCCGGCCGGCTCCAATACGAACTGGACGGCCACCAGAAGCAGTGACCAGACTACGAGACGGCCCAGCGCGTGCGTGTCGCCCCTACCCAGCCAGTAGAACCCCACCAGCACGGGCAGCAGCTTGATGTTGGTCGCGAGGGCCACCGCGGCCGGTGTGCCCAACGCAACGAGCAGCGTCACCAGGACCTGGGCCTGTCCGAGCGCCAGGGACCAGCCGATTGGACTGGCGAGGATCCCAACGGCCAGCAAGGTCTCCCGGCGGATCCCGAGGCGGAACAGCGTCAGCACGAAGGCCGCCAGCATGGCCATGCCCCAGAGCGGCGCCACGACCTCGTACGGGAGCAGGGCCAGTGGCCGGAACACGATTGCGAGCAGCGGGGGGTAGCGGTAGAACTGGGCGACGTCCGGGTTGGCGTCCGGCGGATAGAGCGGCCGGCCGGCGTTCAGCCTTGCACCGGCATCGTAGTAGGCCCGGACGTCCGCCAATGGGTCCGTGGTCAGGTGATAGAGCAGTCCACCGATGCCGATGGCCAGCCCGACCAGGGCCCAGGCAACGATGGCCCGGCGAGCCTGGCGATACAGCCAGGGCGACGCAAGGACTGCTTCCAGGCGCTCGCGCAGCTCGCCGGCTCCGGTCTGGTATGGCGGCTTCAGGGTGCTCTTCCCTCCTCGCGACGGCCGAACCGAAGTCGGGAGGTGCGGGACAGCATCATGTGCGGCCGCCCGGCATCAGCCCGCAGCAATCCCGGCCATCCGCCCCACCCGGGCACCCTCGTCGTAGATGTCACCGATGGCGCCCACCATGTGCTGAATGTCGAAACGCTGGTGGACAAGATCGTGCCCGGCGCGGCCCACCACATCGGCCAGCTGGTGATCGTCGAGAAGCCGAACGATCGCGTCCGCGAGAGCGGCCGGGTCGCGCGGCGGCACGAGGAGCCCGCTCACGCCATCCTCGATCATCTCGGGGATCCCGCCAACGTTCGACGCGACGACCGGCCGGCTCAGCGCCATCGCCTCCAGCACGCTCAGGCCCTGCGCCTCGCGGTACGACGGCAGCACCGCCACGTCGAGGGCGGCCGTGACGGCTGGCACGTCCTCGCGGCGACCGGTGAAGACCACGCGGTGGCCTATCTGCAAGTCGGCTGCCTGGCGCATCAGCTCGTCGCCCTGGCTGCCCTCGCCGACCACGAGAAGGTAGGCATCGGGGCAGGCACGCAGCACGGCCGGCCAGGCCTCGAGCAGTGTCGCGTGACCCTTCTCGGGCTCCAGCCGCGCCACTACACCAACGATGTGCGCGCCCGGCTCCATGCCGTATTCCTCCTTGAGCGTGCAGCAGGGCTCCTGGTGGTCATACCGTTCCAGATCCACGCCGTTGTAGATCAGCGACACCGGCGCGCCCGTGCGACCCTCGTCTTCGATCTTGTGGACGATCGCGTTCGAGACGGCGATCAGACGGTCCATTGACGTGGTCAATCGCCGGATCGTCTCGCGATCCTCGGTGGATCTGACCCGGCTGGAATGCACGGTGGAGATGACGTACGGTCGCGGAAGGTCGGCTGCGCCCATCGCGAGAGCTGCCCTGGTGCCGACGATCTCCGCGCGATACATGTGGTTGTGGATGACATCCGGGACGGCGCGCGCCAGGAGGGCCGCGACGGCGCCGACCGCGATAGTGTCGTCCGGCTCGTCGATGACAATGGTCGGGATGCCGGCGCGCTGGAACCGCCGAACGCTGCTGCCGTTCGACAGGGAAACGACGAGGACCTCGAAGCGGCTGCGGTCAAGCCCCGAGACCAGCCCGAACAGGCTCTCCTGCGCGCCGCCGTTGCCGCCGGTTGCGATGATCTCCACGACCTTGACGGGGCCGCTGCCTGGCGGCGTCACAGCCGAGGGTGGATGCGCGAAACCAGGATGCGCTCGATCGGCTGGTCAACCGCGCCCCACTGGTACTTGTATGGCTCGTTGCCTCGCAGGAAGTCGATCTCGCGGCGGCCGGCCTCGATCGCCTCCTGGACGTAGCGTGCGACCATCAGCACACCCGGTGAAAGGTCGCGCGCCTCCGGGTCGACGCCGGCGTTGTAGTAGGCGATGCGGCGGCCGTCGTCGAAGTGGACGCCGCTCGCGATCAGCCGGCCACCAACGGTGAGCCGCGTGAGCTTCGCCGCACCATCGGGCCCGAAGTGATCGAACAAGAGGCGGAAGAAGCGGCGGCTGCAGTCGCCGCCCGGTGTCGCGGGGAAGAGTCCCTCAGCGCCCCAGCGCTTCTGGTGGAGGTCGACGAAGTCGTCGAGATCGGCGAGCGGATCACTGGACGTCGTCAGGCGGACTTCGCCGACCGCCTCCGCTCGACGGACCTTCCGCCGGATCTCGTGCCGCTCCTTCTTGTCGAGCAAGCCCAGGAAGCCATCGAAATCGATGCCCTCGGGCAGTTCAACGACGGGGCACACGTCCTCGCGCTCGGTGGTCACGAACCAGTCACACCCGACTGCCGCGCGCCTGAACGCCGCCGTGAGCGCTTCTGCCGCCGGGTCACCGAAGCGCAGCCGCCGCAGGTCCACGACATCCCAGTTCTCGGCGTCGTCAAGCTCACGGGTGGCGCCGGCAAGATAGGCGACGAGCGCTCCGGCCACAGCACCAAGATCCGCCGGCGCGGCAAGGATCGTGGCGTAATCCGCGTGGTAGGAGGCTCCGAAGAAGACGGCCGTGGCCGTGGGGGCGACAGGCGTCAGCGGCGAGCCCAGGGCATGACGCATGGTGGTATGCGTGACCGCATCGATGGGCTCCACCTCGTGGCGGTGCATCAGCGGCACGATTGCCACGGGCCGCGCGGTGCGGTCGCCGGAATCACCCGCCGCGACCACCACCAGCGTCTGGTCGTGTGCCGTGGCCCCGTAGGCGTCCCACCACGCCCGATGGAACGCCCAGGCCGCGAACGGCGTCGCCGATGGGGTCCGGGCTGCAAGCTCATCCCACACGTCCCGCGGGATGTCGCCAAATGAACGGCGGAAGGCGACGAGAGGTCCGCTCCGGGGTTCGTCGCGCATCTCCGTGACGGCGGGCACCGCCGGAGCGCCAGCGGTGAGCTCCGGGCAGGTAGGCTCCGCTCCAACCGCAGGCATGGTCACGTCCGCGAGAATAGCACCGGGACGTGAAGGTGATTGCGGAGGCAATGAACGAAGCCTCGGGCCGGGAACCCGATGGGTGCGGGTCACGCGGTCCGTGAGCGACTACCAGCGTGGAGGGTCCTGTCATTTCGGACGCGTTTGGGTCCCTTGCGGCGTTGGCCGCGCGCATCCGCCGGTCACCTCTGGCCACCCGGCTGGGATCGTGGCCCAGCGCGACATGGCTCGCCTGGTTCGATCGGCGAGTGGGTTTGTACCTGGTCTCGCTGGCGGCGATCTACGGTCTCAAATGGCGCGGCAACTACGACCTCGACGCCTTCCTGATTGGTGCGCGCGACGTGGTTGCGGGCCGGAGCGCCTATGCGTCCACGCTCGCGGCGGGGGCCGGATCCTGGGGGACGCAACAGGTGTACGTCTCTCCACCCCCCATCGCCCACCTTCTCGCCGCCGTGGAGGGCATGCCACGTGAGTTCTGGTTCGGCCTGTGGACGATCGCGGGCCTGCTTGCCCTGTTCGTGGCGATTCGCATGCTGCCGAGTGAGACATTCGCTCGCCAGGCCCCGCGGCTCGTGTTCGGGTTGGGATACGTCTGGGTAACGGTCTTCCTGGGCCAGGTGAACCTGTTCGTGCTGTCGGGCCTCCTCCTCGCCCTGGGGTCCCGCAACGATCGGGCCGCCGGCCTCGGACTCGCCGTCGCCGGGCTCTTGCGCGGTCCCGTGATCGTCCTCGGCGTGGAACTGCTCCTACAGCGCCGTTGGCGGGCTCTGGCCTGGTGTGCCATTGCCCTCGCGGCCGGGATTGCCCTCTCGGACCCCGGTGAGTGGCTGACCTACATCGCCATCATGCGGGAGCTGGCTGCCGCTCCAACGCTCGATGTGCCGCCCCAGATGTCCCTGTTGTTCTTCAGTCCGTTGCTCGCGGTGTGCGGTGGCGTGATGGTTGCGGCGGTATTCGGTCTGGCCAGGCGCCTGCCGGGCGAAGCGGCCCTCATGAGAGGAACGGCGCTGGGACTCGGCCTCGTGCTCATGCCCGGAAACGCCTGGCTCCATTGGCTCACCTTCGCGCTCGCGCCCTTGCTCCTGGCAGCGGATCGTGCGCTGTGGAGCCGGCGCGCCATCGCGGCATACCTGGCCGTTGCGTTCATCCCGATGGGCTGGCCGTCGGTGGCCGTTTCGCTGGCGGTGCTCGTTGCGATGACCCGACGGGTCGTCGTCGCTGCCCCTCCCCGAGGGATGGATGTCCGCGCCGGCTTGGGAATCCGAGTCGTGCCCGCGGCACTTCGGCGGTTCGGCCGGCGATACGACGTCGGGCAGTGATACGCCGCGGGCAGGTCGTTCGATCTCAGAAGTGGTTGGCCCAGTAGGCACCGGCCGCATTCACCACGACGCCCGCCAGGATCAACGTCATCCAGCCGCGGCCGATCCTGTCGCGACTCGCGACGGCCATCGCGCACAGCGCGAGCGCGAAGGGGATCGCGTCAAGGGCATACCGGTAGCCGAACTGGAGCCAGCCGCCGCCGTAGTACAACAGGTTGGGCATCAGCGTGAACGCGACGAGGCCGGCCAGTAGCCACGCCCGGCGGTCGTACCACGGCGCGCGGAGCGCGAGGAACAGCCCGGGGCTGGTGATCAGGATCGACAGCCCCAGGCCGTCCGGCCGGAAGAACGGGAAGTCGGGGACGAGCCGGGGCAGGTGCCAGAGCAGGTAGTCGAGGTTCCTGCCCAGGTGCAGGACCGAGAACAGGCCGATGTTCCGCTGGGCCTCGAGGAATGCCGGCAGCGATGCCATCCCGTAGCCCGATTCGAGCGGAGACCCGAACCGGACAGCGTTGTACCAGAACGAGAAGAGCAGCGACGGCACCACGCCGAGGGTCAGCAGGAACCACGCGCGGAGCGGCAGGTCGCGGAGCGCGACACCCGCGGAATGGCCAACGCGTCGCAGCCTCACGAACGCGGCCGGCACGCCGGGACGGGGCGCCTCCAGGAGAGTCCAGGCCCCGTACAGCGGCAACGCGAAGAGGAGCGGGGCGCGGGTCAGGAAGGCCGCCCCGCCAAGCAGTCCCACCAGGAGCATCCGACGCCGGCCCAGCAGTTCGATGAGGACCAGGAGGGTGAGCGCGGACGCGACGAGATGCCCCGTGTGCCAGACGCCACCGCGCGTGGTGACCCACCAGATCTGCGTGCTGAAGCCGAACAGGACGGCGAGCGCAAGGCGGTGCGACAGCCGCCCGACGCCCAACCGCCCCACGAGGATCCAGGCCAGCCCCACATCCAGCGCCGCGATCGCTGCGTTGACGATGGGCTGCCAGCTGTCCGCCGTCTGTGGACCGACCAGTGCGACAAGGGGCAGCAGCACGATCGCCGGAAAGGGTCCGAACGGGACGAACACGCTGGCCCCGACAATCACGTTATCCCAGGCCCCCAAGGGCGCCAGGAGCCACGTCCGGCCGTGCAGGAACGCATCCGCGAGGTAGAAGAAGTCGCCGCGGCCGGCGTTGAAGGTCCGATTGCACAGCAGGTAGACGGCGAACGAGGCCGCCACGAGCGCGGGCCAGGCGAGCGCCGGAAAGACGGCGGCAGCTCCGGTCGAGCGGCGACCGCCCGACGTCATCCGCGGAGCGTCGAGGCCAGCATGCACGGCCGAAAGGCTAGCACCGGATCCGGCGCAGCCCGGCGCCGATGTCGATGGTCCGCGACGCTGTCAGTGCAAACTGCTCAGTGATGTTGTCAGTCTCCCCAGATGATCGAGGACCTGACGTTGAGCACAACAGAACAGCAGCGGATCACGACCGGAATGCGCTCGATGGAGCGGTCCTGACCTCCGTTTCCGTCAGGCAGTCGCCGCGTGACTGCAAGATGCCCGGCCACCACTGTGCAGTGAATTCCGGCGCGGCTACCACGCACGCCCCGAGGTGCGTGGAGCGTCCAGGGACCCTCGAGTGGCGTCTACCAACCGCCTCATGACTGAGTGACGCACATTTGGCTGCCCCGGCCGCCGAGCAGTCGCGGAACGACTACCTGACGAAATCGGTCGTCAGGCCGGGTGCGGTCCGGCCGTCAGGCGCCCCGCATGGGCCGGCCGCGATCGCGTCACCAGTGGCGCAAGCAGACAGAGGACGAAGGCGGCAGGGTAGGCGGGTGCCGGTAGCCAGCCGGCGAGAGGGATGGCCGCCGCCCACCAGTGCCGGCGCTCCAGGAGCAGCGCGGTGGGGATCAGGAGCAGCATCGCGTAGTGATCCCAGAGCAGCGGCGAAAGCAGCTGGGACGCCACCACCGTCGTGACGTACGCCGATTCGGCGTCCGACCGGAGCCACGCCCAGATCGCTATCCCCAGGGCCGTCGCGAATGTCGCGACCTGCACCAGGTTCGAGACGGGTTCCGGGGCCCCCAGCTGGAACGCGATTGCGCCCGGCGTGAAGTTGTGGGGTGTGGTCACAGGTGTGCTCACGCGACGGAGCAGATCCACGTAGTCACCCCACGTGGCGACCCCCACCAGCGGCGTTACCACGGCCGCGGCGAGCAGCCCGATGGCAACACCTGCAGCGGCTGCCCGCCAGCGCCGGGTCGCCAGCGCCCAGCCGAACAGGAGCACCGGCTGGACCTTGATGAGCGCGCCGGCGATCAGCGAGATCCCGAGCGGTGTTGGGCGATCCAGCCATCGCCAGCCGGCAACAAAGGCGAGGAAGAGCAGCGGCCCCACTTGTCCCAACTTCACGGAATAGAGGAACGGCCAGGACACGCCGGCGAGCAGGATCACTGCCCACCGGACGCGGATTCCCACCGGCAGCAGCCATGCGCCCGCGAGGAACGCGGCGAGGAGGCCGCCGATCCAGACCCAGGGGCCCACGACCGGCGGCAGGAAGGCAAACGGGACCATGGCCAGCGCGAACGGCGGCGGATAGAGAAAGATCGCAAAGCCACCGGCCACGTTTACCGTCGGGTCGTACAGTCGGGCGCCGTCGATCAGGCGGTGTGCCCCGTTGAGGTAGGCCGAGTAGTCGTACCCGAGGGTGGGACCGGCGACGGCGAGGACGACGGCCACACCCAGCCCGAAGGCCGCCACGGCGAACGGCGGCAGCCAGCGGTCCAGGCCCGCTGGCTTCATGTCGCGTCGGGCCGAGACGGGAGTCGCCGGTGGATCAGCGGGATGCGCAGGAGATCCCACAGGACGCGCATCGCGAGCCTGGGTCGCGCGCGCATCCGCGAGCCGTGGCGATCGCTCCACTCGATGGGGACGATCGAGATGGAGTAATCGCGTTTGCGGGCAAGAAAGACAAGTTCCACGTCGAACACAATGCTCGTGACGCGCTGCATCGCGAAGAGGTCGCGTCCTACGGGCCCGGTGAACCCTTTGAACCCGCACTGGGTGTCCTTGACGGGGCCCACCACCCAGACTGACGCGAGCAGGTGGAACAGCCGGCCCAGAGCGCGCCGGTAGCCCGGCTGCGTACGGCGCATGTCACGGCCGTCGGGCTGGATGCGGCTGCCCAGGGCAACGTCGTGATCGCGCAGCGCGGCCATGAGCAACGGCAACTGGTCGGGCGGAGTCGCCATGTCAGCGTCGGCGAACACGACGAGGTCGGAGTCCGAAGCCAGGACACCCGCCCGGACAGCAGCGCCCTTGCCCCCGTGGGACACCTTGAGCAGCTTCAGCTCTGGGCCGCCGGAGGCCCCGGTCGCTCGCGCGGCGTTCGCGGCCTGGATGCGCGCCGCAACGAGGCCAGCCGTGCCATCCGTGCTCCCGTCATCGACGACCAGGACGGTGATGTCTGGCGGCAGGACCTCCGGACCGGGCAGACCGGAGCGCCCGCGGCCGCCACGACGGAGGTAGCCGAACAGCTCGTCGAGTGCCGGGCCCAGCCGTGCCTCTTCGTTGTAGGCAGGCAGCACGATGGTGAGCGACGTCACTTCCACTCGCGGAGTCTACGAACTCGCGACACGGTCCGACGGCCCAACTTCGGGGCCGCGCTGGGCGCCGCGCCGACCGGGACGCATCCCGGCCATCCGCACTGCCCGGCCCACCGTGTCGCGGATCGACGGCTCCACGGCCAGCGCCGCCGCAAACGTGATCAGGTAGTGGCCCGTGACCACGCCGCTCGTCCAGGTCGCACCCAGGAGTGTGATCGTCGGCGATCGCAGCGCGAGGCCGGCGAGGGCAATGAGGCCGGCCGGAACGACCCGGATCAATCCCAACGACGCAAACGGGTTCCACGAGATATCGGGGTGCGTGCCCTCGTTCAGGAGTGTCGTGACGAAGTCCTGCCAGCCGCCGAACCCCAGCAGCAACGTGCCCGAGACCAGCAGCGCCGCCATCACGCCCACGGCCCAGCGCAGCCGGGTCCGATCGGACCACAGCAGCGGCAGCAGCACGATCGGGTAGAGCTTGATGCAGGCGAGTGCCCCGAATGCGATCCCACCGAGCCTGCCCGGCCTGAACGACACGATGATCAGCCCGGCGATGAGCAGGTTCACGTTGCCGAGGTAGAGGGCCACCCCGAGTCCAAGGATCAGCAGCGTCGCCGATACCGGGACGAGCGCGAGGCGTGGCGGCCGCAGCAGGAGTGGAAGCGCGCCCAGTCCGGCGGCCGCCGGCGGCAGCAGCGTGGCGATGACCATGAGCGGCCAGCTGGACGGCGGATACAGGTACGGGAACGTGGTGTAGGGGTTCCAGCCCGGCGGCAGGACCTCGTACGGTGTGCCGGTGGACCGCCAGAGGTCGAAGCCCTGCCGGTAGATGTTCCAGTCGAGGAACGGGGGGCCCGTGGCGGATTGGAATGGCAGGATGAAGAGCCACGCCGCGGTGGGCAGGAGGGCGATCGGCAACCAGAAGAGCAGGGGCGGCCGGTGGTCAGTCGCAGCCGCGGCGGTCACGGTCGGGCCGGCGGGTGGCGTGCCAGCCGCCGGGTGCGGCCGGACTGGCATCACTGGTCCGCCTCCGGACGCGTCGGCATGGCGGCCCGCGACCCCGGAGGACGGCTCACCCTGACGGCTACCAGGACCAGGCCCACGGCCAGCCAGACCAAGACGGGCAGCGGCACAGCGAGCGCGCCGATCACGATCGCACCAATGAGCGCCGCGAGCACCCGCCGCCGCTGACCCTGGCCGCACCGCAGCCAGGCGACAAGGGCGACCGGCAGTAGCGCGACCGGGTAGTGGAACCACGTGACCGGCAGGATCACCAGTGAGGCGACTGTCGCCCAGGCGAAGCTTTCGAGCGTGTCGGAGCACCGCCACGCGACGGCAACGGTTCCGCCGACGGCCGCCAGCCCCACCGCGATCTGCAGGACGCGCGCGACGCCTTCCCCGCCGCCGATGACGAGGGCCACCTGCGCCGCAGGACCCGCGTTGCGGGGATCCACCAGGGTGGCTCCGGTGCCCGTCTGGAGTACCGTCATGTAGTCCGTCCACGGTCCGAACCCGCCGGCCAGGAGGCTGATCGCAAGGATGGCCAGGCCCATTGCCACGGCAGCGAACGCCACGAGCCAGCCACCCGGCGCGAGGGCGAGGCCACCAGGCATCCGTGCCGTCCCGCCCGGGTCCGGGCCCGGGACAGGGCTCCGGCGTCGGTCGCGCAGGCCCCGCACGACGAACCAGAGCCCCATCGACGCCGGGTGCAGCTTCGCGACGGCCGCAATCGCGAGCGCAGCACCGCCCGCGAATCGCGATCGCACGGTTTCTCCGAGCGCCCCCAGGAGCATCAGGCCGTAGAGCAGCGGGAATAGCGCGTCGAGATTCCCGAACAGGATGGCGACCGCGAAGGGGAACACCAACGGCGCCACGGCGGCGGCCGGAAGGCCCACGGAGCGAACGGTCCGCCAAAGGTCGGTCGCACTGTTCAGCGTTTGCCGGCCCAGCTCCACGGTAACGGCCACCAGGCCCAGCGCGGCCGCGACGCCCAAGGTCACCAGCATGACCCCCGATGGAACCCCGGCGAACAGGGACAGGTACTGCGCAACGGGCGGTGGATACGAGTAGAAGAGATCAGCCGCCGCCGGAGCCAGGCCGTCCAGCATGGCCGAGTCGTACGGGCTGCCGCCCGCGGCCATCCGGCGCCCGGCCACCAGGAGCAGTTCCAGGTCGAAACCCGCGCGGGGAGGCACGTACGAGTAGAGCCGCGCGCCCAGCCACGCCACCCCGGCCCAGCCGGCAACTCCCGCCGCAAGCCAGATCGGCCAGGCCGGTCGCGCGGCCCCACGACGGGCCGGTGGGAGCGAACGGGGCGACGGCGGCATCGACACGATCGTACGGCAGGCTGACGGGCGGATTGAGCGGGTCGGGTGGCGGTGTGCCGTAGTCAGTTCGTACCCCTCGGCGGGGCGGCCGAGCGGTGCTACCGTGCAACGCCGTGAGGACACCTGTCGCCCTGTACCTCCTGGCGCTGCTCGTGCGCGTGGCGTTCCTCGCGCTCTTCCCGGATCCCGCCTACCCGGATTCGTCCTACTACGCGGACGTGGCGCGCGCGATCACCAGTGGCCGCGGCATGAACGTGGACTTCGTGTGGATCTTTGCCGAGGTGGGCGGCCGGCTGCCGGCCGATCCTCACCTGCCGATCCCCAGCAATGCGCACTGGATGCCGCTGGCCTCATTGGTTCAGGTCCCGTTCCTTGCGGTCTTCGGCGGCAGCCAGTTCGCGGCCGGGCTCCCCTTCGCGTTCATCGGCGCCCTCGCAGGCCCGATCACCTGGGCGATTGCGCGGGAGGCCGGCGCTCGGCCGGTCGTCTGCATCGGAGCCGGGCTGCTCGCGGCGTCGCCCGCAGCATCGGCCGTGTTCTTCTCCCAGCCCGACAATTTCGGGCTGTTCCAGCCGCTCGCCGCCGGTGCGCTCCTCCTCGCCGCTCGCGCGCTGAAGCGCCGCCGGCCCTGGGAGTTCGCGCTGGCCGGACTGCTCGTCGGCATCGCAACACTCGCCCGGAATGACGGGGTTCTCGTGGGGGCGACGGTCGGCCTTGCGTTCCTGTGGGACCGCTGGCGCGCCTATCGGACGACTCGCGCGTCGGCACGGATCGTCGCGGGCGGCGGCCGGCCGTTTGCCATGCCCGCCGGTCCGCGCATTCCGGCGTGGGCCGCCGTCGCATGCGCCGGGCTCTTCGTCGTTGTCGTCGCGCCATGGTTCGCCCGCCAGCTGTCGGTCTTCGGGAGCCTGCTTCCGTCATCCCAATCCGGGCGCGTGCTGTACATCCGCGACATCGCCGAGTGGAACAGCATCACCACGCCCACCACCCTTGAATACCTGCTGGGCCAGGGCATCGGCCCCCTCCTGCTCAGCCGGATCGGCGGCCTCGCGGCCGCGATCGAGATCTACAGCGTGCTCGTCGGGTCCGTGTTCCTGGTGCCTCTCATGGTCATCGGTGCATGGCTGCGACGGCGATCGGCGGACTTCGGGCCGTTCTTCGTGTACGCCGTCATCCTTTTCGCCTTTTCCGCGATCGTCTCGGCGGTCCACGTCCCGGGCGGCACGTTCATCCACTCGGCCGTGGCGCTCGCCCCGCATTCGTACGTACTCGCGATGGAGGCAATCGTCGCGGCCGTCGCCTGGGCTGCGCGCCGGCGCCGGTCCTGGAACGAGGCCACAGCCAACCGGGTGTTCGTGGGGGGTGCGGCAGCGCTCGCGGTCGCGACGAGCGTGGTCTTCGGCCTCGTCGTGGTCCGCGGCTGGGACGCGATCCGGCAGCAGCGTCTCACCGTTGCGCGAGAACTCGTCGC
>JANPDJ010000344.1:0-6869 GCA_031431395.1 Chloroflexota bacterium | reverse complement strand
ATCCATTGACGGTTGGTTTCTGGGGCGTCTGACGATCGATCAGGGGCCGCTGGACGCGGCCGCGTGAACTGGAGCTTGAAATCGCCGGCCGGGACGCTGATCGCCGGGCGGGGCAGCCGGGACGCCGAACGTCGGGCGCTGATCGCCGGGCCGGGGCGGCCGACCGCAGGCGAGAGGCCGCGGAACGTCGGGCTGAGGTCGGGCGCCATGGCCGAGCCGCGGTGCGCCGAGCCGCGGAGCGGCGGAACGGCCGCGGCGACCACTTTCCACTCTGAGTGGACGCGCAGCGCGGTTGCGGGCACCTGGACGCGCTTTCACCTGCCGAAATCCATTGACGGTTGGTTTCTGGGGCGTCTGACGATCGATCAGGGGCCGCTGGACGCGGCCGCGTGAACTGGAGCTTGATATCGCCGGCCGGGACGCCGAACGTCGGGCGCTGATCGCCGGGCCGGGGCGGCCAGGGCGCTGATCGCTGGGCCGCGCCGCTGAGCGCCAGCTGCCGAATGCCAGTTGCTGATCGCGGGCCGGAGCGTGGTCACGGCCGGCCGCGATATTCGTCAGCTAGACCGAGGCCGTCTCGCGCTCCGTTGGGCGACGCGTGTCCTCGTCGCGCCCGCGCTCCCGGCGGCGATCGTGCTGGGAAAGTCGCCGCTTGCGCAACCGGATTGAGAGCGGCGTCACCTCGACCAGCTCGTCGCCGGCGATGAACTCGATCGCAGACTCCAGCGTGAGGATCCGCGCCGGCGTCAGGCGCAGCGACTCGTCGTGGGAGTGCGTGCGGATGTTGGTGAGCTTCTTTTCCTTGGTCGGGTTGACGTCCATGTCCTCCGACCGGCTGTTCTCCCCGACGATCATGCCCTCGTAGACCTCGACGCCGGCGCCGATGAAGAGTTCGGCGCGCTCCTCGAGGTTGAACAGGCCGTACGCGTTGGAGGTCCCGGCGCGATCCGAGACGAGGACGCCGTCCGTGCGGTGGGTCACCTCACCGGCCCACGGCCCGTAGCCCTCGCCGATCTGGTGGAGCAGCGCCGTGCCACGCGTGTCCGTGAGGAGTTGGCCGCGGTAGCCGATCAGGCCGCGCACCGGCAGGACGAAGTCCATTCGCACGCGGCCGTCGGCGTCGGTGGTCATCTGCTCCAGGCGCGCCTTTCGGGCCGAGAGCGCCATCTGGACGGCCCCGATGTACTCGGGCGGAATGTCCACCGTGATGCGCTCGTAGGGTTCCTGCGTCTGGCCGTTGACCCGGCGCAACAGCACCTCCGGCCGGGACACCTGCATCTCGAACCCTTCGCGCCGCATCTGCTCGATGAGGACCGCCAGCTGGAGTTCGCCGCGGCCGCGCACCTCGAACGATTCGGAGCCCTCGCTGGGCAGCACCTGGATCGAGACGTTGCCGAGGACTTCGCGTTCCAGGCGGGCCTTGATCTGCCGGCCGGTGACGAACTTGCCCTCGCGTCCCGACAGGGGCGACGTGTTGGCCCCGAAGGTCATGCTGAGGGTGGGCTCGTCCACGTCGAGGCGCGGGAGCGGACGAGGATCCGACGGTTCGGTCAGTGTGTCGCCGATCGTGACCTCGGGCAGTCCGGCCACGGCCACGATGTCGCCGGCGCGCGCCTCCGCGATGTCCACGCGCTCGATGCCGTGGGCCGTGGTGAGGCTCGTCACCGTGCCGGTGAGCACAGTGGTCCTGCCCGGCTCGACGGTGCCCGCGGTGTCGCCCGCCTCTTCCCGGATGATTGTGACTCGCTGGCCCATCCGGATGGCGCCGTTCCAGATGCGTCCCACGGCCATCCGGCCCACGTAATCGTTCGCGCTGAGGTTGGTGACCAGCAGCTGGAGCGGGTGGCCCGGCACGAACGTGGGCGGCGGGGTCACGTGGACCAGGAGATCCAGCAGAGGTCGCAGGTCCGTTCCCGGGTTTGCAAGGTCCATGGTGGCCGTGCCCAGCTTTGCATTCGTGTACACCACCGGGAACTCGATCTGGTGTGCGTCCGCTCCCAGGTCCATGAACAGCTCGTAGATGGCGTCGAGGACTTCGCCCGGGCGGGCGTCGCCCCGATCGATCTTGTTGATCGCGACAACGACGGGCAGTCGCCGTGCCATCGCCTTCTGGAGCACGTATCGCGTCTGCGGGAGCGGCCCTTCCGCAGCATCCACCAGCAGCAGCACCGAATCGACCATGAGCAGTGAGCGCTCAACCTCGCCACCGAAGTCCGCGTGGCCGGGCGTGTCCACGATGTTCAGGCGGATGCCGTCGTAGTCCACCGTGGTCTGCTTGGCGAGGATCGTGATGCCCTTCTCGCGCTCCAGATCGCCCGAGTCGAGGATGCGGTCCACCACCGCCTGGTTCGCCCGGAAGGCGCCCGTCTGGCGGAGCAGCGCGTCGACCAGCGTGGTCTTGCCGTGGTCCACATGGGCAACGATCGCGAGGTTCCGCAGGTCGTCGCGGGTGGCAGTTGCAGCGGGCAGGTCGGCACTGGGCCGCGAGATGTCGGTCATGGAACTTCGCATTGTCCCACGGACTGCGAGAATGACGACATGACCGTTGCAGCCGTGATCCTCGCCGCCTCGCCGGAGTCTGCGCTCGCCGACGTGGAAGGGGTGCCGCGCGTCCGCCGGCTCGCCGATGTTGCGTGGTCCGGCGGTGCCGTGCCGATCATCGTGGTGGCCGCCGATCCTTCCGGCGCCGTCGCCGCGGCGCTCGCCGGGGCGCCTGTCAGCCTGGTCGCACCGGCCCCCGATGAGGCCGGCCCGGTCGGCCAGATCGTGCGCGGGATCGACGCAGCACTCGCCGAGGTCACCGGGACCGCCGGTGCCATCGTGTGGCCCGCGCGCTCCCAGTGGGTGGACGCCGAGAGCATCACGTCCCTCATCGAGGCACACGGCCAGCACCCGGGATTCCTCCTGCGACCCACCTACCAGGGCGATCCCGGCTGGCCGGTCCTGGTCCCCCGCTCCGAGCTGGAGCGTCTTCGATCGCTGGGCGCCGACCGGATGCCCGACGATCTGATCGAGGATCTGCTGACGGCCGGCGCCGTGGAATGGCGCATCGACCTTGGTGATCCCGGCACAACCCACGACGCGTCAACCGCGCGCGCCGACCTGCCGCCGTTCCTTGGCCCCTCGGGGCCGGCGTCCGGCCACCACGAGTGGGGGGCGGCCGTAGCGGCCGGGGTGAATGAAACCCCGCTTGTGGCCGGACTCCGCACGGGGGACACCCACCCCGAACCCTGAGGGTCACCCCAGGGCATCCGCTGCGAACCTGGCGCGGGCGCACGATGGACCCGGTCAGCCGGCCGGCGGCTTCTTCGGCTCGATCCCGATGAAGCGCAGGCCAAGTTCGGCCAGTTGCTGCGGCTCCGGCGCAGACGGCGCCTCGAGCATGAGATCCGTCCCGGACGACGTCTTGGGGAACGCCATCACCTCGCGGATGTTGGTCTGGTCGCTGAACAGCGCCGCCCACCGGTCGATGCCCAGCGCGATCCCTCCGTGCGGCGGGGCGCCGTAGTCGAACGCCTCCAGCAGCGCACCGAAGCGCTCGTGCATTTCCTCGAGCGTGTACCCCTGCAGGGCGAAGCTGCGCTCCAGCAGGTCCTTGCGCCAGATGCGGACGGAGCCGCCGCCCAGTTCCCAGCCGTTCAGGACGAGGTCGTACTGCATCGCGTGCGCCCGGCCGGCCGGATCGTCCGGCGAGGGCCGCGCCGTGTCGCCAGACGTCGTGGTCAGCAGTCCCTCGTCCTCGGGGATCACGCCGCTGAAGGGATTGTGCGTGGCATCCCAGCGACCGCCCTCGGCGTCCCACTGGTACATCGGGAAGCGGTGCACCCAGAGGTAGGAAAGTACGGCAGGGTCCGCGAGTCCCAGGCGGACGCCCAGTTCGGCGCGCAAGCGGCCGAGGACCTCCGCCGTGACCGTGCCGCGATCCGCGACCGCGAGGATCAGATCGCCATCCCGGGCGCCCACCGCGGCAACGATGCGCTCCGCGATCCCTTCGGCCAGGAACTTCGCAACCGGCGAATGGATCCCTTCGGTCGTGACTGCGAGGTGGACGAGCCCCTTTGCGCCGAAGCGCCGGGCCGTGTCGGTCAGGTCGTCGATCTCCCGGCGAGTCGCGTGACCGAGACCGGGCGCCACGATCGCCTTGACCCGGCCACCGGATGCCAGGGCCTCGTCGAACACCTTGAAGCCGGACCCGCCACCCAGCACCGGTGCCAGGTCCACGAGTTCCATGCCGAACCGGAGGTCCGGCTTGTCCGACCCGAAGCGCTCCATCACGTCTTCGTACGTGAACCGGGGGAACGGATCGGCCGCGATGGGCCGGTTCGGCAGGATTGCCTTCGTAACGTCCAGCACCATGCCCTCGACGAAGCTCATCACGCGCTCTTCAGTGACAAAGCTCATCTCGAGGTCGAGCTGCGTGAACTCCGGCTGGCGGTCGCCGCGCAGGTCCTCGTCGCGGAAGCAGCGCGCGATCTGGAAGTAGCGGTCGATGCCCGCCACCATGAGGATCTGCTTGAGCTGCTGTGGACTCTGCGGGAGCGCGTAGACGTTGCCCGGCTGGAGGCGCGACGGCACGACGAAGTCGCGCGCTCCCTCCGGCGTGGACTTGATGAGGATGGGCGTCTCGATCTCCAGGAAGCCCGCGCGATGGTGTGCCTCCCGGATCGCCTGGACCAGCCGCGAGCGCAGGACAAGTCGTCGGGCCATGGGCTCGCGGCGGATGTCCAGGTAGCGGTACTTCAGCCGGAGGCTCTCGTCGATTGGTGCGTCCGGATCGTTCACGTAGAACGGCGGCGTCTTCGACTCGGAGAGGATCTCCAGTTGGGCCGCCCGGAGTTCAATCGCGCCCGTCGGCAGTTTCGGGTTCTCCGTGCCCGCCAGGCGCGCGGCCACCATGCCGGCGGTGCTGATCACGAACTCGTTTCGCACACGGCTGGCCGCCGCGTGGGCGTCCGGCGACTCCGTGGCGTCGATCACGACCTGCGTCAGGCCGTGGCGGTCCCGGAGGTCGAGGAAGATCAGCTGGCCGTGGTCGCGGCGGCGGTGCACCCACCCCGCGAGGCGAGCCTGACGGCCGATGTCGCCCGCGCGAAGGTCGCCGCAGGTGTCGGTCCGGTACGGGGTGGCAAGGCTGAAGGGATCCGTGGGTGTCATGGCAACCCGATGGTACCGGCTCGGGGGTCGGTCGCGCCGTGGGCCGACCGGGCGGTTCGCTCAGCCGTGCCGGTGGCTGGCGTCCGACCGCTTCAGCTCGCGGGCGAGGTCGGCCACGGAGACCACGTGCTGGGTGCCGGCATCAAGGTCGCGCAGCTGCACCTGGCCCTGGGTGAGCTCGTCGCCGAGGATGACGGCGAAGTGCGCTCCGTCGCGGCCGGCAGATTCGAGCTGGCGGCCGAGCGTTCGCGGCGAGAGCTCCGCCCGGACGGTGAGCCCGGCGGCCCGGAGCATCGTTGCGATCCGCAGGCGTTCTGCGGTCGCCGCCGGATCGGCGCCCACCACGACGGCCTGGGGCCGATTGGAGATCGCGGGGGCGTTGCCGGTCTCCTGGAGTGCCAGGATCACCCGGTCGAGGCCCAGCGCGAACCCGATCCCGGGAGTCGGCCGGCCGCCGAGCAGTTCCACGAGACCGTCGTACCGGCCGCCGCCTCCCAGCGCCTGCTGCTGGCCGTGAGCACCGGGACGGTAGAACTCGAACGCCGTGCGGGTGTAATAGTCGAGGCCGCGCACCATTCCGGGCTCCAGGCGGTAGGCCACACCAATCGCATCGAGGTGCTCCCGGACCGCCGCGAAATGTCTCGCGCAGGCTTCGCACAGGCGGTCCACCAGCATCGGCGCGCCGGCGTTGACGGCGGCCATGGCCGGCGACTTGGAATCGAGCAAACGGAGCGGGTTCGTCTCCAGGCGCGCGCGCTCCACGGCCGGCAGGTGCTCCAGACGCTCCCGGTACCAGGTGACCAGCTCCCGGAGATAGGCGGGCCGGCAGTTCCCGTCGCCGATGGAGTTGAGCAGGACCTCGACATCAGCCAGGCCGACCTCGCGGTAGAACGCCAGGCCCAGCTCGACCAGCTCCGCATCGACCGCGGGGCCCGGGTCGCCGATGGCCTCCACGTCCCACTGCCAGAACTGGCGGTAGCGTCCGGCCTGTGGGCGGTCGTACCGGAACATCGGCCCGGTGAGGCTGACCTTGACCGGCTGCGGCCACGTCTTCATCCCATGCTGGATATAGGCGCGGACGATGCCGGCCGTCGCCTCCGGGCGGAGGGCCCACTGCTCGCCCTCGTCCGTCCGCGGCGTGAGCCGGAACAGCTCCTTCTCGACGATATCGGTGACTTCGCCCACGCCCCGCTCGAACACCTCGGTCAGCTCGAACAGCGGCGTCGCCATGGGCCGATAGCCATAGCGACCCGCGAGACGCTCAGCGATGGCCTCCACGCGTGCGAATGCCGCGCGCTCGTCCGGCAGGAGGTCGCGGGTGCCGCGCGGTGCTCGGAAGGTGGGCATGGCCGGGAGTCTACCGGCGCCGGTTCAGTCTCGGCTGGAACTTCCTGGAGTACGGCATCCGGCCGCCGGGAGGAGGTGGCCCGGAGTTCGGCTGGCTGCTCTGCGGCGTTGTCTTCGTCGCGATGGGCGGCGGTCCGTTGCTCGCCGTGATTCCCGCCCGCGCCTCGTCGCGCCGCGATCCATCCACGATGCGGCGCCTGCTGGCCGACCTGCAGGCACGCCGGGACCAGGTGAGGGTCCGGGAACCGGGTTCGTCCGAGGCTTCCGCCTCGCCCGGGTGGGGCTCCCGATCACCGGCGGTGCGGATCGACCTGACCTCGAGGCTGGAGCGTCTCGCCGTGCTCCACACTGCCGGCTCGCTGACGGAC
>JANPDJ010000343.1:0-1526 GCA_031431395.1 Chloroflexota bacterium | reverse complement strand
GGGTCACGTTCGCGATCTCGCCCGGGGATGCGAGGCCGGCGGACAGCAGTCGCTGCGGCATGACGGTGAACGGGTCCCGGAGCGTCCAGTCGTGCTCCTCCGCCTTCGTGCGATACCGGAAGGCGCTGCCGGGGAGCGGTCCATTCTGGTGATAGAAGCGGTAGGTCCGGGCCTCGATCAGCACAGGGGCGTGACCCTGCGAGACGTATGAGCGGGCGAGCTGCATCGCCCGGAGAACGGCCACCGGATCCATCCCGTCCACCACGATGCCGGGCATGTCCTGCCCCGCTGCGCGGATCACCAGTTCGTCGAATCCGGCCGTCTCCCGGACCGTGGTTGCCACGGAGTAGAGGTTGTTCTCCACGATGAAGATCGCCGGCAGCCGCCACGTCCGGGCGAGGCTGATCCCCTCGTGGAAGGCGCCGATGGACGTCGCACCATCACCGAGGAAGGACACCGCCACGCTGGAGCGACCGCGGAGCCGGGCCGCCAGGGCGATCCCGGCGGCAATCGGGATCCCACCGCCGACGATGCCCGTGGTCCCGAGCACGCCTGCGTCGAAGTCGGCCAGGTGCATCGATCCGCCGCGGCCGCCTCCCAGGCCGTGGGCCAGGCCCAGGATCTCGGCCAGTGTCCGGCCCACGCTGTCCAGGACGGCGTCGGGAAGTTCCGCCGCGGTGAAGGGGTCGAAGCCGGGCGGGAGGAGGCCGACGATCTGCTTCGCGAGCACGTGGTGATGGGCCCGATGGGTGGAGGTGATCTGGTCCTCGGGCTCCAGGGCGAGGGCCGCGCCAACGGCAACGGCTTCCTGGCCGATGCTGGAGTGCAGCGGGCCGTGCACCAGGCCCACGTGGTCGACGAGCCAGCGTTCGAGCTTGCGGACGACCGCAAGGATCAGGAGTGCCCGCCCCAGGACGTCGCGGGGAGTGGACGCCCAGTCCTCCGTCGTCACCTCGATCGCGCGGACGTTGGGGTACGCCAGCGCCGGAAGGGGACCCGGGTACTCCGGCAGGGCGGCGCCGCCCGATGCGACGGTCATACCGCGGTCATCCCGCCGTCCACGGCCAGCGTCACGCCGGTGATGAAGCCCGCCTCAGCGGAGGCCAGGAAGACGGCCGCGGACGCAACGTCCTCGGGTGCTGCGAGTCGGCCGATGGGGTATTTCGCCAGCCGCCTCGCAAGCGCTTCGTCGCTCGGGTCGCTGGCCAGCACGGTGCGGCCCATCTCCGTCCCGGGAACGATGCCGGGGCAGATGCAGTTGACGCGGATGCCCCGGCCGGAGTAGTCGGCCGCCATCTGGCGGGTGAGGCTCACGATGGCCCCCTTGGTCGCGCTGTACGCGGCCATGCGGGCGACGCCCACGAGACCGGCGATCGAGCCGAGGTTGATGATCGAGCCGCCGCCCTGCTCGAGCATCAGCGGGATCACGGCCCGCGATACGAGGAACGTCCCGGTCAGGTTGACGGCCAGGATCCGCTCCCAGGCATCGACCGACGTGTCGCCGACCCCACCAAAATCCACGATCG
>JANPDJ010000342.1:0-4600 GCA_031431395.1 Chloroflexota bacterium | reverse complement strand
GCGTGACGGCGCGGATCATCTGGCCGACGTGCGCGAATGTCAGCACACCTCGATCCCACAGCGCCTTGACGAACGCTGCCCGGCGCGCCTGCCAGTTCTCCTCCGGGCCGCGGACACGGAACATCACGAAGTTGGTCTGGACGCGGGACAGGTCCACGTCGATGAACTCGAAGCCAGCCAGGCCCTCGGCGAATCGGCGCGCGGTGGCGTGGTCCTCGGCGAGACGGGCGATCATGCCGTCTGGGCCGTACTGCAGCGCGACGACGCCCGCCGCCGCGATGACCCCGGCCTGCCGCATGCCGCCGCCCAGGACTTTCCGCGCCCGGCGCGCGCGGTGAATGAACGCCCGGTCACCGGCCACCACGGACCCAACCGGGCAGGCCAGACCCTTCGAGAGCGCCACCATGACGGAGTCCACGGGCGCGCACAGTTCGGCGGCGGGGACGCCCAGGGCCACCACGGCGTTGAACAGGCGCGCGCCGTCCAGGTGCAGTGGCACCCCCCGGGCATGGGCGACGGCCGCGACCTGCTCCGTGTACCGGACGTCGAGCGGCAGGCCGCCGGAGGCGTTGACCGTGTTCTCGATGGTCACGAGCGACGAGATCGGGTCGTGCACGTCCTGCGACGGATCGCGGAAGGCTTCGGCGATCTCCGAGGGAACCAGTCGACCGTCGGGCCCGGGCTCCAGCCCGCGCGCGGCGGCTCCAACGAGGACCGCATAGGCACCCTGCTCACCCGCGATCGTGTGCGAGGCCGCAGCGCCGATGATCTCCCCGCCGCGCGGCACCCACGCGAACAGAGCGCAGACGTTGCCCATCGTCCCGGACGTGCAGAACAGCGCCGCCTCCTTGCCCAGGATCTCGGCCGCGCGCTCCTCCAGCAGGTTGACCGTGGGGTCCTCGGCGTACACGTCATCGCCCAGCGGGGCGCGTGCCATCGCCTCGCGCATCGCCTCCGACGGCTGGGTCACGGTGTCGGACCGGAGGTCCACGATTCGAACGGCGGAGCCGGCCGGGCCGGACGAGGCATACGTCATGGCGGGCAGTGTAGCGGCCGCCCGGCACCGTCCCGGCACCGTTCGTGCCGTGGAGGTGCTCGCATACCGCCGCACCGCCCGGGCGCCGCCGGCCCCTCCGTCCGGCCGATGCTGTGGCACGATGAACCGCGTCCCGGGAAGCGCAGGAGGACTCAACCGTGCCCGACGCCGTTCGACGAATCGGCCCCGAAGCCATCCGGATCGAGGTGGGCCACCTCGTTGACGGCACCGATGAGGCGCCGATCGACGACGGGGCCATCCTCGTGATCGGCGACCGGATCGCCGAGGTGGGCCGCGCGAACCGGGTTGCAAGCCCGGAGCATGCGCGCCGCTACAGCTTCCCCAACGCGACCGCGCTTCCCGGCCTGATGGACGCGCACGTCCATTTCACGTTCGCGGGCGATGTCGATCCGCTCGGGACAATGGCGAAGGAGTCGGACGACCAGCTGGTTGCCCGGGGCCTGGTGAATGTCGAGCGGATGGTCCGCGCCGGCGTCACGACTGCCTTCGACTGCGGCGGACGGAATCGGACCACGTTCGCGGTCAAGGAGGCGCTCGGCCGGGGTGCCGGCGTCGGGCCGCGACTGCTCCTCTCTGGCCGGCCCGTCACGCGCAGGCTGGGCCACTGCCACTGGCTCAACGGCGAGGTCGTGGGACCCGGCCCGAAGGGCATCCGCGAGACCGTGCGCCGCCTCATCGAGGAGGAAGGGGCCGACGGCATCAAGGCGATGGCGACCGGCGGCGGAATGACAACCGGCACGGATTCCCGATGGGCGGCGTTCACCGTGGAGGAGCTTGCAGCCGCCGCGGACGAGGCGCACAAGCACGGGCGGATCATCACGACCCATGCCCACGGCGTGCCCGGCATCCGCAACGCGACGCTGGGCGGAATCAACGGGATCCAGCACACGACGATGATGGGCCCCAACTGGAGCTGGACCTTCGACGAGGAGGTCGCCGCGCTCATGAAGGCTCATGGCACCGTGTCCTGCCCGACGATGGGGGCCGGGGCGCGAGTCGAGTGGGAAGGCGGCATCAACATCCTCGAGATGCAGCCCAACCCGGGCGCCATCACGAAGAAGGAAACGATCGACAACGGCCGGCGGCTGCTCGCGGCCGGCGTGAAGATGGTCCCCGCCACCGACGTCGGCGTGACGCTCACGGACTTCGGCGAGGAGATCTTCTTCGAACTGGAGATCTACGCGGGGATCGGGTTCGGGGCGCTGGGTGCGATCCGCGCCGCGACACGCGATGCCGCACGGTATTTCGGCCTCGCGGATGTGACCGGGACACTGGTTCCCGGGCTCGCGGCCGACATCCTGGTGGTGGACGGGCGTCCGGACGAGGACATCACGGCGCTCCGCCGGGGCCGTCTCGTCCTCGCCGGCGGCACACCCGTCCAGCCCACGCCGGCTGCACCTGCGCCGGCGGGCTGGCTGGCGATGCTGGGGCTGACGACCGATCCGGCAGGTCTCGCCCGATGATGTACGTGTTCGTGTTCGGGCCGGTCGCCGTGACCTCCGAGCACTTCGAGACGATCGAGCCGGATGGCTCCCACGAGTTCGGGACGCGGATCCAGTTGCGACGGGTGCGATACGAGATCGTCGACGGCGTTCGCCACGGCGCCGGCCGTGACGGCATCCACAGCACGATCGGCGCGCCGATCTGGCGCGCCGACCTCTTCGGGGTGGTCGGCGGCGCACTGGGCAACCACGATCACGCCCATTTCCACCCGACGTTCACGGGGATGCAGCCGTGCGTCCGCCAGTTCGAGCAGGCGGTGGTGGACGATCCCATCGGCTGGGCGAAGTCGCAGCTCGGCCACCTGGACCGCGTGCTGACCGTTGGTGGAGCGCCGGAACTGATTGCGGACGTTGACCAGGCCGAACTCGACCGCGCCTGGCCGGCGATCGCGGATTCGATCCGTGCCAACTTCGACGGGCCCCGGTACGCCGCCGGCGACGTCCCCCAGAAGGCGTTCACCCACTAGAACCCCGACAATGGCAGGGTGGACTGGTACTACAAGGCAGCGCTGATCGTCGGTCTGATCTGGGCGACGGGGCGCGCGCTCGGCATCTACGGGGAGGCCGCGCGCCAACTCGACATCGGGTTCCTCTTCGGGTTCATGCTCACGATCGGTGGCTGGGCCGCCGTGTTCCTCATCGTGGACCGTGTCGCGAAGGCCCTCGGGTGGCGCCGCTCGCTGCCGGCACCCGCCGCGGAGCGACCGACAGTGGATCCCGCCGACCCGACACCAGCCGTCCCCGTGGTACGCCCGGCTACGGGCAGCCCAAGGTCCAGCCGCCGAACGCGACGCTGACCCCATAGCGGCCCGGATGGAACACACTCGTCTGGGGCGGAAACGAAGCGCCAGTGGACAAGGCCAGCGTCGAAGGCCCGGGGCGACATCCGGGGTGACCGGTTTCGCAACTCCTGCTTGCTTTCCGGGCCTCTCGGAGCGCCATGAGGGTGAGGTTGCGGCTCGGTCGTGAACCTGTAGTTCAGAACCGCCGAGCCATCGACCGATGGCCACCTCGATCAGCGTCAGACAGATACCCTCGGTTGATCCGGGGTTAGAGCAATCGCCGGGGAATCGATTGCGTCCACCGGCGTGTCGCGTGCACGGCGTCGTTGACGGTGATCGCCAGGTCAATGGTCACGTGGAAGTGCGACGCGGTGGACTGGATGACGGTGTCGCATCGGCCCTGGATCACCTGGTTCGGGCGGACGGTGCGGTTCACGTGCCAGCCGTGGGCGCTGGCATGGGCCGGGTCGGCGGGATCCACCTGGGACACGGCGGCGAATTCACGCTCGATGATCGTGGCGGGGCTCGCCCGGAAGACCATGTTCACGCGAACGTCGCTCGTGACCCGTCCGGTCAGGACATCCGTCGTCACCTGCCAGGTTGGCGGCTGGACGGCGGTCGAATGCCGCTCGGCGCTCAGCGCGGACGGAGCGAAGACAGGTGGCGTCGCGCTCCCGCTGCGAGGCACAACCGGCAGCATGAAGCGGGACATCCCCGGACCGCGATGGACGCGGCTGCTGGCGGGCTCGGGCGTGGGCCAGACGTTCGGGAAATCGGCATTGGCGATGGCAACGCGGACCCGGTGGCCGGCCGCGAAGATCCAGCCAGAGCAGTCCAATTCAATCGTCAACGCGACAGGCTCGTCGGGCACCAGGGGTGACGGATCGGTGAGCGACGTCCGCCGGGTCGCGTTCAGCATCCCCTTCGCGACGAGATGGGACGAACCGTCCGGTGCCACGTCGGACAGGCTGACGGCAAAGCCCACAACCGATGCGGAGGACTCCACGACGAGGTCCGCTCGCGCCCAGCCGAGGATCGCGAGTTCGTCCGGGAGCGGCGACGTGGTGTAGACGAGCGAAAGCGCCTCGTCCGTTCGCTGATCGCCGGGCAGGCCGAACTGGACGCCGCCGGACCACAGGCCGCCGGTCACGCCCACCGCGGGGTGGTATGTCAGGGCGTCGTGGCCGCGGACACCTGGATCATCGCCCAAGCGGCCGCCGTCGCTCGGGTAGAGGATGCGTTCGGTCGCCCCCGGAGCC
>JANPDJ010000341.1:0-1551 GCA_031431395.1 Chloroflexota bacterium | reverse complement strand
TGCATCAGGTACTTGATGTCGATCCGCTTTGGGTTCGTCGCCAGCACCGATGATCCGCGCTCCGTAATCCTGAACCGGCCTCGCCCTGTGCTGGTGAGGAGAAGAGCCGCTCGCAGGTAGGTCGATGCCCAGGCCACCCGGCGCCACAACGAGGATAGGCTCGGGCGCCAGCCCTATAGTGACGGCCTCGCGATTCGCCGCGCACAGCGAGGACCGATGCTTTCGACTGCACAGCCCACCTGCTTCCTGATTGCCGACATTTCCGGCTACACGGGCTACCTTGCCGATGTCGAGCTCGATCACGCGCAGGACATCCTCGCGGACCTCATCGGTGCCGTTGTCACGGCACTCCGGCCGAACTTCCGGCTGGCCAAGCTGGAGGGCGATGCCGCCTTCACGTTCATGACGGCAGAGAAGATCGACGGGTCGATGCTCCTCGACACGATCGAGCGCTGCTACTTCGGGTTCCGCCGGCGCCGTCGTGACGTCCGCCAGGCCACGTCGTGCGAGTGCAATGCCTGCATGCGGATCCCGGACCTCAACCTCAAGTTCGTTGTGCACCACGGCGCGGCAATCCAGCAGAAGGTCGCGGGCCGGCTGGAACTGCTGGGCTCCGATGTGATCGTTGTACACCGGCTCCTGAAGAATGAGGTTGTCGAGAAGCTGGGGGTCTCCGCCTACGCGCTGATCAGCCAGAAATGCATCGACGCATCGGACATCGACCCGAAAGCCCTTGGGATGCGCGAGCACACGGAGACCTACGAACGGATCGGCGAGGTGCGAACCTGGGTTCACGATCTCGAGCGCCGCTGGCAGGAGGAAGAGACCCGCCAGCGGGTGTTCGTGACCCCCGGGGAATCCATCCTCATCGTCTCGGTGCCCACGAGCGCGCCGCCACAGGTGGCGTGGGAGTTCCTCACCGCACCCGGGCAGCGGATGACGTGGCAGCCATGGGTGACGGAGGTGACGATCAAGGACGCCACCGGAGGCCGGCGGGGCCCCGGCTCATCAAACCACTGCATGCACGGCAAAGACGCCGTCGTCGAGGAGATCCTCGACTGGCGCCCGTACGACTACGTCACGGACCGGACCATCCTCGACACGCCGAGCGGGCCGGTGAAGGTGCTCCATACGATCGAACTGGAGCCCACCACGTCGGGCACCACGATCCATATGCGGTTCGCCGCGCCGAAGACCAAGCGGGAGAAGGCGCTGCTGGAGCACATCGGGCCGGCGTACGGCGGGGCGCTTCGGGCGCACCTTCCCGGCCTCATCGCCCAGCTGGACGCCCAGCTCGCCGCTCGAGAAACGGACCGCGGCCCCGAACCCGAACTGGCGCGGCCCAGGCCGGAGGGCATCCTGTCCGGGATCCAGCCGCTGGTGATGCTCGACTGACGATCCCGCTGCGCTGGCCGAGCGTCCGCCGTCGGGGACGCAACGGCGGCTCCCGGACCGCTCGCGGCGATGGGTCCGCGTGCCTCGTGTTCCGAGGCATCGCGCCACTACCGTTTCCTCGCTACTCGCCGTGGAGCGTCGAGCGGATGCACGCAT
>JANPDJ010000340.1:0-6069 GCA_031431395.1 Chloroflexota bacterium | reverse complement strand
TCGGCAACATCTGGGCGAACTCGTTCAGCCACCAGGGCAACACGTTCGCGTTCCCGAGCGTGCGGACACCGGGTGCCACCGTCCAGATGGATCCCGACAGCGCATCCGGCAAGTACTACCGGGCGCTCACCGGCAACCCCGTCATCTCGAGCGACTCGGTGGTGGGCGGTGCCGGCGGGGCACCGCTTCCCAGCCCAGCGCCGGTCACGACCGGACCCACGCCATCGCCCACGCAGGACGGTGCAAAGGGCACGACCAGCGGCGGAATGAGCCTCACGAGCATCAGCGCCCCTAACGTCTTCTCGCCCAATGGTGACGGTCGGCAGGACACGTTCCCCATCCGCGCCCAGTTCTCTTCGCCTGCGACGTGGCAGATCACGATCACGGACCAGACCGGTTGGATCTTCTCGACGATGACAAGCGCCGGGGACACGATGGACTTCGCGTGGAACGGCACGAGCAACGGCGGCCATCTGCCCGACGGCGCCTACATCTACCACCTGGCGGCGGCCGACGGGCTGGGCGGAGTCCTGCAGCGGACGGCGACCGTCCGGATCGACACGAGCGCGCCGACCATCGGCCCCGTGGTTGCGATCACGGGACCGGTGACCTTCTCGCCGAATGGTGACGGCACGGCAGATTCGTGGCGCAGCACGTTCAAGGCGAGCGAGCCCGGTTCCGTCATCGTGACCGTGCGCGCGGCCGACCGGACCGTGATCCGCACCTTCGTCAGCGGCACCGCGGCCGACGCGACCGCGACCGTGTCCTGGGATGGACGCTCCGACTCAGGCGGCGGCGTACCGGACGGGCTGTACGTCGCGACGGTCGCCGCAGCCGACGCGGCAGGCAACACCAGCACGTCCCTTGACGTCCCGATCGTCGTCTACCGGTCACTGTCCAGCGTGGCCGCCACCCCGGCCATCTTCTACCCGCAGGACCGCGACACACTCGCGCCGTCGACCACCCTCAGCTTCGCCCTGCTGCAGCCGGCCACGGTCACCTGGCGGATCCTTGACGCGCATGGGCAGACGGTGGTGACCCGGTTCCAGGGCCAGGTCCTCGACCCGGGAGCCCAGCTGTGGGCCTGGGACGGCCTGGATGCCGCGGGTCGGGCGGTCGCGCCGGGCGCGTATCTGTCGGTGGTCACCGCCGGCAATGGCCTCGCCTCGATCACTAGCCGGAAGGCCCTGACAGTGGCGGCTTTCAGGATCATCACCAGCCCCACCAGGCCGACGCGCGGCCACACGATCACGGTCACCGCCGTGTCCGCCGAACCCCTCGTTAGGAGTCCGCGCCTGACGATCCGGCAGCCGGGCGTGTCCGCGCGGACCGTGGCGATGGTCAAGATCGCCCCGAACACCTTCCGGGTCACCGTGCGCCTGTCCGGCGCCGGAGCGGCCGGCACGCTCACGCTGCGGGTTTCCGCAACCGATTCCGGCCGCGGAGTCAACGTCGCGACGTCAACGCTGACCCTCGGGTAAGCTGCGGGCGACCTCGTCGACGAGGAATACACCGGGACGCTTCTGAGCGCGCCCGGGTGGCGTGAAGGGAGCGGGCCCGGTGCCCGCCGGCGGCAACGGGGACCAGCGTGACCGACCTGCGAGAGCCGATCTACGTCCTCCGCCACCCTGGGCAGCACCGGCGCCTCGGAGCCCTGTTGGCCGTGGTCCTCGCCCTCACGATCAGTCCCGCTGCAGCCTCGGCCGAAAGATTCCAGGCCGCCCCCCTGATCGCGAGCCTCCAAACGGCTCTCCTCCCCGGTCCCGCGGCGGACCCCGGCGCGCCCAGCATCCAGTACGAAGAGGCGCAGGCACACGCGTCGGATCGCAACCCGTTCCGTCCGGCGGCCGGCGACCTGGGCGCTGCCGTCGTGGTCGGGGCCGGACCGCTGGGCCGGGCGCAGGGCATTGCCCCGGCGGCCCGCAGCCTGCTGCAGCCGGCGGTGTCCGGCCTGCGCCGCGAGGTGTTCGGCTTTCTCCCGTACTGGGAACTCGGCGATCCCGCTGCGACAATCGATTACGCCACGCTCTCCACGATCGCGTATTTCAGCGTCCCCGTCGACGCCGGCGGCAATCTCGTCACGGCCAACGGGGACGGCTCCACCGCCACCGGCTGGGCAGGCTGGACCAGCCCCCAGCTGACGAATGTGATCAACGCCGCTCACCAGCAGGGCGTGCGCGTCGTCCTCTGCCTGACGCTGTTCGGCTGGACCACCAGCGAGGCGGCAGCCCAGGGTGCCATGCTCGGCAGCGCAACGGCGCGCATGAACCTCGCGCAGCAGGCGGTGCAGGCCGTCGTGGACCGTGGCGCCGACGGAATCAACCTCGACTTCGAGCCGATCGGTGCCGGTCACGGCGCCGACTTCACGATGCTTGTCCGCGCGATCCGGGCGGAGCTGGACGCCCGGTTGCCGGGCTCACAACTCACGTTCGACGCGACTGCCGAAGTCGGCAACTACCCTGTCGCCGATGCCACGGCCCCGGGCGGAGCCGATGCGGTCCTCGTGATGGGCTACGACTACCGGACGGCCGGATCGCCCATCGCGGGCGCGGTTGCCCCGCTCAACGGGCCCGCGTACGACATCGGTGACACGCTGGCCGCCTATCTCGGGCTGACGACGCCCGGGAAGGTGATCCTTGGAGTTCCGTACTACGGCCGGGCCTGGTCCACGGTGTCCAACGCGCCGAATGCGCAGACCCAGAGCGGGACGAAGTTCGGATCGTCGGCCACGGCCACGTACGCCACCGCGTTCGACTTCGCCGCCCTGCACGGCCGCAACTACGACGTGATCGAGGAGAGCGCGTGGACGGCCTACACGCGCGAGAACTGCACGGCCACCTACGGCTGCGTGACCTCGTGGCGCGAGCTCTACTACGACGATGCGCAATCGCTCGCCGCGAAGTACGACCTCGTGAACCGCCTGGGCCTGCGCGGGGCGGGGATCTGGGCCCTGGGCTACGACGGGACGCACCCGGAGCTGGCCCGTGTGCTCATCGACAAGTTCGTCAACGACACCTCGTCCCCTCGGGCCGGCATCGTCGCGCTTCCTCCGACGCAGGTCAGCGAGACCTTTCTCGTGACGTGGACGGCCGTGGACGACACGAGTTCCGTCGTGGGCACGGACGTGGACGTGTCCGTGGACGGCGGCCCCTGGACGCCGTGGCTGACGGCCGCGACATCGTCGTCAGCGCAATACGCCGGAGCTTCCGGGCACACGTACGCGTTCCGGGTACGGGCGACGGATGGCCTGGGTCACGCCGGGGAATTCGCCCCGGCCGACACCGGCATCGCTCCTCCGGTCCTCGGCCCGGGCGGCTTTGCGCGGGTCGCCGTGGACGGCCTCACGGTTCGAGCCGGGCCGGATCCAGGCGCCCAGCGTGTCACCTCGCTCAACACGGGGGCGCTGGTGGCCATCACCGCCGGGCCGGTGAACGCTGGCGGCTTCACGTGGTTCGAGGTTACCGAGCCCATTCGGGAATGGCCCCCGGTGACACCGGTCCTGGCCGGCGTCTGGGTTGCGGCGGGTTCCGCGGCCGCCCCCTACCTGCTGCCGGCCCGCGCACCGAATTCCACGGTCGTCGGTGCGGCCGGGCCCGACACGACGCCACCGTCGCTGACGGTGAAGCTCCTGGGGCCGTTGTTCGTCTCACCCAACGGTGATGGCCGCCTCGACACGGTCGAAGTCCGCGGCACGGCGACCGGGGGTGCGAGCTGGGCGCTCCAGATCACCCCTGCCGCCGATCTCACGGGCGCGCCGCTGCGCGTCATCGGTGGCATCGGCGAGACGATTGCGGCCGGCTGGGATGGCCGGGCAGAGGGCGGCGTCCTCCTGCCCGACGGCTTGTATCGTCTTCGCCTCGTCTCTGCCGACGCTGTGGGGAACCAGGCGGCCCAGGAGTGGATCGTCCAGTTGGATACGGTGGCGCCGGGGCTGCTGGCGAAGGTGTCCCCGGGCGGGTTCTCGCCCAACGATGATGGGTACGCGGAGACCGCGCGGCTGTCGGTGACCCCGAGCGAGGCGGTCACGGGCACGATCGAGATCCTCCACGGGACCGCGATGGTGCGTCGCGTAGCACTGGTCGCGGCCGGCCCCACGATCTTCGCATGGGACGGCCGCGATTCCGGCGGGCGCGGCGCAGCCGATGGGATCTACGCGGCCCAGGTCACGGCCCAGGATGCGGCCGGCAACATCACCATGCGGCGACTCTCCATTGCCCTGGACCGGACCGGCCGACTGCTCCGCTGGAGCCCCGGGCGATTCGCCCCGAAGAGCGGGCGCGCTGCCACCGTTTCGTACAACCTGTCACGCACGGCCACGGTGACCCTGCTTGTCCGGAGCCCCAACGGCAAGAGCGTGCGCACGGCATGGAGCAACCGCGTGCAGCGGGCCGGCCGCATCACATGGACATGGGATGGGCGGAACGGAACCGGGCACGCCGTCAGCCCAGGGAACTACGTCGCCGTTCTGGTCATCAGGACGGCGATCGGCAACACGACGATCATGCGAACCGTGGTGGTGAAGTGACAGCCGGAGGATCGGATGCGGGGGTCGCGGGCGGCCTGCCGGGAGCCGGTGCGACGCTAGGGACCGGCGTCTGGGTGGTCCTGCCGACCTACAACGAAGCCGAGAACCTGGCGCCGATCGCCGCCGCGATCCTCGAGGCGTTGCCCACATGCACGCTCCTGGTGGTCGACGACGGCTCGCCGGATGGCACCGGGACGATCGCCGATGGGCTTGCTGCCGCCGACTCCCGCGTCCGCGTGCGTCATCGCCCGGCCAAGCAGGGGTTGGGCCGGGCCTACCTGGATGGGTTCGGGATCGCGCTCGCCGGAGGAGCTTCCATCGTGGTGCAGATGGACGCCGACTGGTCGCACGACCCGGCCGCACTGCCCGGCCTGGTTTCGCCGGTGCAGCGGGATGACGCGGACCTGGTCATCGGCTCGCGCTACACGCCGGGCGGCGGCGTCGTGGACTGGGGCCTGGGCCGGCGTGTGATCTCCCGGGGAGGCAGCCGGTTCGCGCGCACGGTGCTTCGCCTTACACCGCACGACCTCACGGGCGGCTTCAAGGCCTGGCGCGCGGCCACGCTCGGCGCCATCGCGTTCGACGGCGTCCACGCCGGTGGCTACGTGTTCCAGATCGAGATGACGTACCGCGCCAGCCGCGGGGGCGCGCGCATCGCGGAGACCCCCATCACGTTCCGTGATCGCCGAGTGGGCCAGTCCAAGATGTCGCGCCGGATCGTGGTGGAAGCCCTCGTGGTGGTCCTGCAGTTGCGGTGGGAAGAGTTGCGCGGTCGCGGCCCTGTCCGGCGTCGCTGACGCAGCCCGATGACCCACCCGCGGCCGCGTGCCGTCCGGCCCGCCGCCGCCCCGCCCGCTGCGTCCATCCGCCTCGGCGAAGGGCTGCCCGCGCGGCCTGCCATTCCCGGCATGCGCGTGGTCCTGGACCTGCGTCCGCTCCAGGAGCCCGAGCGCGGTCCCGTGACGTCGGCCTACCTCGGCGAGTTGCTCGCCGCGTACGCAGCCGATCCCAACCCCGGCGAATCGTTCACGTTCGTCCTGCAGGCCGGGCTCGAGGACCCGTCGGAGGCGCTGGAGGCGATCGACCGGCTGGATGTGGCCGGACGCCGATGGCTGCCGCCGACGCATCTCCTTCGCTCCGGCGCGCTGGCCGTGGATCCCTTCCTCCTCCGGACGGCGTCGCTAGGGGCGGACTGGGGCGCCGCGTCAAGAGGCGCGGGAGGCACGGTCTACCACGCCGCGGGCGGCGCGGTGCCGATTGCGTCGGGGCTGCCGCTCGTGGTCAGCCTCCTGGACCTCGCACCCTGGGAACTGCCGGATGCCTACCAGCGGACCCCCACCGCGCGGTTCGGGCAGCGGCTCCGGGCACGGATCCTGCAAACGGCGGCAGCCGTCATCGTTCCCTCCGCCGCAGCCGCTGCGGCCGCGCGCCGCCTGCTCCACGTCCGTGCCGACCGCGTGACCGTGGTGCCGCTCGCGGCCCGGCAGGCCTTCACGGATGCTGCCGCGCCCAATCCCGCGGCCGGGGCGTCTGCCGCCGAGGAG
>JANPDJ010000339.1:0-1608 GCA_031431395.1 Chloroflexota bacterium | reverse complement strand
CGGACTCGATGCGTCCGCCGCGGCGGCCATGCCGGCCGAGGGCACTGCCGGTGCTCCTGCTGCCGGTGCTCCTGCTGCCGCCCCGGGCGGCGCATTCCCGTCGGCCAGTCCGAGTCCGTCGTTGGCCGACGGCCATGACGCACGGCGAGAACAGCGTCGGACATGGCGCGACGAGCGACGGGACATCCGGCGCGAGCGCCGCGACGGGGCTGGCCCGCTGCTGTTCGGCCTGATCCTGATCCTCGTCGGCGGGTACTTGCTGGTCCGCGCCTATGTTCCGTCCATCGACACGGATCGGGCGTGGCCCATCCTCCTCGTCGTGATCGGCGCAGTGCTGCTGCTGGGAGCAGTGCGGCGATCACCCGGGCCGCCGGCGTAGGGCGCCGCCGGCAGGACCTTCGACCCATCGTCATTGCGCCCCCGCGACCACACCCTTCACCGGTGCAGCTGGCGCAGGAACTCCTCCTGGTCGGGTCGCTCGCGGGCCTCGCGGGCGGCATCGGCATGCTCGTTCGCGGCTTGGGCAGCTATCGGACGTCGAGCCGGATCGCCGACACCGCCAGTTCACGCATCAGCGGCCTTGCCGCGGGCGAATCACGGATCAGCGGTGTGGTGGAGCCGGCCGAACTGCTCCTCGTCTCGCCGCTCCAGAGCGCCTCGTGCGTCTACTACCGCGCCTCCGTGGATGAACAGCAGGATCGGTCCACAAGGACGGTCTTCCGCGAGGAACGCGCCGTGGGGTTCCGGATCCGGGACGCCACGGGTAGCATCCGCGTCTTTCCACGCGGTGCGCGGTGGGCAATCCCAGATCGCCTGAACGAAGGGACATCGCTGCTCGGCGAGGAGCCCGCGTCCCTCGACATCCGCCTGGGGCCCGCGCTCGCTCCCGGCGTCGAGGACCGCACCGCCGCCGTCGCGCGCCTCCTGACGGTACGTGATGTGCGCGGATCGGATCCGCAAATGGGGGCGCTGCTGGGGGCCGGGCATCGCCAGTACCGGGAGGCGCGCCTCGAACCCGGCGACGTGGTCACGGTCGTGGGCTTCGTCGCACCGTTCGATCAGCTGCCCGACCCCGCTGCCGCCGACGACGCCACGTTCAACGACGAGCTCGTGGGGGATCCGCTCGCGGACCCGACGATCGCTGCGGACATCGCGGACGCGGCGGCATCCGGTGAACTTGCCGCCGACGCGACGGAGGCGTGGGGCAACGCGGCGATCCCGGGCTTCGGGATCGGCCGGCCGGTTCGCGAGCCGGACCTGGACCCAGCCGCGAACCACCTGCCGCTGGCGGACCCGGAGACGGCCGCGCGCATCGAGCGGACCTTCGAGATCGCCGGCGAGACACTGGTGGTCACCGCCGCGCCGGAGGTGCCGCTCCTGGTCACCGTGGGCGCCCCGGCTGAGGCCGCGGCCCGGGAGGACAACCGGTTCATCCTCGGGCTTTTCGGTGCAGTTCTCGCGATCGCCTCGGCGATGGCGCTCGCGCTCACCGTGACTAGCGCGATCGTCCTGTGACCGGCCACGGGCACCCGACGGCCGTCGCCGGCGCAGGTCGCGTGCCCCGAATGGGCACCCGGCGCGCGGGCGGCCGTGCCATGGGAGAATCGC
>JANPDJ010000338.1:0-16208 GCA_031431395.1 Chloroflexota bacterium | reverse complement strand
TGGCGCCGTCTGAGCGCGACCCGGTTGCGGCTACCAGTTACGGGACGGGGCAGCTGATTGTGGCGGCCGCCAAGCGCGGCGTCGATCGAATCGTTCTGGGCATCGGCGGGAGCGCAACGACGGACGGCGGCCGCGGGCTTCTGGCCGCACTCCTCGGTCGACCCGCGAGCGATCGCGAGCCCGATCTCGAGCTTGAGAGCCTGAACGCCCCGCTGCACGGGACCCGCCTCGAGGTGGCCTGCGACGTGTCCAACCCGCTCCTGGGCCCGCAGGGCGCAGCGGCGATCTACGGACCGCAGAAGGGCGCGACAGCCCAGCAGGTCCGGCAACTCGACGATTCACTGGCCGTCTGGGCCGACCGGCTTGAGGCCGCCACCGGGCGCCGCGTCCGTGACATCCCTGGTGCGGGAGCAGCCGGCGGCGTCGGGTTCGCCCTCCTCGCCCTTGGCGAGCACTTCGCATCCTTTGGACTGCGACCCGGTGTCGACCTGGTGATGGAGGCCACCGGGTTCGACGCGAAGCTCGCGCGCGCGGACCTCGTCATCACGGGCGAGGGCCGGATCGACGAGTCCACGGCATTCGGCAAGACGGCGCAGGGTGTTGCGCGGCGGGCACGCGCAGCGGGCGTCGGATGCGTGGCCGTGGGCGGCGGGGTGACGGGCGCAGGGGCGGACGCCCTTCGGCCCTTCGGGGCGATCGCCGTGCCCATCATCGAGGCGCCGATGAGCGTCGATGAGGCGATCGGCCGGGGAGTCGCACCGATCGAGGCCGCCGGCGAGCGGATCGCGGGGCTTGTCTCCCTGGGCATGACTTCCGCGCGACCGGATCGATGATGGCCGCCCCGCGCTCCGCCGCTGCCAGAACGGCCACATCGAGCACAACCACCCCGGAGAAACCCAGAGCCGTCCCGAGGAAGTCGCGCCGTCAGACCCCCGAACAGGTCGCCCGCGCATGGGCGCGCCGCCTGGAGCGGGCCCGCCCAGGCCTCGCAGTGTTCGTACTGGATCGCCTGGCGGCCCAGTACGGGCGGCCGGAATGGTCGTCGCGCCTGGACCCCGTCAGCGAGCTGGTCCTCACGATCCTCACCCAGAACACCGCAGACGTGAATGCCGAGCGCGCGTTCGAGTCGCTTCGCGGGCACTTTCCCGGGCCCGAATCGGTGCCCATCGCGCACCATCGCCGCGACGTCGCGGGTGGCAACCCGCCGGAAGACAGCACGGAGCGCCGGCCTGACGGCTGGGGCGGCCGTGGCCTTCCTCCCGGCCGACCGCCCGACTGGGCCGCCATCGAGGACGCGCCGGTCGACGAGCTGATGGAGGTGATCCGCCACGGCGGGCTGGCCTACCAGAAGGCACCGCGCATCCAGGCCGCTCTCCGCACCATCCGCGAGGAGCGGGGCGACTACGACCTGGGGTTTCTCGCGAACCTGCCACCTCGGATCGCGCGTGACTGGCTGACGGCGATCCCCGGCATCGGAAAGAAGACGGCGTCCATCGTGCTGCTGTTCTGCTTCGGCCTGCCCTTGTTCCCCATCGACACGCACGTCGAGCGGGTGTCCAAGCGGATCGGGCTACTGCCGGCGGACGTCCCATTGGACCTTGCCCACGAGATGTTTCTCGAGGAGTTCGCTGGGCCGGCGATGTACGCCGCGCACGTGCTCCTGATCACCCACGGCCGCCAGATCTGCCACGCGCGAAACCCGAAGCACGAGATCTGCCCGGTCGCCGAGCGCTGCCGCTTCGTCGGCGGAAAGGCGCCGTAGGGCCACCGCCGATCGCCAAGCGGCCACCTCTGCTCAAGGCGCCGGACCCGCGAAACCCGCCCGCCTGGAGCCGCAGCTCATGGCGCTTTCTGGCGCTCATCAACGACGCGGCGTCTCTCTCGAACGCTGACCATCGGCTGGCCTCGTCTGAACGGAGTGGCTATCCCTATGTCCGCCCAGGACCCGCAGGCTATGTGTCGGTGCGAACTCTGTTGCCTGTCCGTCTCTGGTGACCTGCATGCACGCCGCAGCTTCGAGCCTCAAGTCCAGGATCGCTGCCTGCCGACGCGTCGTTCGCGGCAACGGGCGACGAGGGCAATCGGTCGTGGAATTCGTGCTGGTCCTGCCCGCCTTTCTTCTGCTCTTTGCCGTGACGCTGGACCTGGGCCGCCTGGCGTTCGCACGAGTGACGCTCGAGAACGCCGCGCGGGAAGGCGCCTTCCAGGGGTCAGTCACGCCCACCTCCTTCGCCGCGGGTCAGCCGTGCCCCAGCGACGGCGCGTCGAACCTCGTCGTCTGCCGAACGCAGCTCGAAGCACGTGGCTCACCCATCACGATCGCACCCGCTGACGTCGCCATGTCGTGCAGTCCCGTGGATTGCTCAACGGGGATTGGCAATACCGTCACGGTCGATGTCACGGGGCATTTCACCCTGCTGACACCGCTGCTCGCGATGTTCTTCGGAGGCACACGAGAACTCACGATCAGCTCGACGGCGAGCACGCAGATCGAGACGCTGCCGATTCCGTCGTTCATTCCACCGTGGGCAACGCCGACGCCCAACCCGACCGCATCCGCCAGCCCGAGCCCATCCCCCTCCTCGGCAGGCTGCCAGATCCCGAGCGCCGGTTTCACGTTCTCGGTCTCGCCGAGTTCGGCCAAGGCCCCCGTGACGGTCAGTGTGGTGGACACGTCGACCTTCACGGCCTGCGGCATCGACTTCTGGGAGTGGTCATGGGGAGACGGCCTCACCTTCTTCGGGCAGAACCCGGGCACGCACAACTACGGCGCGAAGGGCGACTACCCGGTGACGCTCACCGTGACGAACGCCGCCGGAAGCAACACGACCGGCGCCGTGATCATCCACGTCAAGCCATGAGCGCCCGTCAGCAGACAGGCCGGGCTGATTCATCCAGGGGCCAGAGCCTGGTCGAGTTCTCGCTTGTCCTGATCCCGTTCCTCCTGATCCTGATGGGGATCATCGACGTCGGCCGCGCGATCTACATGAACAACGGCGTGGCCGAGGCCGCGCGGGAGATCGCACGCGCCGCGAGCGTCCATCCGTGCGACCCATCGAACTGTTCGCTCGGCAACAGTCCCGAAGCCCAGGCAGCCGTCGCAACCCAGCGCAATCTGGTCCCCGGCCTGGCCGGACCCGGCGCCGCAGTGACCTTCCAGTGCACCACCATCACGGATGCACTCTTGAGCAATTCCACGTGCAGGTCCGGGAGCTTTGTCCGGGTCACCGTGAGTGTTCCATTCCGCGTAGCCACCCCGCTGCTGAGCATGGTCGCACCGGCCGTCCTCAGCTCAGCAAGTCATGTCCGGTTGCCATGAACAGGAGCGCACGGATGTCGAGCGTCGAGACTGACCCCCGTCGCGAAGGCGGGCAGATGATCGTGATCTTCGCCTTGTGCCTCGTCGGGCTGGTCGGCATGACCGGACTCGTCCTCGACGGGGGCGACACGTTCCTCCAGCGGCGCGACCTCCAGAACGTCGCCGACGCATCTGCCATGGCCGGGGCCTACGCCTACGCGATGACGCCGCAGGCGGACGCGACCACGGCGCGGGCGGTCCAGATGGCCCTCAGCAACGGGCTGTACAACGGCGTGTCGTCAAGCTCCGCCAGTGTCGACGTTCATGTGACGCCGATCGGGAGCGGCGCGACCGTCGCCGTAAGCGTCAGAAAGCCCCACCGGAACACGTTCTCCGCGATCCTCGGATTCGCTTCGTGGGATGTCAGCGCGACCGCAACGGCCCTGGTCGGCGGCCCGAACGGCGTCTTCGGGCTGATGCCGATCATCATCAACCAGCGGACCTTCGCAACCTACGGGTTCGGCCCGGACAGCGAGCGAGGCTTCGACGAGCCGGGCAACGGCACGAACGATGTTCCGCAGACCGCGACGAGCTTCAACTGGTCCGTCTTCTGCACGGCTTCCGGTAACGCGTGTAACGGCAACTCCCAGACCGTGGCCGCCCTGATCGTCAGCCACGGCGAGACGATCGAGATCACGCTCAATGACCGGATCGGCCCACTGAACGCCGGCGCCCACACGACCCTCTTCGACAACATGGCCATCTGGCTCGGCACCGAATTCCCGGTCGCGATCGTGGACGACGCCGGCCGCCTTCAAGGCTTTGCCATCTTTCACCTGACCGGGACGGTCGGCGGCTCCACCAAGCAGCTGCGCGGCTATTTCGTGACCGGAAACAACCCTGACTTCGTGATCGACCCGAACATCACCGGGGGGACGAGCGCCTTCGGGGCCTACCTCGTGCGCCTCATCAACTGATCTTCCGTGTACCGCGACCCGGCGGCCCGGCGACCCGGCCGGGGCCCCCGAATAGCGCGGTTGCATGGGACGGATGGGCCATTCCCCTTCGGCCGGCTGACTCGCAAAGTTGAGGCGGACGGCCTGTACCTGTCCCAGCGGACCTGAACACCCCTGGAGGCGCCCCACATGGAGATGGAGTATGTCCCGACCCGTCGTCGCGGTCGGGCCATCGTGCTCCTCGGAGTCATCCTCGCCGCAAGCGCCGGCGCCGGTGCCTTCGTTGTCGTGAACAACGCTCAGCAGACGGCCGAACAGGCCAGTACGCCCCGGATCTCGGTCCTTGTCGCGGCACGTCCCATCCCGGCCCGCAAGACGATCGATGCCGGCGACATCACTGTCCGCCAGGTCCCCGTGGATGGGATCGCAGCCGGGACCGCCATCGAGGATCCGGCGCTCGTCGTCGGCCGGGTGGCCGCGGTCTCGATCCCGCCGGGCCAGCCACTGACCGCCAACCTGTTCGCGACATCGCTGGGCAATGGCGGAGTGGCCGTGCTGACGCCGGACGAGACGGTCGCACCGGATTCACCCGCCTGGCGTGCCGTAGCGATCAATGTGCCGGACGACCGCGCGCTCGGCGGCCTGCTTGAGGTCGGCCAGACGGTGGACGTGTTCGTCACCGTCGCGGTCAGTGTCTCTCCTGAGCTGCCGGCCTCGAGCAAGTACTACACGGATCGATCCACCAAGATCGCCTACCAGGGCGTTCCGATCATCGCCAAGAAGGCTTCGTACTACGTGGTCCGGGTGACCCAGCAGGTGGCCGAGGAGATCTCGCACCTCCAGGCAAGCGGGTCCGCCTCATTCAGCTTCGCGCTTCGACCGGACATCGACACCCGCATCACGAGTACAGCAGGCCTCGGTGAGACCACCAACCTGCTGATCCAGCGCTACGGCATCCCCGTGCCAGAGCAGTACCCGGACAAGACCAGCAAGATCAACAACCCGGCGCCCGGCTCCCCGCCTCCGCTGCCGTATCTCGCCATCGGGTCTCCGGCGCCCTCACCCGCCCCGTAACCGCGGCCGGTGCGGCGGTGGTGCCGCCCGGCGCGCCTCCGCGACACGGACCACAGATGGTCAGACGACGCGCCGGCCGCCTCCCGGCGCTTCGTCGATTCTCAACGCATCATGAACTGCTCCGCGGGACTCCACGTGCTGTTCGCATTCCTGGCCGTGGGCAGCGCCCTGGAGCGGACGTACCAGCGCCCAGGGCCGCCGAAGCTGATCGCGAGAGCCGCGACGCCCTGCGAATCCGGGGTGACGGAGCGCGTCAGCACCAGTTTCCACGTTGTGCCAACACGCTGGTAGACGGCGTAGGTGACGGTCCCCACGGGCAGGCCTGAACGGGCGGGCCGGACGAGTGTCGTGAACTCGACGGGCGCATCGCGACCGACGACGCGCGTGCCCCCGCCGTTCGCGGGACGGAGCGCAACGGTCTGGCGAACCGTCACGCGGGTCGGACCGCTCACGGCTGCGCCCAGGTCGGGGGTGCCCGCGAATCTGCCCCGGTACAGGAGGTTTACCGCAGGGCGGTAGTTGAAGGTCGCCAGCCCGGAATCGTCGGAGACCGCCCTGCCGGCGATCCTCCATGTGAGCCCGTCACCCGAGACCTCGATCGTGATCGTCCGGCCGCCGAGCGGAGACGGGAGCGGGGTCCCGGGCACGGGTGCGAGCCGGGCCTGCAGCGTCGCCGGGGCGCCCCACGTGATCACTGCTGCCGACGAGGAGATGGTCAGGCCGGGTGATGGCGCAGAGCCAGCCGGCAGCACGTCGAACGGGGCAGACGTCGCGGCCGGCAGCGTTCCGGTCGTGGCGACCAGGATGACCCCGCCCGCTGCCCCGGTGATGGCACAGCCGGCGAACGAGACCAGGCCCGCCACGGCATTGCGTGTCAAGCCGCCCGAGCAGGTGAGTATCGATCCGACGGCTGTAACGCCCAGGGAAAGGGTCACGGGGGACGTAAGTCCGCGGCCCTGCGCATCCGAGAGAGCCAGGGCCGGTGCAGGGCTCAGGAGTTCACCACTCACGGCGACGGCCGGCTGCGCGGCGAAGGCGAGCGGCGCCGGCAGAGACGTCTCGGGCGGCACACCCAGGTCCAGCCGGCCCCAGCCGAACGTGGCGTTGGGTGTCGGGCCGCCGAGCGGGATGGCGCGCGAACGGAGCCACGTGGCAAGTTGCGCCGGGGTGAGAGAGGGGTTCACGGCCAGGCTCAATGCGGCCGCCCCGCTGGCGTACGGGGCGGATTCGGACGTGCCGCAGAAGGGACTGATCAGCGTGGTCGCAGTGCAGTCTGCCGCCACGACGTCCGGCTTGATCCGGCCATCCGTCGTCGGTCCACGAGAGCTGTACGGCTGAATCGAATCGGGCGAGCCGAATGACACCGCGCCCACCGTGATCATCCCGGGGTTCGCGGAATCCGCCGGGCTGGGCAGAGTGTTTGCCGCGGTCCGGAACTGGAGCGGCGCCTCGTTGGACATGAGCACAAGCAGTTGCAGCGCAGAGGGATCGGATCCGCGGGATCGCTTCACGGCGAGCCGGTACGCACCGGACGTCGATGGAGTGAAGCTCAGGGTTTCCACGGGATCGCCGCGGCCGTTCTGCGTATCCTCCGAGGTCGCCAGAGGCAGGGCTCCGTCGGCGCCGTACAGGTACAGGTTGTAGTCGTTCCCGGACGCACCCCACCGGTCGTTCCATCGGAGTGTGACCAGGATCGGATCGCCCGCGGTCAGCACCAGCGAATTGCGTTCGTCGGTGCCGGAGAACTCCAGGACGCCGTTCTGGTCGGTGTCCGTCCAGGTGCCCGTCCAGCCGTCTTCGCCCGCATTGCCGGCCGCGTTCACCCACAGGGCACCGCCCGCGACGGCTTGGTCCACCACGCTGTACACGGAGTTCGGAGGCGACGTGCCGTCGCCCGGGCCCTCGTAGGCAAAGCCCAGCGAGACATTGATGACCTGCACCCCGTTGGAGGTCATCCAGGCAACGCTGGACTTGAGATCGAGCATCGACACGGGGTTGGCCAGGTAGAGGCTGATCCCCGGCGCCATGTCCGCGATGGTCTCCGCGACGGCCGTTCCGTGCTCCGTGTTCTCCTCGCAACTCTTGGCCGCGGCCGAATACCGGCCGACTTCGCGGTAGCAGCGGGCAAACACGGACATCGGCAGCTCTCGCCCGATCCGCGAGGTCAGGCCCACGAACCCGCCGTCGATGATGCCCACCTTGATGCCGGCGCCCAGGATTCCGGCGGCCTGCCACTGGTCCGCCCCGTGGAGCTTCACTCCCTCCCCCACCACGGCACCCAGCCCTGGGGAACCCATCGAGACCGGCCGGATGATGGGGTCCGCGCGCGCGATACCGGCCAGTGTCCCCAGCGTTCGCAACGCGGCACTGGGCAGGTATGCCTCGGCCGTCTGGCCGCTGCGGTTGACGACCCGGGCACCGCTCGCGATCAATGCGCTCAGCGCGTCCTCACCACCGACCCGGGCGAGCTGGAGGGACACGCCCACGCTGGCGGCGTGCGGCACGCTGGCTACTTCGAAACCGCGCAACATCTCGCGATCGATCGCGCCGGACTGGGCTGCGCGCACCAGCCGGGCAAGACCGCCGCGCAGTCGGTTCGGGGGGTCGGGCGGGCGATGCTGTTCCGTGGAGAGGGAATGCGCTCGGAAGATCGGTGGCGCGTCGAGAGCGGCTGCCGGTCCGGCCGACATGGCCAGCCCCAGCGCGACGACCAGCAACCCGACGAGACGATGGCCTCTGGCCGCGCGGCGTCGCGGCATCAGGCCGTGGGACCGGCCGGTTCGGCACCGGTCCACGTCCCGGCGCCGATCACCTCGCGACGAGCGATGCGGTCCAGGGCATCGGCCCGGAACCCGCCCAGGCCGAGCCCCGGTCCATCGAACGGACGCAGCAGGCCATCCACCAGCTTTGGCGGTTGCTCCACGAGTTCCCACTGGTAGAAGGCCGTCGCCGCGGCCGTCGTGGAGCCCGGCTCGAATGACGCCATCGCGGGGTACTCGATGAGGGCGCTGTTCCGCACGGTCAGGCACGCCTGCGAATGCGCGGCCACGCAGAGCGCGGACCACGGCGAGTGCGGGACGCACAGGATCCCGGCCGCCTCCGCGCGCCGGGCGACATCCACGAGTTGCGTCAAGCCGATCTGGGCCGCATCCGGCTGCACGATGTCCAGCGCCCGCTCGTCGATGTAGCGGGCGAATTCGTCCACCAGCGTGAGGCTCTCGCCCGTGGCAATGTTCATGTCCACGGCGTCCGCGACGGCGCGATGGCCGGCGACGTCCTGCGGGGGCATCGGCTCCTCCATGAAGAAGACGCCGTGGCGCTCCAGGATTCGGGCAGCGCGGATGGCGGCCGCAGCGTTCCAGCCGGGCGTCCAGTACGCGGGGCATCCGAAATCCACCATGAGCTTCACGTCGGGGCCCAGCCCCTCGCGGATCGCGGCCAGGCGGTCCTCGTCCGATGACGAGAAGTTGTTGCCCCAGCCGAACTTCACAGCCCGGAATCCCTCCCGGACGTAGCGCCGGCTCTCCTCGAGCAGGTGATCCGGGGACTTGATCCGCCAGTCGGCTTCGGTTCCGCCGCGCTCGTAGGACGACGAGACGAAGAGCGAGGAGGACGCGTACGCGGGGATCGAGTCGCGGACCGCGCCGCCGAGGAGGACGTGAAGCGGCAGGCCCTGAACCTTGCCGGCCAGGTCCCAGAGGGCCATGTCAAGGGCCGCCATCGCGTTCACGGCGAGGCCGCCCTCCGATCCGCGGCCCTTGGCCGCGCCGAACGTGATGAACATCTTCGACCAGAGCCGGCGTGGCTCGCGCGGGTCCTGGCCGATGAGGAGCGGAGCCAGCGGGTACGGGCCGCGCTCGATGATGGGCGAGATGTACTCGTAGGCGGACTGCGTGAGCCCAATGCCCGTGGCGCCGTCCGTCGACACCTCTACCAGCGTTGCGCCGGCGCCGCCGTCGATGACCCGAACGCGATCGATCCGCATGGCCGCCCATCCTCCGTCCCGTTGATCGGCGAAGGCTACAGCGCGCCGCATGGGGCAGCCGACCCGCTTGCCGGTGGCAGCCCCACGACGCCGTGCATTATCATCGCCGCCGCTCTGCCAGCCGCTGCGACGGCTTCGACGCAGACCGATGCCGACATAGCTCAGCGGTAGAGCAGCTGTTTCGTAAACAGCAGGTCCTCGGTTCAAATCCGAGTGTCGGCTCCAGCGACCTGACCTCGGAAGCCGGCCGCGAGGCCGGCTTCTCTGTGTCCGGCACCCACATCGAGGTACGGCACCGTCGTCGCTACGTCCCGTCCGGCAGTGTCCGATAGAAGAGGAGCGGCCGCGGAGCTCGGCGCGCGCCGATTCGATCGATCTCGGGGTGGCGACTGGGGCAGTTGCACACGCGACCAGGACCACCACGGCTCCGAGGAGGCCGGCCAGCGATCGACGACGAGGCATGCCGGGCATCCTAAGGGCCTCCCCGCATCTCCGTTCATCGCGACGAACGCGTCGGTCTCAAGGGGTGGGACGGTTTCCGAAGCCCGTTCGCGGACTTCTACCGCACCCACGCCGCGCTTCAGTCAGGCGGCTGTCACGTCCGTTCGGGCGAAGTCCTTGCCCTTGAAGAGCAGTGACTCGCCCGTCGCCTTGGCCAGCGCATACGCGAAGCAGTCGCCGAAGTTGAGCCCAGCGGCGTGGCCACTTCCCTTGCCGAAGTCGCGGTAGGCATCTCGCGCGATCCGGGCCTGCGCCGCGGTTACCGGCTCGATCACGATACCCGCGATGGCGATGATCTCGTCGACAAGCCGGCTGGCAACCGGGTCACGGCTTCCGTCGATGACGGCGCCGATCTCGACATACGTCGTCGCGGAGATTCGGCGCACTGGTGCGGCCTCCATAGCATCCGCAAACCGGCGAGCCTCCGGCTCCTGGCGGAGAATGGCAACGATCGCCGACGTGTCGATGATCACGACGGTAGTCCGCTGTCGTCGTAGAGCAGGTCTCCGTGGTCCGCAGAGCGATAGGGCTCCGGCAACCGGCGTGCGCAGTCGCGGCCGATAGCCAGAAGCCGATCGGCCAGGTGGGGGGCTGCCTCGCCCCGGAGGCGCTCAAGCCGCTCGCGAAGGGCCTCCTTCACGGCAGTGGTCAGGGTTTCGCCGGTCAAGTCGGCCACCTCGCGCGCCAGCTCGTGCGCCTCGGGGCTCTTGATGTTCAGGCTCATGGTGGAAGTCTACCATGACATGGTGGATATCTACTACCCTGCGTTTCCGTTCGAGAGCCCATGCGGTGGCGCCTTTCGCAGGAAGCCCTCGCGCGGCTTATCGTAGGCGCGGAACTGGGCCGTGCGACCTTCTACAATCCACGGCCTATGGCCAGCATTCAGCCCTTCCGCGCGCTCCGGCCAAACCCCGCGCAGGCCGCCGCGGTCGCGGCCGTTCCCTACGACGTCGTGAATGCAGGGGAGGCCCGGGCACTGGCCGAGGGCAATCCGCTCAGCTTCCTGCGGGTCTCGCGCGCCGAGATCGAACTGCCGCCCGAGACGGACCCCTACGCCGAGGCCGTCTACGCGAAGGCCGCCGCGAACTTCGCCCGTCTTCGCAGCGCGGCGCCGCTCGTCCAGGAGGAGACGCCCGCCCTCTACGTGTACCGGCTGCGGATGGGCGAGCACGTGCAGACCGGGATCGCCGGCTGCTTCTCGGTGGACGAGTACGAGCGCGACCTGATCCTCAAGCACGAGCGGACGCGAAAGGACAAGGAGGACGACCGGACGCGCCACATCCTCGAGCTACGTGCGCAGACGGGGCCGGTCCTCCTGACATACCGGGCAGAGAGCGCGGTGGACGCGATCGTCGCCCGGGCCACGGCGACCCCGCCGCTGTTCAACGTGACCGCTGCGGACGGCATCGTCCACACGATCTGGCGCGCGGAAGCGCGTGATCGCGACGCCCTGGTCGGCGCGTACGCGCGCATCCCCGCCCTCTACATCGCCGACGGACACCATCGGGCAGCGAGCGCGATGCGCGCCCGGACGGCGCTTCGGGAGACGGCCGGCGGCGGCCCCATCGAGGCGGACACGTTCCTCGCGGTGGCCTTCCCGGACGACCAGATGCAGGTCCTGCCGTATCACCGCGTCGTCAAGGACCTTGCTGGACGGACGCCTGCTGCGCTCCTCGACGCGCTTCGGGCAACGCACGAGGTCATGCACGGGTCGGACACGCCGGCAGGCAGGGGCGAGGTCGCGCTGTACCTCGACGGCCGCTGGCACGCGATCCGGCTACAGCCCGCTCCGTCCGGCGCTGCCCCCGCGGACCGGCTGGACGTTTCGCTCCTGCAGGACCAGGTCCTGGCACCGCTCCTCGGTATCGGCGACCCGCGGACGGACAAGCGGATCGACTTCGTCGGGGGGATCCGGGGGCCGGGCGCCCTGGCGGCGCTCGTCGACATCGGGGCCGTAGCCGCTGGCTTCGCGATGCACCCGGTCAGCGTCACGGATCTCATGGCAATCGCTGACGCGGGCGGCATCATGCCGCCCAAGTCCACGTGGTTCGAGCCCAAACTGCGCGACGGGCTCCTCACGCATCTCATCGGGGGGAGCCGACGGGAATGAAGGTCCTCATTGCCGACCCGTTCGAGCAGTCGGGCATCACCGGGCTGGCGGATGCCGGGTGCGAAGTCGTCTTCGACCCCAATCTCAAGGACGAGGCGCTGAGGGCGTCACTCCGCGAGACACGCGCCGCGGTGCTCGTCGTCCGCTCCACGAAGGTGACGGCGGAGATGATGGGCAGCGGCGACCTCGCGCTCATCGTGCGGGCCGGCGCGGGCTACAACACGATCGACGTCGCGGCCGCATCCGCGCACGGCATCTTCGTCTCGAACTGCCCCGGCAAGAATGCGATCGCCGTCGCCGAACTCACCTTGGGGCTGATCCTCGCTCTCGACCGACGGATCCCCGACAACGTCGCCGACCTGCGGGCCGGCCGGTGGAACAAGAAGGAGTACGCGAAGGCCGCCGGCCTGAAGGGCCGCACCCTCGGCCTCCTTGGGTTCGGGAGCATCGGCCAGGAGGTGGCACGGCGCGCGCAGGCGTTCGGGATGCACATCGTGGCGTGGAGCCGCTCGTTCGAGAGCGGCGCACCCGTGGACTTCTCCGCGTACGGCCTCGCGCCGTCCACCCCGGATTCGCGGCTCACGGCCGTGACGACCCCGGCCGAGGTGGCGGACGCGGCCGATATCCTGAGCCTCCATGTCGCGCTCGCACCCGAGACGCGCGGGTTGGTCGACGCGGCGCTCATCGGCCGGCTGCGGGCCGGCGCGTTCGTCATCAACACGTCCCGCGCCGAGGTCCTCGACCACGACGCCCTCGCCAGGGCAGTCCGCGACCGGGGGTTCCGCGTTGGGCTCGACGTCTACCCGGACGAGCCGACGACGGGGACCTCGGAGTACCACCACGCGCTGCTGGACCTGCCCGGCGTCTACGGGACCCACCACATCGGTGCATCCACCGACGAGGCGCAGGAGGCGATCGCCGCCGAGACCGTCCGCATCGTCCGTTCGTTCATCGAGACCGGGGATGTTCCGAACCTGGTGAATCCTGCCCGGCAGTCCTGAGCACCTGGCTCGTCGCCCTCCGGGCTGGCAAGGAGGCCACCTTGACCCAACGCATCTACAACTTCTCGTCCGGCCCGGCGGTCCTGCCGCTGCCCGTGCTCGAGCAGGTCCAGCGTGATCTCGTCGCGCTCCCTGGCGTCGGCATGTCCGTCATGGAGATCAGCCACCGCTCGTCCACGTTCGAGGGGATCATCGGCAAGGCGGAGGCGGATATCCGCCTGCTGGCCGGCATCCCGGATTCGTACCGGATCCTCTTCCTCCAGGGCGGCGCGACGCTCCAGTTCTCGATGGTCCCCATGAACCTCCTGACGGAGGGTCGGACCGCCGACTACATCATGACCGGCACCTGGGCCGACAAGGCCGTCAAGGAAGCGCGGCGCGTCGGGGCCGTCAACGAGACCGGATCCACGGTCGACACGAACTTCAACCGGATCCCCACGGACGCCGAGCTTGCGTTCACGCCCGGCGCCGCGTACGTCCACATGACGGCGAACAACACGATCGAAGGCACCGAGTGGCACCGCCTCCCGCCGGTCGGCGACGCCCCGCTCGTGAGCGACGCCTCATCGGACATCTTCAGCGGGCCCATCGACGTCACGAAGTACGGGCTGATCTACGCCGGCGCCCAGAAGAACCTCGGGCCGTCCGGGGTCACCGTCGTGATCATCCGGCAGGACCTGCTGGAGCGTTCCAGCAAGTCGCTCCACACGATGCTCAACTACGCCGTCCACGCCGAGAACGGCTCGCTGTACAACACGCCGCCGGCGTTCGGCGTCTACGTCCTGGGCCTCGTCCTGGAGTGGCTCCTTGGCCAGGGCGGACTGCCGGCCATCGCGGAGATCAACCAGCGGAAGGCCGGCAGGCTGTACGCGGAACTCGACCGTACGGGGTTCTGGCGACCCACCGCCGAGAAGGCGAGCCGGAGCCTCATGAACGTCACGTTCCGCCTCGCGACCGAGGAGTTGGAGAAGGCGTTCATCAAGGAATCCACGGCCGCCGGGTTCGACGGGCTCAAGGGCCACCGCTCGGTGGGCGGCATGCGGGCATCCATCTACAACGCGTTCCCGGAGCAGGGCGTGGACGACCTGGTCGACTTCATGCGCGAGTTCGAACGGCGCAATGGCTAGCTGTCGTTCCCGGGGATGTTGGGACATGACTCAGGCAGCCAAGCGCTCGAGGAGCCAGCCCTCGAGTCGCCCGATCAACCGGCCGGTGGGGTCGTGTTTCTGTCACCTACCCGCGGCACGACTGCAAGGCGCCCGACTGTCCCCCGCCAGCGGGTGCGCGGGCTCCGTTCACGCACGAAGAGCTCGTCGCGGACGGCCGTGGCGTCGCTGGGTGGCACCTCCCAGTCGCCCCAAGACTGAGTGACTGAGAATCGGGCTCCGCGGCGTGATTGCCAGTCACCTGGCGAGTACCTGACGGAAACGCGAGCGAGGCAGGCGAGGAACGCGGCCGGAATGCGCCGCCGCGCCGAACCGCCGAGGTGTGGTTCCCCGGGATGTTGAGACATGGCCGAGAGTAGGTCGGCCAGGACGCCAATTCACCCGCGCGCTCGCCTCGATACACTGGCCGCGGAGCGCCGCTGGTAGCGCCATCCACGTCCATCAACCAGGCCCCCAGGGGTCTCGGAGGCATTCCCATGGTCACAATGTTCATCCGCCACCGCGTGGCCGACTACACGGCCTGGCGCAAGGTGTACGACGGCTTCGCACCGATTCAGAAGCGTCTGGGCGTCATCGCCCAGGCCGTCTACCAGACGGTGGACGATCCCCACGACATCACCGTGACCCACGAGTTCGCTACGGCGCAGGCCGCCCAGGCATTCGCCCACAGCCCCGAACTGCACCAGGCAATGGCTTCCTCTGGAGTCGAGGGCGAACCCACGGTCTGGTTCACGCAGCGCAGCTAGGCAGCTGGATGGGGCACCGCTCCCGGGGGCGCCCACCTGGACATCTGGTCGGCGGGGCGGTCACATCTCGATCAGCCTACATCACAATCTGCGTGATCGTTATCATTCCAGCGTGATCAGAACGCAGGTGTCGCTGACCGAAGACCAGATGCGACGTCTCCGGGGGGAGGCCCGCCGACGGCACGTGTCCCTTGCGGCGGTCATCCGCGACGCAGTCGATCAGGTCGTACCGGACGAGGACGAGCGGCGCCGCCACCGTATCGATGTGCTTTTGGCCGCGGCCGGCTCCGCGGCCTCCGGAACGGGCTCGGTCGCGCGGGATCATGACGAGGTCCTGGCGGGAGACCGCTGGTGACGCTGTTCGTCGACTCGAGCGGGATCCTCGCGCTCGTGGACAGGGACGATCCGGGGCATGCGGGAGTCATCGAGGCGTTTGCCCTGGGGCGATCCGAGCGACTTGCGACGCATGCCTATGTCATCGTTGAGACCCTGGCCGTGGCGCGCCGGCGCTATGGCCCTGCGGTGGCAGCGGACCTCATCGACCGCATCATCCCGGCCATCGATGTCGCGCAGGTCGACTCAGATCTCCATGCCGCGGCGGTCGGGGCCTTCCGTGACACGATCGGATCATCGATCTCGCTCGTCGATCGCACGAGCTTCGCCTTCATGCGCCGGGAAGGCATCGAGCGCGCGATCGCTCTGGACGCCGATTTCCGAACCGCGGGCTTCTCAACGCTTCCCTGACGAGACCGCCCAGGTCCCAGCGAACCGCGCTGGCAGATTCTCGCGTACCCGTCATACTCCGCGCCATGAAGCTGGTCGTAGCCATCGTGCACAACGACGACGCCGGTGGCGTCGTTGATGCCCTGCTCCGTCACGAGTACCGCGCCACCCGGCTGAACAGCTCGGGCGGGTTCCTCAGACGGACGAATGTCACGCTGCTCGTCGGCGTCGACGAATCAGCAGTGGACGACGTGATCGGGATCATCCGCGCCAGTACGAAGGCGCGGACCGAGGTCACCCCCCGGGGCTCGGCTGCATCGCCGGGCCGTTCCGTGGACGTCAAGGCGGCAGTCGTGTTCGTGACCGATATCGAGGGTGTCGTCCGGGTCTGAACCCGTGCCCGCCGACTGAACCCGGAAGGACGCCAATGGCAGCGATCATCCGGGCCGAGAAGCTCGCGGCTGCGGGATCTCGCGACGCGACCTGGCGGACTGAGCGGCCGGCAGCGGACGCGGAGTGGCGGAGGGGAACCCGTCGAGGCGCCCCTCCGGGTTGTCCCGCCCGGCCGGGGTCCGGCGGGGCCCAGGTGGGCGGGTGAACCCGGGGGCTGCGGGGGCCCGGCCCGGCGGCGGGGGGGGGGGGGGGGGG
>JANPDJ010000337.1:0-12983 GCA_031431395.1 Chloroflexota bacterium | reverse complement strand
CTGGCGGACGCATTCGGCATTCCGGGCTGGCGGATCAGCCGGCCGGAGGACGTGGATGACACCATCCGGGCAGCTCAGGCGGTCAAGGGGCCGGCGCTGATCTGGTTCGAGATCGCCGAGGAGCAGAACATCTTCCCGATGATGCCGGCCGGCAAAGGCCTGTCAGACCTGATCGAGACATGGGGCGGGCCCGACGAATGAGCGCTGATCCAGGCATCACGGGCGCACCCACCGGGCCGTCGGTTTCCGGTCCTGCCGCGACTCCCCCGGGGGCGGTGCCGCACGCCCAGCACGCCCCCGGGGCGCCGGCCCATGTCGCACCGCCCGCGCGAGCCCTGCCGGGTACCGGCACGGCCCATCGCCATGTCCTCGTGGCCATCGTGCTCAACAAGCCTGGCGTGCTCAATCGCGTCGCCAGCCTCATGCGCGCGCGCAACTTCAACATCGAGTCACTCGCCGTCAGCCACACTGATCAGCCGGACATCAGCCGCATGACGATCACGCTCCGGGCCGACGATGTCGCCGTGGAGCAGGCCACCAAGCAGCTGTACCGGTTGATCGACGTCCTGAAGGTCCAGGACGTCACGTCCGAGGCAACCGTGGAGCATGAACTTGCGCTCATCAAGGTGCGCGCGACGGATCGCAACCGGATGGAGATCATCAAGATCGTCGAGCTGTACAAGGCGCGAATCGTGGATCTCGCCGCGGACTGCGTCATCGTGGAAGCGCCCGGAACGGAAGCCGAGGTGGACGCCCTCGTCGCGCTGCTTCGCGGCTTCGGGATCAAGGAGCTTGTCCGGACCGGCACCGTCGTCATGACGCGCGGCTCCGGCTCCATCGAGGAGGCAATTAAACGATAAGGCGCGCCACGGGCGCACTTGCCATCAGCCAGTCCAGCCACCGGAGGAGACCGCACCACCATGACCGCGAAGATGTACTACGACAACGACGCCGATCCGTCCGCGCTGGCCGGCCAGACGGTCGCGATCATCGGCTACGGCAGCCAGGGCCATGCCCACGCGCTGAACCTGCACGAGTCGGGCGTGAAGGTGATCGTGGGCCTTGCGCCGGGTTCGAAGAGCCGCGCGCTCGCCGCTGAGGCGGGCCTGGAGGTCGCCGATGTCGGCGAGGCCGTCCGGCGCGCGGACGTGATCATGATCGCCCTGCCGGACACGACGCAGAAGACGGTCTACGAGAAGGAGATGCTGCCGAACCTGAAGGCGGGCAAGCTGCTCCTGTTCGCCCACGGCTTCAACATCCACTTCGGGCTGATCGATCCGCCGAAGGGCGTGGACGTGGGTATGGTCGCGCCCAAGGGCCCCGGCCACCTGGTCCGCAGTGTCTACCAGGCGGGAGGCGGGGTCCCGGCCCTGTTCGCCATCCATCGCGATGAGAGCGGAACGGCCCGGAAGCGCGTGCTGGCCTATGCCCGTGGCCTTGGCGCCACCCGCGCCGGCGTCCTCGAGACGACGTTCAAGGAAGAGACCGAGACGGACCTGTTCGGCGAGCAGTCCGTCCTGTGCGGCGGCACGTCGGCCCTGGTCAAGATGTCCTTCGAGACGCTCGTCGAGGCCGGCTACCAGCCGGAGCTCGCGTACTTCGAGACACTCCACGAGCTCAAGCTGATCGTGGATCTCATGTACCGCGGCGGCCTCAACTTCATGCGCTTCTCGGTCAGCGACACCGCCGAGTACGGCGACTACGTGTCCGGCGCCCGGATCATCAACGAGGGCACCCGCACGATCATGCGGGACGTCCTGCGTGACATCCAGGACGGCACGTTCGCCCGAAACTGGATCGCCGAGAACGAGAACGGCCGCCCGAACTTCGAGCGGATGCGCGAGGCGGACCGCACCCATCAGATCGAGCAGATCGGCGCGGACCTGCGCGCGCAGATGGCATTCCTCAACCCGGTGGTTGTCCGCGCCGGCCAGGCCCAGGCTGCCGCCGGCCACAAGGGCGCGGCCTCCCCGGCGGCACCTGCTGCCGGCTCGAACCCTTCCCGGTGAGCGGCATCTCTTCCGGCGGGGCGCGCGTCCCCGCCGGGACGGTCCGGATCTTCGACACCACGCTGCGCGACGGCGAGCAGGCGCCCGGCGCCGGGCTCACGGCCGCCGAGAAGCTGGACGTCGCGCGTCAGCTGATGCGCCTGAAGGTCGATGTGATCGAGGCGGGCTTCCCGGCCGCGTCACCCGGCGATTTCGAGGCCGTCCAGCGCATTGCCCGCGAAACGAAGGGCGGCATCGCCGTCGCCGCGCTCGCACGGTGCCGTGACGGCGATCCACAGCGTGCCGTGGAGGCCATCCGGGTGGCGGAGCGGCCGCACCTGCACGTCTTCATCGCCACCAGCGATATCCACCTCAAGCACAAGCTGCGCATCAGTCGCGATGAAGCTCTGGCTTCGGCGCGCCAGTGGGTGCGCTACGGCCGTCAGGCGCTGGGCGCGGATGCGGAGATCGAGTTCAGCGCGGAGGACGCCTCGCGCACGGACCTGGACTTCCTCATGCAGGTCTACGAGGCCGTGGTGGATGCGGGCGCATCCACCGTGAACATCCCCGACACCGTCGGGTACGCAATCCCGGCAGAGTTCGGTGCGCTGGTGGGGCGTGTCGTCAACCTCGTCGGGCGGGACGCCACCGTGTCCGTCCACTGCCACAACGACCTTGGCCTTGCCACGGCGAACACCCTGGCGGCCATCCAGGCCGGCGCGCGCCAGGTGGAAGTCACGATCAACGGGCTGGGCGAACGGGCCGGCAACGCCAGCCTCGAAGAGGTCGTCATGGCGCTGCGAACGCGGCCCTCGCAGTTCCCGGACCTCACCAGCGGCGTCCAGACGGAGCAGATCACGGCCGCCTCGCGGCTGGTGAGCTACCTCACGGGGTTCGCGGTCCAGCCGAACAAGGCCATCGTGGGCGCCAATGCGTTCGCGCACGAGTCCGGCATCCACCAGGACGGGATGCTGAAGAACCCGCTGACCTACGAGATCATGACGCCGCAATCGGTGGGCCTGCAGGGCAGCCAGCTCACGATCGGCAAGCTCTCGGGTCGCCGCGGCCTGCAGGGCAAGCTCAAGGAACTGGGCCACGACGTGGAGGGCGACGCGCTCGACGCGATCTACCGCGAGGCGATCGCCCTTGCGGACGCCAAGAAGGAAGTCACGGACGCGGATCTGCTCGCACTCGTTGAGCAGCGGACTGCGGAAGTCCCGCAAAGCGTGATCCTGCAGGGCTGGAACGTCACGTCGTCCCACCTCGGCCAGGCGACGGGAACGGTCTCCCTGTCCGTCGCCGGGGAAGAGCGCTCTGCCGAATCGCGTGGGAACGGGCCGGTCAACGCCCTGTTCACCGCGGTGGACCAGGCCGTGGGGCCGCTCCTGGGCTGGCACCCCGTCCTCACGGTGTACGAGATCCGCGCGGTGTCCGCGGGCGAGGATGCGCAGGGCCAGGTGCTCGTTCGCTGCCGCCGGTCCACGGACCAAGGGCCGGGCGCACTGGAGGTGAGCGGACACGGCCTCTCCACCAACATCATCGAGGCTTCGCTGGAGGCCTACCTCGTGGCGATGAACAAGCTGCACGGAGCGGAGATCCGCCTGGTGGCAGGCGCCTTCGTGGAGCCGGATACGGCAGCCCACCTGCCGTGACGATGAGCTATCGCGTTGTGGCCATCCCTGGGGACGGGGTTGGCCCGGAGGTCCTGGACGCCGGCCGGCGCGTCGTCGATGCCGCCGGCGAGCGGTTCGGCTTCCGGGTAGCCTGGGACGAGGTCCTCATGGGCGGCGTGGCGATCGACGCCTACGGGGTCGCCATCCGCGACGAGGACATCGCGCGCTGCGCTGCCGCGGACGCGGTCTACCTGGGCGCCGTGGGCGGCCCGAAATGGGACGACCCGAACGCAGCGGTCCGGCCGGAGCAGGGCCTCCTTGCGCTTCGCCGGGCTCTCGTGCTGTACGGGAACCTGCGACCGGTCTCGATCCATCCCGCGCTCATCGCGTCCGCGCCGCTGCGGCCCGACCTGCTCGCGGGCGTGGACCTGCTGATCGTCCGCGAACTGACCGGTGGCCTGTACTTCGGCCGCCCGTCCGAGGAGCGGTCCGGGCCCGATGGCCGCTCGGCCGTGGACACCTTGACCTACACGGAACGCGAGATCGCCCGGGTCGTCCGGCTCGCCTTCGAGCTTGCCCGCGGCCGGCGGAAGCGGCTCACGAGCGTCGACAAGGCCAACGTGCTCTCCTCGAGCCGGCTCTGGCGGAAGATCGTCGAGGAGATCAGGCCCGAGTACCCGGACGTGGAGGTGGAGCACCGCCTGGTGGACTCGTGCGCCATGAGCCTCGTGACCCGCCCGGCGGGCTTCGACGTGCTCGTGATGGAGAACATGTTCGGCGACATCCTGTCGGACGAGGCGAGCGTGCTGGCAGGCTCACTGGGGATGCTCTCCTCGGCGTCCATCGGCGAGCGGCGAACCGCTCACGGCCTGCACGGCCTGTATGAGCCCGGCCACGGCTCCGCTCCGCACATGACCGGGCGCGATGTCGCCAATCCCATTGGAACCGTGCTTTCGGGCGCCCTGCTCATGCGCTGGTCGCTGGGCCAGGGCGAGGCAGCTGCGGCCGTGGAAGCCGCCGTGGCCGCGGCGCTGGACGACGGCTTCCGGACGCCCGACCTCATGCGGGTCGTCGCGGCGGACGCGTCGGGCCTGCGGTCCGTGGGCACTGCTGCCATGACGCAGGCCATCGTGGAGCGGCTGGGGACGGCCGGATCCGCCGGTGCCGGCGCATGACGGCCGGGCACCGTCCGACCGGCGCTCGACGTGAGGAGGCGTCGTCGTCATGACCATCGAGGGCCGGCCTGCCGCGCAGGCCACGCCCGCCGGAAGTCCGGCCGCGGAAACGCTCCACCTCGCCCGCTGGACCATCAATTCCGGGTCCAACGTGCAGAGCCGGGGTGCCGTGGTCATCGCCTCGGGCGATCACCAGTGGGAGGCCAGCGCGGAGGGCAACGGTCCCGTCGATGCGCTCTACCGCGCCGTGGACGCCGCGCTCCATGGCGTCCTGGCCGGCCGGCCGCGCCTCATGGCCTACGAAGCCCATGCAGTCGCCGAAGGGCCCGATTCCGACGGCGTGGTGACGGTGACCGTGGCGCCGCCCGAGTCCGCGATGGGCCCGCGGTCCACCGGGCAGTACGAAGGCAGCGCGCGGTCGGCCAATCTCATCGCCGCGTCGGTCGAGGCCTACATCTCGGCCATCAATAGCCTCCTCGCGGAGGAGCACTGGTCGGGCGCCGCCGACGGGGCGGGCAACCGCAGGCGTGTTCGTGCCGGCGAAAGAACCGGCGGGGCGGAGTTGGACGAGACGGCCGGCGCGATTGACGTGACGGACTGGTTCAACCGGTGAAGCGGTGACTGAGCCGGGGCCGGGCGGGACCGCGGCCGGCCGGCGCGTCGCCTACCAGGGCGAGCCCGGCGCATTCTCCGAGGAGGCCGTTCTCGCCTATTTCGCGTCGCCGATGGCCGTTCCCGTGCCGTCGTGGCGCGCGGTCTTCGAGTCCGTCACCAGTGGTTCGGTGGACTCGGGCGTCGTGGCGATCGAGAATTCGCTCGGCGGGTCCATTCGCGAGACATACGACCTCCTGTACGAGTTCGACCTGCGCATCACCGGCGAGGTCACCGTGCCCGTCCGGCTCGCCCTCATGGCACTGCCGGGCCAGCGCCTTGACGACATCGAGCGGGTCTACAGCCACCCGCAGGGCATCGCGCAGGCGGACGAGTTCCTCCGGACACGGCCGTGGCAGGTCATGACGGCCTACAACACGGCGGGCTCCGCGAAGATGATCAAGGAGCGCGACGAACGGGGCGCGGCGGCCGTTGCGTCGGCCCGCGTTGCCGCCCTGTACGGGCTGGAGATCCTGGCGGAGAACGTCCAGTCTGGCGATGCGAACTACACGCGGTTCGCGGTTCTCGCCCGGACGGCCCACCTGCCGGCAGCGTGGATCCGCCCGCGTCCGTCGTCCCGGCCGAAGACCACCCTGGTCTTCGCCACGCGCAACATACCCGGGTCGCTGTGGCGATGCCTGGGGTGCTTCGCGGAGCGCGGCATCAACATGTCGCGCCTCGAATCGCGACCGTCGCGTGCGGCGCGCTGGGAGTACGTCTTCTGGGCCGACCTGGACGCGGCCGTGGACGACCCGGCACTGGCGGCCGCGCTGGCCGCGCTCCGCGAGCACGCGGCCCTCGTGCGTGTGCTGGGTTCATACCCGGCGGCCGCCGAGGGATAGGAGCGGGGCGGGCTATCCCCGGCGGACGTTGCTCCGGGGGTCCAGTGCGTCGCGCAGCCCGTCGCCGATGAAGTTGATCGCCAGCACGATCGACGCAATGGCCAGCGCAGGCGGGACCCAGGTCCACGGCAGAAGCTGCAGGGTTGCCGCGTTCTGGGCCTGGTTGACCATGTTTCCCCAGGACGGCGTCGGCGGCTTCACGCCCAGGCCCAGGAATGAGAGAGCCGCTTCGAGCAGGATCGCCTGGGCCGTGTAGAACGTGGCGGCGACGCTCAGGGGCCCGAGGATGTTCGGCAGGAGGTGCCGGAAGATGATCGCCCCATCGGTCACCCCGACGACGCGCACGGCGGTCACGAACTCGGACTCGCGCAGCGCGAGGTACTGCCCGCGCACCAGTCGCGCGATGCCGGGCCACGTGAGGAGTGCGATCACGACGATCACGGACTGCAGGCTGGGGCCCACGATCGAGACGAACACGATCACGAGGAGCAGGGCCGGCAGGCTCAGGATCGTGTCCGTCAGGCGGCCGATGACCTGGTCGATCCAGCCGCCGTAGAAGCCCGCCGTCACGCCAAGCAGCGTCCCGATCATCAGCGAGATCGCCACCGCCCCGAAGCCCACGACGAGCGACGTCCGGGCGCCGAACAGCACGCGGCTCCAGACATCGAAGCCCAGGGGGTCCGTTCCCAGGGGGTGCGTGCTACTGGGCGGCAGGCGGATCGAGAGCAGGTCGAGATCCTCGGCCGAAAACGGCGTGAGGAACGGGGCAAGCACCGCCAGTGCCGCAATCGCCGCGAGGATCGCCACCCCGATGATCGCCAGTCGATGGCGGACGAATCGTCGCAGCGCAAGGCGGAACAGGGTGTCGTGCTCCTGCACCACCTGGCTCGACGCCCACGCGGGATCGCCGGTCGTCATGCACGCGCCCGCGCGCCGAGTCGGACCCGCGGATCCGCGACGCCGTACAGCACGTCGACCACGAGGTTGCTGATCAGCACGGCCGAGGCGACCACGATGATCACCCCCATGAGGAGTGCCGGGTCACGACTCGACGCTGCCTTGACGGCCATCTGGCCCATGCCCGGCCAGCCGAACAGCGACTCCGTGATGACCGCGCCGGCCACAAGGTCCGGGAGCGTGAGCCCGATGACGGTCACGATGGGGATCAGCGCATTTCGGAAGGCGTGCCGCAGGAGCACGATCCGGCTGCGCAGGCCCTTGGAGCGGGCAGTGGTCACGTAATCCGCGCTCAGGACTTCGAGCATGGCCGCCCGCGTATACCGGGTGAGTTGCGCGGAGAGGCCCACGGCCAGCAGCGAGACCGGCATCACCATGTGCGCGGCGAGGTCGTCCAGTGAGTTCCCCTTGCCCAGCGTGAACATGCCGGTGGTGGGCAGGATCTTCAGCGCCGCACCAAACAGGTAGATCATCACGAGCCCCACGACGAAGCCCGGGATCGCGATGAAGGACGTCGAGAACGCCGTCAGCGCGTAGTCCAGCCAGGAGTACTGCCGGATCGCGGCCAGGATTCCGAACGCGACGCCCAGGAACACGCCGACCAGCAGGGCCGTCGTCATCAGCAGCAGCGTCGGTGGGAGGCGCGCGGAGAGCTCGTCCACGACGAGCCGCTGGTTGACCACGGAGTACCCGAAGTCGCCGCGCAGCAGTCCCCCCAGCCAGAGCAGATAGCGAACCGGGGCCGACTGGTCGAGGCCCAGCGCATGCCGCGCGCTGGCGATCTCCTCGGCCGTCATGCGCGAGAGCAGCTCGGGGTCCATGCGGGAGGTGAGCGGATCGCCCGGCGCGAGGGACAGCGCGCCGAACGCGAGGATCGTGATCCCGAACAGGACCGGGATCGAGATGAGGATGCGTCGCGCAACGTAGGTGCCCATCGATCGTGGCCGCTCAGCGCTCGCGCGCAGAGGCTGTCAGATCGATGGGCACCATGTGCACGTGTGGAGTGCGACCCGTCAGTCGCGCAACAGGATTGCTACGGGTTGAGCGTCCACTGCTCGACCTGCGCGAACGACTCGCGTGCGTTCGGGTAGATCTGCGGTGTCAGCTTGTCGGTGTAGGCGTCGGTGTGTGCGACTGCCCACAGCCAGTTGTACGGGACGTTCTGGTTGAGGATCTGGCCGATCTGCCCGTAGATCGCGGTCCGCGCGGCGGCGTCGCCGGTGGTCCCAACCTTGGTGAACAGGTCGTTCATCTCCTTGTTGTCGTACTTCGTCCCGCCCGGGAAGAGGCCGATGGCCTTGAAGGGGCCAAGCCCCGGGGAGCCGCAGCACTGGACCGTGGCGTCCCAGTCCTTCGTACCCAGCTTGGCTTCCCAGGCTGCTCCGTCGAGCGGGATCATCTCGTGGACGATGCCGGCCTTCTTCAGGTCACTGTCGAGCGCGGCCGCGATCTCTGGCCAGCCCGGCTCTTCCGTGGAGTAGATGATCCGGATGGGCTTGGTTGCGTCGTACTTGCCGTCCTTGGCCGCGGCAGCCAACAGGTCCTTCGCCTTGGCCTGGTTGAAGTCGTACTTGTCAAGCTTGGGATCGTTGGGATCGAAGCCGGCGTCGATCCAGAGCAGTCGGCCGGCACCCTTGAAGACGGTCGCAAGGAGGGTCTTCCGGTCGAAGGCGTAGTAGATCGCCTGGCGGACCCGGGCATCCGAGACCTGTGGCTGGGTGGTCAGGAACTGGATGGACTCCTGGCCCAGTCCGGGCGTCTGGAGCACCTTGATGCCCTTGGCCTTGGCGAGGACATCAAAGTCGGACGGCTTCAGGTCCAGGACCATGCCGAGTTCGCCGCTCTGGAGCTGCGCTGCGGCGGTATCCGGGCTGACCTTGAGGCGGTAGAAGATCTTCGCGATCTTCGGCGAACCCTTGAAGTAGTCCGTGTTGGCCGCGAACTCGATGACCTGGTCCGGCGCGTAGGACACCAGCTTGTAAGGGCCGGAACCCACGACCTTCTTGCCGGTCCCGAAGTCGCCGGTCTTGAGCTGGTCGGCGGTCTGCCCGGACAGGACATGCTTCGGCATGATCATGTAGGCCGGGTCCGTGATCTGGTCGAGGAAGACCGCGCTGGGCGCGGAGAGCGTGAACTTGACCGTGTTCGCGTCAACGGCCTCCACCGTCTTGGTATTCAACCAGGCGGTGATGGGGTACGTGCCGTTGTCCTTGTAGGCCTGCGCGTTCTTCTGGCCTTCCGTCACCGTGTAGACGACATCCTCAGCCGTCACGGGCTTGCCGTCGTGCCACACAGCGTGCATGTCCAGGTGGAACGTATACGTCGTGGCGTCCGCACTGACGTCCCATTTTTCGGCCAGGCTGCCGATGATCTTCTCGGCCTGGTCGCGCTTCACGAGGCCGTTGAAGAGCAGTTGGAAGGCCAGGAACTGGTTGCCGGTCTGGAAGCAGATGGGGTGGAAGCACGTCGGGTAGTCGCTCAACCGCGTGAAGTTGAGCTGCCCGGCGGGCGCTCCGCCGGCTGCCGTCGCTGCCGCAGTCGCAGCTGCGCTCGGCTTGGTCGTGGCGGCCGGCGTCGAGGAGCAGGCCCCGAATACCAGCATTGCGACCGCCGCAAGGGTCATGGCCCGCAGGCGCATACCTGATCCTCCTCCAGAACCCTCGACGCGTCGCGGGCAATGACCCGCCTCCACCGTGAGGTCTGGGCAGAGTAGCGCCTGAGATATCAGACTTCAAGGTGCGAGTAAGGCCCGCCGCGGCGGGCCGGTGGTCAGCGCGCCAGGAACCGCGTGAGCACGCTCCGCGTTACGGCCGACACGCCGTCGTCAACCATCAGCGATGCCGGCCAGGTGATGGACCCCACGGAGAAGACCGCGCCGCCGGTCGCCGTTTCGTGCAGGACGATCTCCGCGCCACCGTCGTCCGGGTTCAAGCCCTTCGCGAGCAGGATCGTGCCGGCCGGGGAGCTGGCGCTCATCTTGTCCGTCTCATGGCCCGACGCCCCTCCAGACACCCGCTCGTGCAGGCTCTCCGTCCCGAAGATCGATCCCGTGTCCATGCCGGTCCCAGCGAATACCCAGTGGTCGCCCCTGACAACCCGGTACGGAGCGGCCGTCATGATCCCGGTCTCGGTCGTGACGACTCCCGTCAGGGCGGCCTCGGATACCCCGGTGCTCCGGTGGAAGCGCGACTCGAGCCAGCGGGACGGGTCGGCCGGATCCCACTGGCCCAGTGAGCCATCCGTGGACGCCAGGTGGGACCGCGTGCGCATCACGGATGATCCCGGCCCGGAGAGTTCCACTTCGCAGTTCAGGCCGTTGCCGCCGAGGTACATCAGGCGGCCGCCGCCGCCGTCCACCCACGTCCGGGTGCGGTCGAACGCGGTTTGCGTCCAGTACTCGGGGTGGGCGCTGATCATCAGGACCCCGTAGCGGGCGAGATCGAGCGTGCCGTCGTCGAGCTGGGCGTCCGCGTAGACGTCGTACGTGAACCCCTCCCGCTCCAGCCAGGCGAGCAGCCGCCACTCCGCGGGCGCGAGATGGTTCGCCTGCCGGCCTTCGATGGGATCGCCGGGCTGCGCACCCTCGGGAACCATGTTGAACGGCTCCGGCCGCTCGAACGACAGGGGCAGGTACGCGGAATCGGGCGCGACCCATTCCGGCGGCAGGCCTGCGCGAAACCGCGGGAGTTCCTGGCGGCTGTTGACGGTGGGTTCGGGCGGCAGGCCCGTTGCGTTGATGTAGTTGGACCGCCCGCCGAAGTTGTTGTACGCGTTCCACGTGTTCGTGGAGAGAACCACGGCGATGGGCGCGGTCGGGGCGCCGGGCGCCGGCGAGACGATCCACGGAGCCGAGAACCACGCGCCGGATTCGCCCTTCTGCTCCACGTAGTACAGCCCGGACCGATCTGGCGCCGTCACCTGTTGCGTGTGGTGCGGGTTGTTCCCGAAGCCGACGCGGTTGAACCGGATCCCGGTCTGCGTCCAGTCGCCGTCGGGGGTGACCTGCATGAACGCGTTCGGGCCGTGCTCGTCGAACCAGCCAAGCACGCGAACGAATTCCCGCGCCGCACCGTACCGCGCCAGGGCCAGCCGGAACGGTTCTGTGCCGTGGAAGCAGAGTTCGGCGCGCTCGCCGGACCGGACCCACCGGGGCCAGACGTAACCCGTGAGCCGGTCCGAGAGGAGCCGGAACTGCCTCGGAGCGTCGCCGGGTCCAAGATCGAGCGTGATCCCCTTCCGCCCGAAGCCGTCCTTGCGCAGCGTCATGCGGTACGACCCCGGTTCGAGGTCCGCGATGATCCGGCCACGGGCGGTGGAGGTGGCGACCGCCACGGTCCTGCCGTCGTGCTCGAACTCGACGGAGACGTCGTGCAGCGCCACGTATCGCTCATCGCTGACGGATCCCACGAGCATTGCGGTCCCCCTGATGCGGTACGCTCCCCGCGTCCAGTATCTGGTATCTCAGGCTTGGGCGGACGCTGCGAATGCGCCGCGGCGACGGCGCGACGTTCAGGAAGGCGGAGTGAGCGGTGACGGATCCAGCGAGTCGCGCGCGCCTCCGGCGCCTGGGAGAGGGCCTCACGATCGAGGCGGTCTGCGCTGCCGATGGCATCGATCGCGCTGAGTTCGACGACTGGTGGGCGGCCGAATGCGCGCGTCGCCTCCCCCGCGTCGATGGAATCGCGGGGCTCCCGGTCCACGCCGAGGTAGAGATCCTCCGTGATGCTCGGGGCGTGCCGCACATCTTCGCGGACACTGACCACGACCTCTTCGTGGCCTACGGCTACGTGATGGCCCAGGATCGCCTCTTCCAGATGGACCTCCGGCGGCGGCGCGCGTCCGGCCGGCTGGCCGAACTCCTGGGCGAGGCCGGCCTGGATGCCGATGTGCTGGCGCGCACGATGGATCACCCGCGACTCGCCGCGGCCGAATGCGACCGCCTGCCCGCGGAGACCCTGGCGCTCTTCGAGGCATTCGCGGCCGGGGTCAACGCCGCAGCCGACGAGGCGCGCGAGCACCGTGTGCTGCCGATCGAGTACGACCTGCTCGACGCGGAGCCCGCGCTGTGGACCGCGCTGGACAGCGTCCGTTGCGCAATGTCATGGCGCTGGCAGCTCACCGGCCGCCCGTGGGTGATCAGCGTTCCGGAGCTGGTCAAGCGCACCGTGGGCGCCGGGCCGCTCTACGACGCGTTCATCGAGCGCATGCGCGAGGCCGACGGGCAGTCGATCGTGCCGCACGGGGAGAGCACCGCGCGGGACGTGAGCCTCCTGCCGCTGGCCTCTCTTGCGGTTCCCGCGACGGCCGGCACGGGTCCATCGGCTCACCGGATCCCCCCAGGCGCCGGGCCGCTGTCGTTCACCGGGGGAGGAGCGGGGGCCGGCGGGTTCGGCGCGGCCGGGGACATCGGCGCGGCCTTGGGCTTCGGCGCGGGAGACTTCGGCGCTGCGGACCCGATGGGCGGCAGCAACAACTGGGTCGTGGCGGGGTCTCGTTCCCGCTCCGGCAAGCCCATCTTGGCGAGCGACCCGCACATGCCCTACGAGGCCGCATCGTCCTTCTACGAGGTGCGCCTCTCGGGCGGCTCGTTCGACTGCGCCGGGGCGGGCTTCGTCGGCTACCCGGGCCTGACGTTCGGGCGCAACCGCCATCTCGCATGGGGCATCACGAACAACATCTGCTCCCAGCGGGACCTGTACCTGGAGCCCGACACCGGCGCCGTGATCCAGGAGCGCACAGAGGAGATCCACGTTCGGG
>JANPDJ010000336.1:0-11076 GCA_031431395.1 Chloroflexota bacterium | reverse complement strand
GTTGTCCGGCCGGCCAGGCGCCCGGCCGCGCCGGCGGAGGAGCGGGGAAGAACCGGTCACGGAACGAGCGCCCGCGGGGCCGTGGTGCCCGCCGCGGTCGAGGACCACCGGCCGGCGCGACTGGCCCACGGACACCGCTTGCGCGCCGGGCCTCGCGGTTGACGTACGGCGCACCCTGCTTGTCGCGGCGGCCGCTTCGACCTGCGGTCACGAGCGCTCGAAGCCCTGCGCCGGCCACGGGGCACAGCGGAGCGGCCGATCCTCGCGGTAGCCGAGGGCGTAGTCCGCCTGGATCAGCGTGTGCAGCTGGCTCGTGCCCTCGTAGATCACGGCTGCCTTGGAGTTCCGCAGGTACCGCTCGACGGGGAACTCGTCCGAATACCCGTTCGCGCCGTGGACCTGGATCGCGTCCAGCGCGGAGGCGACCGCATGCTCCGTCGCGTGCCACTTCGCGAGCGACGTCTCCCGGGTGTTGCGCCGTCCGCGATTCTTCAAGGCGCCTGCGCGCCAGACCAGCAGCCGGCCGGCGTCGATGCCGGCCACCATCTTCGCGATCATCTGCTTGACCAGCTGGTGCCGGCCGATCTCCTGCCCGAACGTCTGACGCTCGTGCGCGTACCTCAGGGAAGCATCGAGACAGGCCTGGGCGAGACCCACCGCCCCTGCCGCCACGGTGTAGCGGCCCTGATCGATTGCGCTCATCGCGATCAGGAAGCCCTCGCCTTCCTCCCCAAGGCGATTCTCCTCCGGCACGAACAGGTTCTCGAAGTTGAGGAGACCGGTGTTGCCCGCCCGGATCCCCAGCTTCCCGTGGAGCGAGCCGCTGGACAGCCCGGCCATGCCGCGCTCGAGCAGGAACGCCGTGATGCCGCGCCAGCCCTTGGATCGGTCCAGCGTTGCGAAGACGAGGAAGTGATCGGCGATATCCGCGAGGCTGATCCAGATCTTCTGGCCGTTCAGGACGTAGCCGTCGTCCACCCGGCGGGCGGTGGACTGGAGATTGGCCGCATCCGTGCCCACGCCGGGCTCGGTCAAGGCGAACGTGGCCAGCTTCTCCCCGCGCGCCTGCGGAACCAGCCACCGCTGGCGCTGCTCCTCAGTCCCCCACTGGAGGATGGCGAGGGAATTCAGGCCCACGTGAACGCTCTGCACGACGCGGAACGCGGTGTCCGCCCGCTCCAGTTCTTCGCAGAGCAGGGCGAACGCGATGTAATCCGCGCCGGCGCCGCCGTAGGCCTCCGGGATGGGCGCACCCAGGAACCCAAGGGCCCCCAGCTTCCGGAACACCTCCGGGTGCACCTCGCCCTTCGCGTCCCATTCGCGGATGTGGGGCAGGATCTCCATCTCGGCGAAATCCCGGGCCGTGCGCTGGACGAGGCGCTGTTCCTCGCTCAGCTCGAAGTCGATCACGGGGCGGCCGCTCCGATCGCGGTGGAGGGCGACGCGACTCGAACGGTCGCCGGAGCCCGCCTGCATTCTAGGCCGCGCCGATGCCTATACTCGCCCGATGCATACCGCCCCGGAGCACGTCTCCAGCCCCATCGCACACGATCAGGCCCCCGACTTTGCCGCGCTGTCGGCGCCGCACCTGTCGCCGATCCTCGGACGGTACTTCAGCCGTTCCTGGGACCGGGGGGAGGGCCACGAGCTGATCGACACGGCCGGCCGCCACTACCTCGACTTCGCCTCCGGCATTGCCACGACGTCCCTGGGCCATCACCACCCGGCCGTCACGAAGGCCATCCACGAGCAGGTGGACAAGCTGCTCCACATCTGCAACGCGCTCGGGTACCTGGAGCCGGTGGGCCGCCTCGCGGAGATGATCGCCGCGGTCATGCCCGACCCGCTCGACACGGTGTTCTTCGCGAACTCCGGCTCGGAGGCCATCGAGGCCTCGCTGAAGCTGGCGCGGCGCGTCACCGGGCGACCGGGCCTGATCGCGTTCACTGGCGGCTTTCACGGGCGCACGTTCGGATCGGTCAGCGTCACAACGTCCAACATCAACTACCGCACGGGCTACGAGCCGTTGCTGCCGTCCGTCTTCATCTCGCCCTACCCCAACGTCTACCGGGACTTCGGCGGCGACGAGCAGGCGGCCGTTGACGGCGCGCTGGCGGGTCTCCGGCGCATCTTCGCCGAGCAGATCGCGCCGTCCAGGGTGGCGGGCGTGCTCATCGAACCGGTGCAGGGCGAGGGCGGCTACTACCCCGCCCCGGCTGCCTTCCTCCAGGAACTTCGGGCGCTGTGCGACCAGCACGGGATCCTGCTCATCGCGGACGAGGTGCAGACCGGATTCGCGCGGACCGGCCGGATGTGGGGGTTCGAGCACGCCGGCATCGTGCCGGACGTCGTCTGCCTCGCGAAGGCCATCGCGAACGGCCTGCCGCTGTCCGCGATCGTCACACGGCGCGAGCTCCAGGAGCGCTGGGGCGTGGGCGCCCACGGATCAACGTTCGGGGGCAACCCGGTCTCCTGCGCCGCAGGCGTCGCGGTCCTGCAGACGATCATGGACCAGAACCTTGTCGCCAACGCCGCCGCCACCGGGGCGCAGCTCATGACCGGCCTCAAGGCCATCATGGCCGAGGAGCCACGCATCGGCGACGTCCGCGGCCCGGGCCTGATGATCGGGGTGGAATTCGTGAAGGACCGCACCACGCGGGAACCGGACGGGGCCATGGCCGAGGCGGTCATCGCCCGCGCAATCGACGACGGTCTGATCCTGCTCAGTGCCGGCTTCCAGCACCAGGTGGTGCGCTGGATGCCCCCCATCGACGTGACCCCGGCGGAGATCGACCGCGCCCTGGCCATCTTCTGGGGCGCCGTCCAGGCCGTTCCGACGCACCCCGAGGGCGCGGGTCCGTAACGGATGCGGGTCAGCGGCCGAGGAGCCGTTCTGGCCGAGGAGCCGTTCTGGCGGCGGAGCCGATCTGGCCGCGAACTAGCGGTTGCGGGCGAGGAACTCCATGACGTCTTCAAGGCGGAACCGGCGGTCGCCGCGCTTGCAGACGCGATAGAACGGCAACTCGCCCCGGTCACCCAGGCGCTTCACCGTGTTCACATGCAGATGGAGCATGGAGGCGACTTCGGTCGCGGTGAGCATGGGGCCGATCTCGTTGACTGCCATTGATGCCATCTGGGGGTCGCCTCGCTCGGTTCACCGGTTAGGCCGTTGGGACACCCCGGTGGTCAGGGGTGCAGTGCGGCTGGCTGCGGAACGGAGCGTAGGAGTGCGCCGCGCCTGAAACCAGCCGTACTTTGGTCGGGCCTGGATGGGACCACCTGCCGGAGGGTGGTGCGTGCATGCACCACCCGGCCGAATGGGACGGGGACGCGGGACCGCGGCGCGTGGGTACCCCAATGGGGAACCGGAGCGGGTCGCGCGCCGTCTCAGCGCCACGGCCGGCGGAACGATCCACGCGGGATGCTCGGCGGCCCTGAGGTCCGGCACGATGCTCCGCTTCACGGGTCCATCCACGCGGCGCCACGGATCGCCGCGCATCCGGTTCATTGCACTCGCGGCCATTTCCGCGCTGATCGTGGTGGCCTGCGCAAGCTCGGGCGCCTCGGGCGGTCGCACCGGCACCGACGGCTTGACGCCCGCCGGGTCCCCGGGACCGCTGAACGTGAAGGAGACCACGGCCGGACTGGTGAACGGCGGTGTCGCCCCCGACGGAACAACCACCGGGAGGGCGCCTGACGGCAGCGGGACGGGCGGCAACCCGGTGGCGGCCGACATGGGGTCCGGGCCGCTGATCGTGCGGACCGGCAGTCTCGCGCTCGAGGTGAAGGACATCGACGCATCGCTGCTCCAGGCGCGGGCGCGCATCGTGGGGCTCGGCGGCTACGTGGCGGACACGGACCGCAGCAACTCCGATGACCAGTCGATCGCCCTCGTCACCTATCGCATCCCGGCAGAACGGTGGGACGACGCGCTGGACGCGCTCCACGGCCTCGCGACCAATGTCGTCGGAGAGCAGACGAGGTCCGTGGAAGTGACCGGCCTGGTCCTGGACCTGGGAGCACGGATCGACAACCTCCGGGCGACCGAGCGGGCCCTGCAGGCAATCATGGTCCAGGCAACAAAGATCAGCGACATCCTGGAGGTGCAGAACCAGCTGACGAACGTCCAGGGCCAGATCGAGCAGCTGTCCACTGAAAAGGCGCACCTCAGTGACCAGGCGGCGCTCGGGTCGCTGGCAGTCACCTATGCCGTGCCGATCGTGGCGGTCGCGCACGTCAGCAGCGGCTGGGACCTGTCGGCCGAGGTCGATCGCGCGCTCGCGCAGCTCGTGACAATCGCGCAGGGGGTCATGGTCGCGGCCATCTGGCTTGCCCTGGTCGGCCTGCCCATCGTGGCGGGCCTGCTCCTGGTCGTGTTCCTGGTGTTGTTCGTCGGGCGCCGGCTGGGGCTGGGCCGCTTGCCGGCCAAGCCGTCCGCCGGGCTGCCGCCGGCCAACGCATAGCGACAGGTCAGCGGAACGCGGGCAGGACCTCGTCCACGAACAGCTCGATGTCATGCGTTTCCGGGAAGCCCGCAAAAACCAGCTGGAACAGGTCGAAGCCCAGCTCGTGCAACTCCATGATGTGGTCTCGCAATTCGGCCGGGGTGCCGGCGAATGGCGGGAACTCGCGGTCCATCGCCGCACCTGCCCACGCGATCGATTCTGACTTGGACTTCGTGAGATAGATCGTGAAGGTGTATGTCTTCAGGATGGAGTCAAAGTCACGCCCGACGTCCGCGCAATGCGCGCGCAGAACGTCCACCTTGTGGCGCAGGATGGGAATGGATTTGGTCAGCTCGTTCCACCAGTCCGCGTGCTCCGCGACGGCCCGCAACAGGTATTTCTCGCCGTCACCGCCAATCATGATGGGTGGCGCCGGGTTGGGCCGAGGCTCGCAATAGGCGTCGCGGAGCGTGTACCAGCGCCCCTCGAAATTGGCGGGCGATTCGGTCCACAGGGCGCGGATGGCCCGAATGCCCTCAACCATCTGCTCGATGCGAATGCGCGTGGACGGGAATTCGTAGCCGTAGGCCAGGTATTCGTCATCAGCCCACCCTGCGCCGTACCCCAGGACGAAGCGGTTGTGGCTGAAGACCTGCAGGCTGGCCGCCATCTTCGCCAGGAGCGGAGGGTGGCGGTACGAGTTCGCCATCACGATGGTGCCCAGTTGCGGCCCCGGGTATCGCGCCGCGATCCATGCCAGTTGCGTCCAGCATTCCATCCGGAAGCGGTCGCCCGTCATGAAGTGGTCCGATACCCAGAGTGACGAGAAGTGCTGGCTGGCGATGTCCAGCACATGACCCAGATCGCGGACGAACGTGGCGCCGTCCACGCGCTCGATGAGCCGGTTTCCGGTGGGTGGGTTGTAGCCGAACTCGATGCGGCGGGGGTTGGCCATGGGATGAGGTGGCGGACCCATCGGCCGGGCAGCCGCCGAACGGCAGCCGGGCGGTCAGTGGGAGCGCGTTCTCAGCCGGCGCTCTTTGGCTTGCGACCGCGGCGCGACCGGCGCTCGGGCGTCATGAGGCCCACCGCGAACCCGTTGCCGTACTTGCGGACCACGATCTCCTTGCCCGACTCGGAGGCAACCTTCAGCAATCTCTGGCGAACGGTGAGCGGCTTTTCCGTGGCGTCGAGCACGATCTCGTACACATGGCTCGGATCGGTCAGCTTTGCCATCAGGTCGCGCAGTCGCGCCTTCTCCTTCTGGCGGGCCACTGCCGCGGGACTCAGCTCGCGGGGGCGCGACCTGGGGGCATCCAGGACGGAGGCGTCCTTGAGTTCACGGATCTTCGACACGATGCACCTCGAATGGAAATGCTGCGGCAGGCACCTTCGCCAAGATCGCTAGCATATCCGAAGGTTTCACGGAGAACGATCCTCCGTCCGAAATTCCTGCCCGCGACAACGCACCACCTGCCCGGACAATTGCGAGCGCCGGCCATCATCCTGCCGGACGCGCTCAACAGCGCGAAGACGCATGGTTCGTGCGTCGGCCTGCATCTCGCGATCCTGGTGGTGATGCGAGGCAGTGCGATGGAGGAGAACCGCCTCGCCGTTGATGGCACCAACGCAGCCGACCTGACCGGCGCGTGCTCAGGCGGCCGGCTTCTCGCGGCCTCGGGGTTCGACGGGCACAAGGCGCACGCCGACTGCGCTCGCCGCGATCGACACGGCCGCGGCGGCCACCAGGGCGGTGTAGACGGAGATCGGAATCGTCCCGGCGGCCGCAATGGCCGTCGCCAGGACGAAACTGAATTCGCCGATCTGCCCCAGGCCGACGGCGACCTGGAGTGGCCGCGCGTGGCGGACCAGGTACCGCGCAAGCAGCCACGCGACGGCGATCTTGGCGACGACGATGAGCAGGACGAAGGCCGCCAGCCACGGGATCCCGACCACCAACTCCGTCGGGTCGAGGAGCATGCCCAGTGCTACGAAGAACAGCACGGCAAGCAGGTCCCGGAACGGCAGCAGACGGCCGCGAGCCTGGACGGTCATTGGGCTCTCCGAGACGGCAAGACCCCCGACGAACGCGGCCAGGCCCAGGGGCACGTGGAACACCACGCTTCCCAGCCCGGCGATCGTCAAGCCGGAGGCCACCGAGAGAATCAGGAACAGGTCGGGCTGGTCGCTGATCCGTCCCAGCCCCAGAGGGAGAACCCGGGCTGCTACCAGCGACAAGGAGCCGAAAAGCAACAGGCCGAGGAGCGTGATCTCGGGCGGCAGGCCGTTCGATCCCACGGCGGCCAGCAGGACCGCGGCCATTGCCACTCCGGTGACATCCTGGAGGACGCTCCAACCCAGGAGAGCGTCTTCGGTTGCGCGGTCCGTCGTGCGGCGGCGGCTCCGCGTGATGTTGACGATGACCACAGACGATGAGAGCGCGACACACAGGCCCAGCACGAGCGCGGAGGCCGGCGCAATCCCGAACATCCAGGCGGCTATCCCCGCGAGGACGGTCGTCAGCAGGACCTGAAGCGGCGCCGCAATGAACAGGGCACGCCGCTCGCGGCGGATCCTCCTCAGGTCAACCTCGATACCCACCTCGAAGAGCAGCAGGATCACGCCGACATCTGCAAAGAGCTGGATCTGCTGCCGGTCCGCCACAAACCCCGGCGTGAACGGCGAGACCGCGACCCCAATCAGCAGGTAGCCCACCACGGCGGGCAGGCCGATCCGCCTGAACAGCCAGCCGATCCCCACCGCGGCCAGCAGAATCAGCCCGATCTCGAGGATCGGCCCAGCGGTAGCTTCCATCCCGGGATGATACGGACGACGGCCCCGTCCAGAGATGGGCGGCACTACGATTCCGCCTCGCGCCGGGGGTGCGCATCCCGCCGTGATCAGACGCAAACGTGATGGAGGTCGATCATGCGCCTCGCACTGGTCGGAACCGGGGCAATCGGCGGCTACCTCCTGGCGGCCATTGCGGCGGGTGAGGCCGGAGTCATCGACGTCGTGGCCCTGGCGGACACACCTGATCGCGCGGAGCCCCTCGCGGAGCTTGCCGGCCGCCTCGGGTGCGCGTGGTTCACGGACCCACTCGCCGTTCTCAACGCCGCCCCGGATATCGTGGTCGAGGCCGCATCTCCCCACGTGATCCGTGACTGCGCCGGCCGCTGGCTGGACGGCGGCGCGGACGTCCTGGCGATGTCCGTGGGAGCTCTCGCCGACCCGTCGCTGTTGCGGGAGCTGACGGCGTCGGCCCAGCGGACCGGCCACCACGTCCTCCTGCCCTCCGGGGCGATCGGCGGCCTTGACGCGATCAGGGCCGCGCGGATCGGCGGTCTCGATGCCGTCGAGCTTCGGACGACCAAGCCCCCACGGGCGCTGCGTGGCGCGCCGTTCCTGGTCGAGAGGGAGATCGACGTGGATGCCTTCACGGAGCCAACCGTTGTCTTCGACGGACCCGCCACAGAGGCGGTCCGTGGGTTCCCGGCCAACCTCAACGTGGTCGCAGCGCTCAGTCTCGCGGGCATCGGACCCGATCGCACCCGCGTCGTGCTCGTCGCCGATCCCACCGGCGAACGGAACGTCCACGAGATCACGGCCCGCGGCTCCTTCGGCGAGATGCTCCTGCGGTTCGAGAACCGCCCGACCCCGGGCAACCCCAGGTCAAGCCTGCTCGCACCGCTCAGTGCGCTCGCATTGCTGCGCCGTCGCGCGGATGCGGTCCAGGTGGGTTCGTAGGCTCTCGGGCCGATCGCGATGGCCGCGCCGGACTGCACTACCGGAGCTTGAGCACCCAGAGGTCGTCGTAGGTCGTCTGGCCGTTCTTCCCCCCGAAGAGCAGCAGGCGCGACCGGGCGGGGTCCGCGACCAGCGTGGCGGACAGGCGGGCAGACGGGATGGAGCCGCCGAGCGCCACCTCGTGCCAGGAGAAGTCACGGAGATCGAGCGTCCAGAGGTCGCGGAGCGGCGTGCGGTCCTTGTCCGCCCCACCGAAGACCCACGCCGTCGTACCAATCGCCGCCACCGCGTACAGCTGCCTGGCCGCCAGCGGTGGGTCGGCCTGGGGCTGCCAGTCGCCGTCCTCCTGGCGCACCCAGAGGTCGCCGAGCGCTGCGACACCGTTCGTCTGGCCGCCATAGAGCACGAACCGCCCGTCGGGCGTCCAGAGGCAGTCGTGCAGGCAGCGGATCACCGGAACCGGGTTCTCGCGGCTGATGTCGGTCCAGGCGCCCTTCGCGAAGTCATACGCGCGGGTGTCGAAGAAGCGGCCCTGGTCCGTGAAGCCGTGGCTGATCCAGAGGCGGCCATCGGGCGCAAGACCGGCACAGGAACCGTAGCGCGGCTCCGGGACGGCGCCACCGGACGGCAGCTCCTTCCATGCGTTCGCTTCCGGCACGAAAGCCCAGGTGTCGTTGAAGAAGGCACTGCCGGCCTGGCCGGAGAACACGACCAGTCCCACGCCGGCGACCCAAGTCGCCGTGTGGCCGAACCGCGCCTTCGGTCCTGGGCCGGCAGCCAGCTGCTGCCAGCGGTCGTTGGCGAGGTCGAACCGCCACAGGTCGTCGAAGACGTCGCTGCCGCTGCGGCCGCCGAAGAGGTACGCGTACCGGCCGTCGCCGTCCACGGTCCAGGTCTGGTCCTCTCGGGCGGCCGGGCCGTTCGCAGCGTCCAAGCGCATCCAGCCTGAGGCCGTTGTCGGCAACGTGGACGGCGCGGTGGATGGCGATGCGGTCGCCGGGGGTGCCGCCGTCGCGATGGGCGTGGCGGGAGCAGACGGCCGGCCGGTCGAGGCAGGAGGGACCGGAGTGGACGCCGGGGCAACCGCGGTCGGCGCGGCGGTCGGCGCGGCGGTGGTCACGACAGGGGTCCTCGCGGGCGTGGTCGTCGCCGGTGCCGCAGTCCCGGGAGACAGGGTGCCCGCCCCCGATGAGACCGCGCCGCTCGTGCTGCACGCCGCGACGACAACGGCAATCGCCGCAAGACCGATGAAGACTCTCATGGCGCGGAGTATGGAGCGGCGTCCGTGACAGCCGCGTGACCGCGCAAGGGAGCCCGACTGGGCGCCTCCGGCCCCCCGTCTGCGGCCGCCCCCCGTCCGGCACCCCGGCTACCATCTGCGGCGTGTCAGCCACCACGAACGGCTCTGCCGTTGGCGCCCCCGATCGTCTCTGGCGTTCCCCGGAGCCCAGGCGTTCCTACGATGCCGTGATCGTCGGCGCGGGCGGCCACGGCCTGGCAACCGCCTACTACCTCGCGAAGAACCACGGCATGACCGATGTCGCGGTGCTTGAGCGGGGCTGGCTGGGGCTCGGGAACATGGGCCGCAATACGACGGTCATCCGCAGCAATTACCTCTGGGATGCGAGCGCCGGGATCTACGAGTTCTCCCTGAAGCTCTGGGAAGGCCTGGAGGCAGCGCTCGATTTCGACGTGCTGCTCAGCCAGCGCGGCGTGGTGGGCCTGGCGCAGACGCTGACCGAGGTGCGGGAGTTCCACCGGCGCAACGCGGCCAACCACGTTAACGGCATCGACGCGGAGTGGCTCTCGCCGGCCGAGCTCAAGGAGCTCTGCCCGATCATCAACGTCTCGCCGGACGTGCGGTACCCGATCCTCGGGGCCTCGTACCAGCCGCGTGGGGGCATCGCGCGACACGACCGCGTGGCATGGGCGTATGCACGTGCGGCGGATCGCCTGGGCGTGGACATCATCCAGGACTGCGAGGTCACCGGCCTCGAGCTCGCGGGCGGCCGGGTGACCGGCGTGAACACCACGAAGGGCCCGATCCGCGCCAACCGTGTCGCTCTCGCGGCCGCCGGCCACACGACCGTCCTCGCCGACATGGCCGGCGTTCGCCTGCCCATCCAGAGCCACCCGCTCCAGGCGCTCGTGTCCGAGTTGATGGAGCCGGTCCTCGACAAGGTGATCATGTCCAGCACGGTCCATGTGTACGTGAGCCAGGCCGACAAGGGCGAACTCGTGATGGGCGCCGGCATGGACTCGTACAACTCGTATGCGCAGCGCGGTTCGGTCTCGGTGATCGAGCGGCAGCTCGCGGCAGCCCTGGAGCTGTTCCCCATCTTCTCGCGCGTGCATGTCCTGCGGACGTGGGCCGGCATCGTGGACATCGCCCCGGATGCTTCCCCGATCATCGGCCGCACGCCCGTGGAGAACCTGTTCGTCAACACCGGCTGGGGCACGGGCGGATTCAAGGCGACACCGGGTTCGGGCTGGGTGTATGCCCACACGATCGCGACGGGCGCTCCGCACGAACTCAATGCGCCCTTCTCCCTCGATCGCTTCACGTCCGGCGTCCTGGTGGACGAACACGGCGCGGCCGCGGTCGCGCACTGACCGGGCCGTGCTGCTGATCCCCTGCCCGTTCTGCGGGCCGCGCGACGAGACCGAGTTCCGATACGGCGCGGAGAGCGGCGTTGCCATGCCGGCCGAGGAACAGGCGAAGGACGACGCGGCCTGGGGCGAATGGGTCTTCGTCCGCGCGAATCCCAAGGGCCCGCTCGATGAGCGCTGGTACCACGCGCACGGCTGCCGTCGCTGGTTCTCGCTGCGGCGCGACACGGCAACCGACCGGATCCTGTCCGACCTGGACCTGACCCGCGCCAAC